>NZ_CP109162.1:5769222-6092297 GCF_035920445.1 Nocardia sp. NBC_01730 | reverse complement strand
GCCGGTGTTCCTGGACGACGAGCTGCGCTACCTCAACGACGACCGCGGCGACGAGGGCAACATCTTCCCGGACCAAGTGGTCTTCCTGGAGCAGATGCGGATCCACGGCAACTCCGGGGGGATCCTGATGATCCCCGGTTCGGTCGCCGACGTGCGCGGCGCCGAGCTGACGCTGACCCACCCGAGCGATCCCGCCGACATCTACGACAACAAGGCCGAATACATCGAGCGGATGGCGCAGCGGATGGCGCCGGTACTGGTGACCGAGAAGGCGACCTGGGCCACCGCGGAGGGCTCACCGCTGGAACCGCTGAAGAAGCTGTTCGAGCCGATCATGGCGCAGAGCGATCTGATCTGCGCCGGCATCGGCTACCCGGTCGGCCTGGTGATCGGCGAGGAAACCGTGGTGCTCGACTTCCCCAAGCGGGTGGTGCGCGGCCCGATCGAAGGCGAGGGCAAGTACCGCTACGGCTTCCGTATCGCACCGGAACTGGTCCACACAGTGCTGCGCGACAACGAGCCGGATTGGGTGAACACAATCTTCCTGTCCACCCGCTTCCAGGCCTGGCGCATCGGCGGATACAACGAATTCCTCTACACCTTCTTCAAATGCCTCACCGACGAGCGGATCGCCTACGCCGACGGCTGGTTCGCCGAGGCGCACGACGATTCCGCCTCCACCGAACTCGACGGCTGGGAAGTCCAACGGCGCTGCCCGCATCTGAAGGCAGACCTGTCGAAATTCGGTGTGGTGGAAGGCAACACCCTCACCTGCAACCTGCACGGCTGGCAGTGGGATCTGGAGTCGGGACGGTGTAAGACGTCCAAGGGGCACGAACTGCGCTCGCACAAGCTGGCCTGAGCACACCCCGGCCTGACCGCCAGTTCCTCCGCGCAACACCTGCTCGTCGGCCCGGCCACACCTGCCACACCGGCGCGGCGACCACGACAGCACCGACTCAGGACTGCGACCGAGCGGCGATGCCGACCGCGACGAGGGTCAGCACACAGCCGATGATCGCGGTGGCCGACAGGCCGGCGCTGGTCGGGGTCAGGACGTCGAGGACGAGTGACGTCGTCAGCTGCCCCGCCACCGAGGTGAGGCCGAGGAGCAGGACACCAATCCAGCGGACGGTCGACGCGGCAAGAGCGATGAAGGCGACGCCGATCAACCCGCCGAGGTAAAGCCATGGCTGGGTGGGGAATTCGGCCGGACCGCCGGAGGTCGAGACCACTGCGGCTTCGATGACGATCAGCGCGATCAGGCCGACGCAGAAGTTGACGATGGTCGCCGAGAACGGCCCACCGACGGCACCAACCTTGCCATTCACTGCCTGCTGCCAGGCCAGGCCGATCCCCGCGAGCGCGGGCAGCACGATCAGCAGCGCGGTCGGTGCGCCGCGCAGCGCATCGGGGACAGAGAGGCCACCGGTGGCTCTGGTGTAGCCGAACCCGGCCACCAGCACCGCAAGCACGCTGAGCGCCGCACCGACCAGGCGCACCGCCGTTATCGGCGTGCGGCCGCTCGGGCCGAGTCCGAGCCTGTCGACGACCAGGCTGCTGAGCAACTGCCCCGCGACGGTCGCCACGGTGAACGCCGTGACGCCGATGGCCGCGACGGTGAGTCCCTGGCACGCGACGAAGAACGCGCCACACAAACCGCCGAGCAGCTGCCACGGCCGCAGCACGCCGTCGGACAACGCCCGCCGCACCTGCCGCGCACCGTCGCGCAGCCGCCCACTGAACGCGAATGCCACCGCGAGCACCGCGAGCCCGGTGCCGAAACTGATAGTGGCGGCGGCAATCCCGTCGTGCAGCCGCGCACCGAGCGCACCATTGATCCGCCCCTGCACCGCGACACCGGCGCCGATACCGAACCCGAAAAGCAGCCCGAGCCTCACCTCCGCGGTCATACCCCGCACGCTACCGACCCCCGCGACGAGTGACACATGGCTGAGCCAAACGTGTAGCCCTCTCCATTATGTGCCGCTCGGCGGCGTGGGTGGTCGTTGGGGGAGCCAGCGAGGGGTGCAGGCGGCTGTGGCGAGGATGGTGGCGCCTAGGAGGGCCAAGAGGGTGGACATGGAGCACCAGATGGTTGCCAGGGCGGCGAAGCCGAAGACCGCGAGGGCGACCATTTCGCCGAGGAGGCCGGACACCGAAGTGACCGTGGCTCGGGCACTGCCCTCGATGGCGTCTTGGAGGCGGGCTCCCGCAACGACTCCCGCGTTGTAGACGATGCCGTAGGAGATGCCGATCGCCGTGAATCCGAGGCCGGTCAGCAGATAGACGGCGTCGGGGCGTCGCGCCGCCAGCCCGGCGATCAGCGCGCCGCCGAGAAACAAGACACCCGCCACGCCAACCGCGGTCGCCATCGTCCGCCCCGACATGCCCTCGGTGCGGCCGGCCAGCACCGAACCGGTCAGCGAACCGAGCACGGTGAGACCGACCAGCAACGGAACCACCGCGGTCGAGACGCCCACTTCCTCCGCCAGCAGAGCGAAGTACTCGTCGAATGCCGTGATGCCGAACAGCAGCGCCTCCAACAGCACGCCATAGCGCACCGTTCGAACCCGAACCGCTTCCCGCACACCGGCCTTCAGCATGCCGAGGTATCGCGCGAACGGCCGTGGCCGAGTGACATGCCGTTCCGGCACGGACACTCCCGCACACAGTGCGGCGTCGTGCACTGTCGGATGCGCCTCGAAGGGGGCCGACACCTCGTCTTCCAGATCGTCCACGTCCACCGCGGACACCGCCTTCGGCGCCGTGGGCAACGACAGTGCGAGTGCCGCGTGCACGGCGGCGAACGCGACGCTGGACCAGCCGACGAGCGCGTAGCCGCCGTAGCGGTAGAGCGGGGTCGCGGCGAGGATTGCGACCACGACGGCCGCTTCCGCACCCGCGCGCGTGTAGCCGAGGATGCGCGGGTAGGCGGCGGATTCGCCGCGGGCGGTGAGGTCGTCGTAGAGCAGCGCCTCGAACGTACCGGAGGCCAAGGCGCCCGAGGTACCCCACAGCACGAATCCAGCGGCGAAACCCGCGAAGCCGGGCGCGACGGTCCACAGCATGAAGCCCGCCGTCAGCAGCACACCGCTCAGCACGAGCAGCGCACGTCGCGAAACCGTGTCGGCCCACGCCCCGGAAGGCACCTCCAGCAGGAACGACGTCGTCGACCATATCGCGAACAGCACGGAGATCTGCATCGTGCTCATGCCATGGTCGGCGAACAGCAGGGCATAGAGCGCGTAGAGCGGGATCAATTCACCGATGCTCTTGAAGAGCACGGCCCGAACTGTCAGCGAGTGCAGGCTGAGGGGCTGCCCGGTGTGGGCGCTACCCGTCGGACGGGCGCGCAGCGATTCGACGAATCAAGAGCCATAGATGAGCAAACGCATGTCGTCAGCATGTACACCGTCGCAACACGGCGTCAAGAGAATTAGCTTCCTGCGCCGATCAGCCACACGGCGCCAAGAGATCGAGGCACCCGTGTCGAGGGAATCAGCCACCGAGCGCCGACGGAATCAAGACATCGGCACCCAGCCGTTGGCGTGGATCGAGTCTCCGTCGCCGAGTTCTCGGTCCACGACGCCGGGGCCGACCCGGCCCTGGTGCTCGTTGAGGTCGCTGATCAGCTCGGACACTGGATGCGAGTCACTGTAGTGGTAGCCCTGGGCGAGCGCGAAGCCCAGCTCGGTGAGCACCGCGGCCTGGTATTCCGTCTCCACGCCCTCGGCGATCACCTGCAGGTCGAGCGCGCTGGACAGGGCGGCGATCACACCAAGCAGTGGCGGCGCGGGCGAGTCCGAGCGGATCGCGGCGACGAAGGACTGGTCGACCTTGAGGATGTCGCTGGGCAGGGTCGCCAGCCTGCTCAGCGAGGAGTACCCGGTGCCGAAGTCGTCGATGGCGATGCGCACGCCCCGCTCGCGCAGAGTATGCAGATTCGCGATCGCGGTCTGAGATTCGGCGGCCAGCTCGCTCTCGGTTACCTCGAGCACCAGCTGATCGGCAGGCCAGCCGGTGCTGGCGAGGATGTTTGCCACCCGGTCGGCGTAACCGGACTCGGCCAACTCGAGCCCGCTGACGTTCACGTTCAAGGTCAGATCGAGCTGGGCGAAAGTCTCCTGCAGTCGCGCCGCGTCCGCACATGCCCTGCGCAGCACCAGTTCGTCCAGGTCGGAGATAAGGTCGTATTCCTCGGCGACGCGGATCAGGCCTTCGGTGGTGACGTCCGGCTGCGCACTGGATGACCAGCGCAGCAGCGCCTCGACGCCGACCGCCTTGCCGCCGCCCTCGGTCAGGCTGACGATCGGCTGGTAGTGCACGTCGAGGGCGCCTCGGTCGATCGCCTCGCGCAGTTCCACCGCCAGCGGCAGCTGCCGGGAAGACTCGAGCACTGTCCGGTTGCGACCCGCCTGCTTGGCCCGATACAGACCGACGTCCGCCCGGCTGACCAGCAGCGATCCGGACTCTCCCTGCTGCCAGGAGGTCACGCCTGCCGAACAGCCGGTGGTCACCGCCGCGCGGAGCTGTTCGGTGAGCAGGATCGCGGCCTGCTCGGTGGTGTTCGGCAGCAGCAGCGCGAACGCGTCGCCACCGTAGCGGGCCAGGCGCTGGTCCGGGACGAGCAGTTTGGACCAGGTATCGGCGACCCGCTGCAGGACCGCGTCGCCCGCGCGGTGACCGAGATGATCATTGATCTTCTGGAAGCGGTCCAGATCGACCAGCACGAGCGCCAGGCCGTGTCCGTTCCGGGTGGCCTGCTCGATCGCGGTGTTGAGTGCCCGATCGAAGCCGCGGCGGTTGAGCAGGCCGGTGAGCACGTCGATGTCGGCCTCCGACGCCATCCTGGTCAGCACACCGACGACCACGCCGACGCCGACGGTCACCCCCGCCGGTATCAGGCCCGACCACCAGGGCAGCGCAGGGGTCACCGGCCGCGCCGGCAGCACCCACAGGCACAGGACGAGCGCGAAAGCGATGTGAGCCGCCGCCTGTGACCAGGCGAAGAACAGCGCGGCGTCGCACGCGATGAACACGTAGAACGCGGCGAGGCTGATCGCGCCCACTGTGTTCGGGAACGAATGCACCGCGATCGTCACCAGCACCGTCGCGATCGCGACATAGATGTGGTGGATCGTATGGGGCAGCCGTGGCCCCCACGCGAGCAGCGTGAGACCGAGCGCCAGCGCTACCGCTGCCGCCCCACCAACCAGCGCCCGATTACCCTCGTCACCAGGGGCGATTCCGGTAATCAGCAGACCAAGAATCCCACCCATGACGTAGAACGCCCCGGTGGTTCGAGCCATGACCATAGCTGTCGCCAGCGCAGACGCGGCCCGTACCCGGGTTCGGGTATCGCCGCGAGACCCGATTCCTCGCACAGGGAATAGCCTAGACACAACGGATCTCGACGGTTGCCACATCCCGGGAATCCGGTGCGGCGAACCGGTGGCTATTCACTTGAAGATCATTGCACGCGCCTAGTTCGGCGGTCGCAACACGTCGGTGCCGACGAACGGAACCAGTGCCGCGGGAACGCGCACCGAGCCGTCGGCCTGCTGATGATTCTCCAGAATCGCCACGATCCAGCGAGTGGTCGCCAACGTACCGTTCAAAGTGGCTGCGATCTGCGGCTTTCCGTTCTCGTCGCGGTAGCGGACGGCGAGGCGGCGAGCCTGGAAGGTGGTGCAGTTGGAGGTCGAGGTGAGTTCCCGGTAGGTCTGCTGGGTGGGCACCCATGCCTCGCAGTCGAACTTGCGCGCGGCCGAGCTGCCCAGATCACCGGCGGCCACGTCGATCACCCGATAGGGCACCTCGACCGCCGCGAGCATGTCCCGCTCCCACTCGAGCAGGCGCCGGTGCTCGGCGTCGGCCTCCTCCGGCGTGGTGAAGACGAACATCTCCACCTTGTCGAACTGGTGCACGCGGATGATGCCGCGGGTGTCCTTGCCGTAGCTGCCCGCCTCCCTGCGGAAACACGACGACCAGCCCGCATACCGCTTGGCGCCGCCGCTCAAGTCGAGGATCTCGTCCGCGTGGTAGCCGGCCAGCGGCACCTCCGAGGTACCGACGAGGTAGAGGTCCTCGTCCTCGAGGTGGTACACCTCGGCCGAATGCTTGCCGAGGAACCCCGTGCCCGCCATGATCTCCGGACGAACCAGCACCGGCGGGATTATCATGGTGAAGCCGTTGGTCACGGCCTTCTGCGCGGCCAGCTGCAGCAGACCCAATTGCAGCAGCGCGCCGTAGCCGGTGAGGAAGTAGAACCGCGCGCCCGAGACCTTCGCGCCGCGCTCCATGTCGATCAGACCGAGCGACTCGCCGAGCCCCAGATGGTCCTTCGGCTCGAAGTCGAACTCCCGTGGCGTACCGGCGGTTTCGAGCACGACGTAGTCGTCCTCCCCGCCCGCGGGCGCGCCCTCTTGCACTACGTTCGAGATGGCGCGGTGCGCGGCGTCCAGGTCGGCGTCGGCGGCGTGCTGAGCGGCCTCGGCCTCCTTGACCTTGACCGACATCTCCTGCGCCTGCGCGAGCAGCGCGGACCGCTCCTCCTTGCTCGCCTTCCCGATCAGCTTGCCCATCGCCTTGTGCTCGGCGCGCAAGTTGTCCGCGGTAGCCACCGCGGCACGGCGCGCCGCGTCCACCTCGAGCAGGGCGTCGACGAGGGCGGGGTCTTCGCCGCGGGCGCGCTGCGAGGCGCGGACCGCGTCGGGGTTGTCCCGCAGGAATCGGAGGTCGATCATGGGCCATCAGCCTAGTGGTCGCAGTATTGCCGTTTCACGCCGATATCCCAGGATGTGAGCCAACCGCCCAGGATCGCGCGCATAGTTGGGTTGTGGGTACCCCATTCGACGAGACAGCCATCGACAACGCGCTGGCCGACCTCTCCGCAGGCGAGAAGGCGTGGGCCGCGACCTCGCTGCGCCGTCGCCGCGAACTTCTCGACGAGATCCACGCCCGAACCGGCCGCTTCGCCGAGGACTGGGTACGCGCGGCACGCACCATCAAGGGACTGGACGCGGACTCGTCGCTGGTCGGCGAGGAGTGGATGTCCGGCCCGCTCACCCTGCTGCAGGCCACCGCCGCGCTCTCGGCGACCCTCTCCGCGCTGGAGACCGGGTACAGCCCGCTGGCCGGCATCGCACTGCAGGAAGCGCCGGGCGGACGGGTCGCGGTGCCGATCCTTCCACGGGGCGTATACGACCGGCTCCTGCTCAACGGCTTCCGCGGCGAAGTGTGGCTGCGTCCCGGCGTCGACGCGGAGACCGCGCGCAAACGGGCCGGGCTCGCCCAGCTGGATCCCACTGCGACCCGCGGGATCGGCGCCGTCCTCGGCGCGGGCAACATCACCTCGATCGCGCCGCTCGACGCGCTCTACGAGCTGTACGCGCACAATCGGGTGGTTGCGCTGAAGCTGAACCCGATCACCGACCCGCTGTACACGGTGTTCGAGATGGTGTTCGCACCGCTGCTCGAGCTGGGCGTGCTCCGGATTCTCACCGGAGGCGCGGTGGAGGGCAGCTACCTGGTACACCACGACGACGTCGCGCACGTGCACATGACCGGAAGCGCACACACGCACGACACGATCGTGTGGGGGCCGGGCCAGGAGGGGCTGGAGCGCAAGAAGGAGCACCGGCCGCTGCTGGACAAGCCGATCACCAGCGAGCTGGGCGGCGTCTCGCCGACCATCGTGGTGCCCGGCGACTGGTCCGACGCCGACCTGCGCTACCAAGCGCAGCATGTGGCGACCCACCGGCTGCACAACGGCGGCTACAACTGCGTCGCCGCGCAGGCGATCGTGCTCAGCGCGGACTGGGATCGCAAGGACAGGTTCCTCGCCGAGCTGCGTACCGCGATCGAGCGGGCGCCGCGGCGCGCCGCGTACTACCCGGGCAGCGATGGGCGTGTCGCGGACGCGCTGGCATCCTATCCGGATGCCGAGCGCCTCGGGCCCGGGGCGGGCCGGGTCCTGGTCGAGCAGCTGCCGCGCACCGACACGCCGCTGCTGCGCACCGAATACTTCTCTCCCGTGCTCGGCGTGGTCGAACTGCCTCACCTGGGCGGTGCGTTCGTGCACCATGCAGTGGACTTCGCGAACACCGAGCTGACCGGAACGCTCGGCGCGAACGTCATCGCCCATCCGGCGACCATCCGCAGGCTCGGCATCGGTTTCGACCGCGCGATCGAGCGGCTGCGCTACGGCGCGATCGCGGTGAACACCTGGACCGGGCTTGCCTTCCTCGCGCCGCGCGCGGCATGGGGGGCCTTCCCCGGGCACACCCTGGACGACGTGCAGAGCGGAATCGGCGTGGTGCACAACGCTTTCCTCCTGGACGACGTGGAGCGCACGGTGGTGCGCGGTCCATTCCGGCCCGCGCCGCGCTCGCTGTTGCGCGGCGAGCCCACCCTCTCGCCGAAGCCGCCGTGGTTCGTCGACAACGCCACCGCCGCGACGACCGGACGGAGGCTGACCGAGTTCTACGCGAGCGCCAACCCGGCCAGGCTGCCCGGGATCTTCCTGTCGGCGTTGCGCGGCTGACCCGACGCGCGGGCTCGTGTCGATCAGGCCAGGTCGTAGCACCACGGCCCTGACACTGCCATGATGGATCGCGATGTCACCCGCACAAGTGCCCCCGCAGAAGCTCAGGCGTGGCGTGTCGACGCGCGCCGACGAGGTTCGCCGGTTGTTCGATTCCGCGAAGGCCGCGGTGTCCGACGGCAACCTGCACCTGTCCGCGCCGACCCTGCGCTGGGGTCTGCTCGCGGTGGCTGTCGGCGCGGTTCTGGCTGCCATGGTGACGCTGTTCGTGACCGGCTTCGACAACGGGAAGGGCCTTGCGGCGCACAACCCGGGCTCGCCGGCGCAGACCGTGCTGGACAAAGAGTTCGGCACCGCCGCGACGGGCGACTGCCTGAGCTGGACCAGGAACGACCGGTCCGACCTGGTCAAGGTGAACTGCTCGAGCAAGCACATGTTCGAGGTCGCGGCCGATATCGACATAAGCAGGTATCCGGGCAAGGAGTTCGGCCCCGGCTCGCGGTTCCCGGACTCACTGCGGCTCACCGAACTGAAGGAAGAACACTGCGTTCCGGCCGTGCAGGAGTACATGTCCGGGCACTTCGATCCGCGAGGCAAGTACATCGTCGGCCTGATGTATCCCAGCCCGGACGGCTGGCAACACGGTGACCGCACGCTGCGCTGCGGACTGCAGGTAGCGGCCAGCACGGGCACGCCACCCTCGGTCGGCCGCGCCGCCGAGCACGACCAGTCCAAGGTGTACGAGCAGGGCATGTGCCTCGGCATCAACCAAAACCTGCCGACCGATCCGGTGGATTGCGCACAGCCACACGCCGTGGAGATCGTCTCCACCGTCGACCTGGGCACGCGCTTCAACGGCGGACCGCCGCCGAAGGAGGAGCAGGACAAGTTCGTCGAGGAGGAGTGCGCGCGGACTTCGACCGACTATCTCGGCGGCCCGGACGTGATCCGCAACAAGACGCTGACTCTGTTCTTCGACTACATCGACGCCCGCAGCTGGATGGCGGGCAGTCGCAAGCTGGATTGCATGCTAGGCAAGGGTGCCGATCGGGAAGGCTTCGCGCCGATCACCGGTTCGGCCAGGGGAGACATCCTGATCAACGGCCAGGCACCGGTGCCGCCGCCGAACAACGGGCGCTCGACCCCCGCACCGCTGCCCGGCGCGGCTCCGCTGCCGCCGCAGTCCCAGCCGAGGTAGACCGGCGCCGATGTCCGTCTCGATGTCCGCGGACCGGTTCGAGGAATTGGTCGGTGACGCGCTCGATCTCATCCCGCCCGAGCTGACCCGCGCGATCGACAACGTGGTCGTGCTGATCGAACCGCGCGATCCGGAGGATCCACATCTGCTCGGGCTCTATCACGGCATCGCGCTCACCGAACGCGACAGCCATTACGGCGGAGCGCTTCCGGACACCGTGACGATCTACCGCGCCGCCATTCTCGACATCTGCGCCGATGAATCGGAGGTGGTGCGACAGGTGGCGATCACTGTGATCCATGAAATCGCACACTATTTCGGGATTGACGAAGACCGTCTGCATGAGCTGGGATGGGGCTAGTCTTGATCGAGCTGAATGGCGTACCCGGAACGTTGGGTGTGTAATCAGCAGGGAGACCGGAAAGTAGGGGATCCGATGGAACCGATCGCGTTGCTGTCGCGTCCTATCACTCGTAGGGGGAATTCTCGTGGTTCCGCCCCATAACCACTAGAAGGAGTCGAGTCATGGTCGGACATGTACTGATCGCACCCGAAGCCATTCTCGCCGCCGCGGCCGAGCTCGACCTCGTTGCCGAGCGGCTGGCCGCCGCAGCAGCGATAACCGCGCCCGCGACGCACGTGTTGCCCTCCGGCGCGGAGGAAGTCTCGTTCCTCGGCGCAGGCCATTTCAACCAAGGGGCGATGTCCCACGATCGTGCTGTCGCGCAGGCCATTCTGGAATGCCACCACGCCGCGGCAACGCTGCGCATGCAGTTGGCCCAGCACATCGCGGGTGATGTGGTGCGCGCCACGGGCATCAACGCCATCCAGGTGTAGTTCCGACACCGAGACCCGTCAGCAACACCTAGTCAGGGGAGAAGACAAACATGGTTGCAGGAGTCACCGGGGTGATCTGGGCCGCCCGGCCGTCGGAGATCAATTCGGCCACCCTTCACGCGGGCGCGCACGCGATTCCGATCTCGGCGGCCGCCACCGCCTGGGGTGGGCTCACCGCCGCCTGGGTCGACGCGACAACGACCGTCGCCAGGGTAATGGCCGAACTCGGCGTCGGTATGCAGGGCATCAACGGTATCGCCGTGCTGGGCAAGCTCACGGGTTTCCTCGGCTGGTCCGAACAGCAGGGCGTCCAAGCCGCCGCGATGGGCGCGAAAGCAGCGGGGAATGTCATCGCGTACACCGTCGCCGCGCTGGCGATGCCGAGCCCGCCGGAGATCGCGGCCGTCAACACCGCACTGGCCGCTTCCGCGAACCCGCCGGGGGTGTTGACCGGCGCCTTCGAGGCCGCGGAGGTCACAAGGAACCTCATGGACATCCGTGCCGCGCTGGTCATGGAGACCTATGAGGCCGCGACAAGCGCCATGCTCGCGACCCCCGCCGAGTTCCTGATGCCGCCGCCGATCGCCAGCGGCGCCGGAACGGCCAACCCGGGGCAGGCGGCAGACGCGGCGTTTGAGGTACCGGCCGATCCGATCCAGACGGCCATTGCCGCCACGCAGGCGTTCTTGAGCAACCCCGGCGTGGCGAGCGCTGCCACACAGGCCGCCCAGGCTGTCGGTTCGATCGCCACCACCGGTGTTTCGACCGTTGGCAATGTCGCGGGCAGTGCGATAGCGGCGGCCACCAACACCGCACCCGCCATGTCCGGCATCGCTCCGATGGCCATGGGCGCCGGTGTGGCTGCCGCCGGTAGCGCCGCCACGACCCGCGCCGTGTCGTTCTCCGGCACCGGGTCCCCGGCAGGCATGAACAACGGCTCCCTCAAGCTCCCAGAAGGCTGGGGCACGAACGGTACGGTCGGCGGCTCCCCAGCGCAGGAGACCGTCGCGGTCAACCGGGTCGACGCGGCGCCGGTCCGGTCGGCGAATACAGGCAACGGCAACCCCCTGCTGGGGAACCAGGCCCGCAGTGCCGAGGACGATGGGGCCGAGCACAACGGCCGGGACTACCTGCGGTCGACCGAGCACTTCAACGACGGTCGGTTTGCCGCCGATGGAGTCATCGGCGGCGGTGACTTCAGCGGGACGGCTAGGTGACCGTACTCGGTGCGGGCCACGGCCCATCGACGCTCGAGGCGGTCGTCCTGTCGCTCGACGAGATGCAGTTTCTCCTGGAGAAGCTGGAGATCGAGGTCCCGGTCGTGTTGAACGCGAGGGGACGCTACGACAACGTGACCCACCACAAGGCGGCGATGGACGTGGCCGCCGAGTCCCTCATCCAGCGGGAGCTACTCATCGATGATGTGGTGCACCTCGATCTGGAGGACCGGCTGCGCGCGCTGAACCGGCCGCACTGGATCATCGCGCTGCGGTTGGTTGTCGATGGGTACGTGAGCCGCTTCTGTCTGGCGAAGAGCGACGACCTCTCGGTCGTCACTCTTCGCGGGCAGGACTCCTACGTCATCGACGAGGCAGGGACCGATCTGCCTGGCACGGTGCTTGCGGCACTCGGCTACGCCGAACCGCTGGAGCTCTACGGTATGAACGCTCCGACCGACCAGCTCGCCACGATCTTCGCAGCCACCGGTGACGCCGCGGCCACCGCCGAACGGCTGACGAAAGTCGGCAACCCTGCACACGATGCGAGGACCCTGGCCGCCGCCCTGGTCGAGATCCACTCGTATGCCGAGGTCGTCGGCGTGATGTACGGCGACGGCACCCGGGACGCGGCCGACAACCACATCGCCGTATTCAACACGCGCGCAGGACGATTCATCGCGACCGCGAGCAAGTCCGACGACGGCGTCAAGTGGACGTCACTCAGCAGTGGAACCACCGCACGACTGCGCGCGGCAGTGCAGGATCTGATCAGCTCGCTGCCGGAACGCGAAGACTTCCCGAGGAACCCGAAGCTTTCCTGAACACGCGGTGTCCTGACACGCGACGGCACTCAGGTAAGTGCATGGCTCCTGCGCCGACGGTCCTGGCGCGCACCGTGGGCCCCGCACCATGCTGATCGGCGACCACCTGTATCCCGGGCGCGGATCACTGGATGGGCGACTTGACCTGGTGCAGGATGTCGATGAGGCCCTCCAGCGGGCGGCCCTGATTCAGGATGATTGCCGCCTGGGCGAGTTGCGCACAGGCATCGTCAAGAGCTGCCGTGGCGCGGTCGCGCTGCGCCGTGATCGTCGCGAGCAGCAGGGCGGTGAGAGCGACGGACCCGTTGAATGCCTGCAGCGTGATCATCCTGGCCGTGAGGTCGAGGCCGATGAATGTGGAGAAGTTCCGAGAAGCGGCGAAGATGACGACGACCGACCCGACCAAGGCGCACGGCAGCGCGCCGGACAGATGAAAGCGCAGTGCCGCCCAGATCAGGAACGGGAAGATCATGAACAGCAGGTTTGCCGACTGGAGCGTGGCCACCAGAACGACGACGAACGTGCCGAGAATCACTGTCACGGCCTCGAGTACCCGCAACGGGTTGACCCGCGTGGGTATTCGCCAGGACCAGGCGACGAGGATCAGCGGGGCGACGATGAGCACACCCATCGCGTCACCGGTCCACCACACCGACCAGGCCGCCCAGAACTCGCGTGCGGGGGTGGCGCCGACGACGACGCGGGTCAGGCTGCCTACGGTGGCGCTGATCAGCATTCCCACCATGGCACCGAGGAAGACCAGCGCCAGCGCGTCGGTGACCCTGTCGAAATTCCGACGGAATCCCACCCGCTCGAGCAGCAGATACGCGGCGATCGGTGCCAGTGTGTTCCCGGCGGCGATTATCAGTACCGCGAGCGCCGTCGGTCCGAGCAGGATGTTCACCGCGAACGCGCCGAGGGCAATGCCCGGCCAGATCCGCAATCCCAACAGCAGCAGGCACGCGAGGCCGACCCCGGTCGGGGGCCAGAGTGGGGTGACCTGGTTGCCCACCAGCGCCAGTCGCAGCCCGATCTGAGCAGCCAGGAAGTAAGCGCTGGCGGTGAAAATGATCCGCAGTGCCGCATCGGCATATCTGCGGGAACGGCCCACTAGCCGAGCATAGATCTGTTTCGCACGTGGCGGGAGGGTGTGTGGAATGCGCACCGGTCGGTGGATTCTTGTCCGCGGCGCACTGCCGACCGGCCCCGGTGTGGGCCACCGGCCGTCCCACTGCCAGTGGGCGTTCGGCCTAACCCATCGGGTCGTCGGAAGTCGGCGCGACGTCGTCACCGAACGGTGGGGTGAACCGCCCCCAGCGTGTGCACTCCCACCCACCGTCTGGCATCGAGACCAGCTCGATGGTTTCGGTGTTGTCCAGGTGGTTGTTCGTCGTGAACGGTGGTTGCACACCGGTGAGCGCGCGGCCGACGAGTCGCATGGCGGCGCCGTGGCTGACCAGCAGCACATCACCATCGCCCGATTCGGGCGTCAGATAGGTCTCCCGCAACTGCACGATCGCGGGCAGAAAGCGGTCCAGGACATCCTGGCCGGATTCCCCTCCTGGCACTCGCCGGGTGAGATCACCGTCGTGCCAGGCACGGTAGATCCGCTGAAAGGTCCGGTGCGCCTCTTCGCTGTGCTGTCCTTCCAGGTCACCGGCCTGCACCTCGTGCAGACCATCGAGCACGGTGGCGGTCACACCGGTGGCCGCCTCGATGTAGTTCGCCGTCTGCCGTGCACGCAGCGCCGCCGAGCTGAGCAGAACTTTCGGCGGATCGAGCAGCCCCTCGCCGAACGTCTTCGCCTGTGCGGCACCGCGTTCGGTGAGCGGGAAGCCCGGCACCCTGGTGTCGAGCAGCTTGGCGACGTTCCCTTCGGTCTCTCCGTGCCGGACCAGGATCAACCTTCCACTCACAGGTCCGCCACCCCCTTTCTCAGCTGAACCAACCACTCCGCCGCCGTTTCGTCCGATGGCGGCGGCGTGCCGGTCGCCGAGGTCGCCGCCCAGGATCCGAGAAAGCGGATCCGTGCGGTGCGGTGCAACGCCTTCAGCGCCTCGGCCACCGCCGTGTCGTCGATATGCCCGACGCAGTCGAGATAGAAACGGTACGTGCCCATGCCGGTTCGGGTCGGACGGGACTCGATCCTGGTCAGATCGATACCGCGCGTGGCGAACTCGGCGAACGCGCGCATCAGCGAACCGGACTCGTTCGGCAGCTCGAGCACGATCGAGGTGCGGTCCGTTCCGGTGGCGGGCGGCGCCACCCTGGGTCGGGTGCACAGCACGAAACGTGTGATCGCCTGCTCGTGGTCGGCGACACCGGAGGCCAGCGCGACCAGCCCGAGCCGTTCCCCCGCCAACGCCGTCGAGACGGCGGCATCCGCATTGCCCGCCACTACGTCTTCCGCGGCTGCGGCATTGGACGCCGACGTGTACAACCGGGCGTGCGGCAGGTGCCGTGAAACCCACAACCGCACCTGGGCGGCGGCAACGGGATACGCGGCGAGCGTGCGCACGTCCTGCTTGGTCGTCCCCGGCTTGCCGAGGATCGTGAAACTCACCTCGAGCTCGGTTTCGGCGATGATCTGCAGGCGCGGGCCGATCGCCAGGGAGTCGAGCGTCGCCGAGATCGAGCCCTCGACCGAGCTCTCGATAGGCACCACCGCCCCCTCGACGTCGCCGGAGCGGATCAGGTCCAGCGCGGCGCCTTGGCTGGGCGCGGCGACCCGCTCGACGGGCCCGTAGAAGGCCCCCGAGGATTCGAGTTCGGCGAGGGCCATCTCGGTGAAGGTTCCGGACGGCCCGAAGTACGCGATTCGCGGCACGGTTACGACAGTACTTGCGTGTTCGCCCGGCCCTTCGCGTATTGCGCCGAGCATGCCACACGCGACGGGTGTACGGCGGCCGTAAGTGTGCGGCTCAGCTGCCGGTCAACACACTCAGCGCACTGGTGACCTGGTCGGCGGCCTCGGTTTCGATCGCGAGCAGGACCGATCGGACGGCCTCGACCGCGGGCGGTTTCAGCGCGGTGAGGAATGCGACGTCGGGGTTACTCAGTGCGGCACGGATGTCGTCGCCGCACAACGCTGCGGCCGTAGCGGCGACAATGGCCAGCGCTCGTTCGCCGGACGAAGTGCGTGCTACGAAACCGCTGTCGGCGTGCGCCACACCTGCGAGGAAATCGGCGATCTCCGCGTCCGGCGCATCCAGCCTGAGGATCGGCGCGGCCGCGCCTGCGCCGACACCGCGCACCAAATCGTCGACCAGACTGCGCCGGGCGGGCGCCGACAACGTCACCAGCACCGGTTCCCCGGCCGCTTCCGTCCGCTCTGCCACGTCTTCACGGTAACAACCCGTCGAGGCGGCTCGAACGCAGGCGATTCGCGGGGCCTGCGGAATCTCGCTCCGATCAGGTCGATCGGAGCGCTTGCTAAATCCCACCCCACTCACTTAGCTTAGGGTAACCTAATCATTCTGGCGCCCGACTACCGGAGGTTTGTATGCCGCGTCCGACCCCGACCGTCGCACCTTCCACCGCCGAACGGGTACGCAGCGCATGCGCGCATGCCGAGCAGGCGGTGTTGGCCATGCCGGGCATCGACACGACGCCGACCTCGGTGCACCACGTGCGTCAGTGCGGTGACACGGTGATCGCGGTGCCGACCACCTCGGTCGCGGCGTTTCTGGCGAGCAATTCGGGCGACAGCGGAGCGCCCGCGGTGCTCGAGCTGACCGACCACGCACCGCTGCCGCTACGCGAACCGGTGCGCGCACTGGTCTGGTTGCGCGGCTGGATACGCGCGGTACCCGCCCGGGCGCAACGCGCCTTGGCCGGCGAAGTGGCCAAGGAGAACCCGCATCCCGGCCTGCTCGACATCGGCCACGGCGCGACCCTGCTGCGGCTGGTAATCGGCTCCGCGGTGGTGGCCGACTCGACCGGTGCGGAATCGGTGAGCAGCGACGAGCTACGGCTGGCCCAACCGGATCCGTTCTGCGCCATGGAATCCGCCTGGCTGCAGCATATGGACGCCGACCACGCCGACGTCCTCGCCCAGCTGGCCCGGCACCTGCCGCCCAGCCTTCAGCGCGGCATCGTGCACCCGCTGGCCATCGACCGCTACGGCCTCACCCTGCGCGTCGAAGGACTCGACGGCGACCACGACTTCCGCCTGCCGTTCAGCGCACCGGCCGACGATATCGAGGCGCTCAGCCGTGCCGTGCGGACCCTGGCCGGCTGCCCGTTCCTCAACGGCCTTCGCCGCATCTGATTCGCGGTTCACGGAGCCGGCCGCAACCAGCTCCCGACCATGGCCGCGGTTTCGTCGACCAGCCCCTCGGGATCCGGGTTCGCGGTCGCATCGATCCCGATCCGAGGAAGTCCGACACTGACGCGCCGCGCACCCCGCGGTCCGCGCGCAATAGATTCGACCCATGCGTGCGAAGTCCGGTGCCGAGTGGGACGAGGCCGAGCCGACGGCTCGGGAGCGGCTCGGGATCAAACTCGAGATCCTCGTGGTGTTGCTCGTCACATTCGGCCTGAGTGGGCTGAATGCGGCCCTCTCACTGGTGGACAGTGCGCTCGCACCAGGCGGCGTCCGCGAACGGACCGTCGCGCTGAATCCGTCGCGATCCACCCAATCCACGATCGATCTGCTCTTCCAGCTGCTCAGTGTGCTGCGCCTGGCCGGGTGGGCGGCGCTCGGCCTGTATCTGCTGTGGCGTGGCGGCATGGGACCGCGGCTGATCGGCCTGGCGAACCGGATCCGGTGGCGCGCGGACGTGCTGCCCGGCATGGTGCTCGCCGCGATCATCGGGTTGCCAGGGCTCGCGCTCTATCTCGTCGCGCACACCTTGGGCTTCAGCGTGACGATCGTGCCTGCCTCGCTCGGCGACTACTGGTGGCGTTTGCCCGCGCTGATCCTGTCGGCCTGCGCAAACGCGGTGGCCGAGGAGGTCGTCGTGGTGGCGTTTCTGATCACCCGGCTGCGCAAGCTCGGCTGGTCGGCGAACTCCGCGTTGCTGGCCTCAGCCCTGCTGCGTGGCAGCTACCACCTGTACCAGGGTCTGGGCGGCGGGCTCGGGAACGTGGTGATGGGATTCGTCTTCGGGCGCTACTGGCAGCGCACGAACCGGCTGTGGCCGCTGGTGCTGGCGCATGCGACCATCGACACGATCGCCTACCTCGGCTATACCGTTCTGCGCGGCCATGTTTCGTGGCTTCCGTGACGCAACTGTTCCCTCCGGCGCGCTAACGGCTGGGTTTCCCCCGCGAATTACGGAGGACAGCGTTCACCGCGGTGCTGACACACGCGGCACCCGAAGCCCACCCGATAAGTAGAGTCTCAGTGATGAACGGCGACGACCCCCAGCGCAACGCGCGGATGCGCCGGGTGCCGCCGCCCGGCCGGCCCGGTGTGCCGCCGGCGCGGGGCGGCGCGCCGGCGGCGGGTGATCCACAACCACCGCGCATCGAGCCCACCCAGGTGTTGCGCCGCGACGGCACATCGGGTCCGTATCCGCCACCGCTCGCTTATTCGCAGGTCCCGCCGGCGCCGGTGCCGCCGCGAATGCCGCCACGCAAACCCTCGCAGGCACGCACGCATGCGCCGACCCAGCGCCCGGTCCCGCACCACGAAGGCCCACCGCACGCCCCCACGCAGCGCCCGGTCCGGTACGGCGAAGGACCGCCACACGCACCGCCACAGCAGCCTCGGCCGTACCGCGAAGGTCCGCCTCCGCCACCGCCACCGCCGCCACGCGGCGAGCGACCGCCGAGAGCTCCGCGACCTCGCCGCAAGCGCCGCCCCTTCCGCTGGTTCCTGGTGTTCCTGCTGGTGCTGGTGCTCGCGGCGGTCGGAGCCGTCGTCCAGCTGGACGGCTCGCTGAACCGGATCCCCGCCCTGGCGAACTACGCCGACCGAGTCGGCAACACACCCGGAACGAACTGGCTGCTGGTCGGCTCCGACGGACGCGGCGGCCTGAGCCCCGAGCAGGAGCAGGAGCTCGCCACCGGCGGTGAGGTCGGGCCGGAGCGCACCGACACGATCATGCTGGTGCATGTTTCCGAATCAGGTAAGACCACCCTGGTCAGCCTGCCGCGCGACTCCTACGTGAGCATCCCCGGCCAGGGCAAGGACAAGCTCAACGCCGCGTTCGCGCTCGGCGGCCCTGCGCTGCTCGTGCAGACCGTGGAGATCGCCACCGGCGTGCGCGTCGACCATTACGCGCAGATCGGCTTCGGCGGTTTCGCCAGCGTGGTCGACACGCTCGGCGGCATCGACGTGTGCGTCCCGAAGCCCATCGACGACCCGCTCGCGGGCATCGACCTGCAGGCGGGCTGCCAGCGGCTGAACGGACCCCAGGCACTGGGCTTCGTGCGCAGCCGCGCCACCGCCCTCGCCGACCTGGACCGGATGAACAACCAGCGGATCTTCATGGCCGCCCTCCTGAAGAAGGCGACCAGCGGTGCCACCCTGGCCAACCCGTTCACGCTCTGGCCGCTGGCCACCGATACGGCAAAGTCGCTGAAGGTCGACGACGGCGACCACATCTGGGACCTGGCGAGGCTCGGCTGGGCGCTGAAAGGCGAAACGGTCACGACGGCGGTGCCGGTCGGCGGATTCGCCGACACCGATAGCGGCAACGTGCTGCTGTGGGACAAGGACAAGGCGAGCCGGTTCTTCGACGCGCTCGCCAAGGACCAGGCCGTCCCCGAGGATCTGCTGACGAGGTAGCGTCAGTGACATGCCGGACACCGATGTCGCTGAGTCCTTCCCCGACTTGCTGCGCGCACAGATCCGTCACGGGTTCACCGCCGCCCAGCAGTATCTCGCCGCGGCCGTGTACTTCGACTCGAACCGGTTGCCGCAGTTGGCCGGACACGGCTACGGCCGGTCGCGCGAGCAGTACGCGCACGCCCTGCGGATGGTGCAGTACCTGCTCGACCGTGACTTCTATGTGCAGATCGGCGGGTTGGACGAGATCTGCTCGACCTTCGAAGACCCTCGCGCCGCAATAGCTTTCCTGCTGGAGCTCGAACAGACCCGCAGCACACAGATCAGCGACCTGGCCCGCGCGGCGCGTGTGTCCGGTGACTATCTCGGCGAGCGATTCATCCAGTGGTTCCTCGAAGAACAGGTGCGGAACGTGGCCAGAACGACCACGCTGCTGACTGTCATCGATCGTGCCGCGGGCCAGTTGTTCGACGTCGAGGAGTTCGTCGCCCGCGAGCTTCAGGCACCGCAACCTTTCGACGGCACGGCGCCGAAAATGGCAGGGGCAGCGAAGAATTAATTAGGCAACACTAGCCTCAATAAGGTTGCACTTGGATGACATGCGGCATGACCAGCGCTAATGTCGCTGCTATGTCCAGCCATCCGGAATCCCCCCGCAGCAAATTCCATGGCCTGCTGCACGACCAGATCCGGCACGAATTCAATGCCGAACATCAATACATTGCGATAGCGGTGTGGTTCGATAACGCGGATCTGCCCCAGTTGGCCAAGCGCTTCTACGCGCAGGCGGTCGAAGAACGCAACCACGCGATGATGATCGTGCAGTACTTCCTCGATCGGGATATCAGTATCGAGCTTTCCGGCGTCGACGCCGCCAAATCCCACTTCGAGACTGCCCGCGAACCGATCGCGCTGGCCCTCGCCCAGGAGAAGACGGTCACCGACCAGATCATCCAGCTGGCGAGCACAGCCCGGGAAGAGGGCGACTACCTCGGCGAGCAGTTCATGCAGTGGTTCCTGAAGGAGCAGGTCGAAGAAGTCGCCAATATGACAACCCTGCTCACGATCGCCGATCGCGCGGGGTCGAACCTGTTCGACCTCGAAGAATTCATCGCCAGGGAAATGAGCGGCCCCAGTGATACATCCGGTGCCCCTTCGACAGCGGGCGGCAGCGTCTGACAGCGTTTCCGAAAGGTGACAGGCCCAGCTCCTCGCGAAGAGCTGGGCCTGTCACCGTGTTATAGGAATGCCTTACTGAAAGCTTCTCCGCTTTCCGAATCGGTTCGCCAGAGGACTGCCCTTACCTCCCACCAACGTTCGGTGGCATCGAGAACCCCACGAAATTCCCGGCGACAATCTCCCGGCTCAGCGCAGGGTGATCTGACGAGACCGCAGACCGTCCCGCGAACGCCGCTCGTCGGCCGTCAGCGGAACATCGGTGGCCAACGCCTCGGCCAGCCGGGCGCCGAACTCGATGGCCGGCTTCACCCACTCGTCGGCGTGCCGCTCACGATCCAGGTCGAACACCGGCACCAGCAGGCCGTGCGTGCGGAACGAACCCGCGAACCGCGAACCGTCACCGAGGTGCAGACCACCGGACGCGTGCAGGCGGGCCAGGGCCTGCATCAGATTGTCTTCCTCCTCCGGCCGGACCCAGCGGATGTGGGCCTTCTCGCCCGCGTCCACCCACCAGGCCGCGCCGATCACGTCCGCGTCCAGCCCGAGTCTCGCCGACGGCATGATCGCCTGCTTGGCCTGCTCTATAGTCGCCGCGACCTGCGGGTCGGGATCGACGCCCTCGGGCACCCACCAGTCGAAGTCCTGGTGCACAGTGAGATCCAGCGCCACACCGGGATCGATCACGTCGGCCAACCTAGGGCCGCCCGCCACGCTCTCCACGGAGGTCAGCGAGTCGCCGGGCTCGGCCGACTGCGTCCACAGGATCGCCGCGGCAAGATCAGCGGCCGGATCGGCACCCTGGAACTGCACCTGCGCACCGACGTAGCCACTCGGCTGATCATCGGCCCGGACCAGCGCGGCCACCGCGCCAGGCAGCACCGTGGCGAGCACGACCGTGCGCTCGGCCGCGACCTCGGGCGCCAGCGTCAGCTGCGCCGTCGCCGACGGAACGAACTCGCGCAGCGCGACGAGATCACACTCCGCGGCCAGGCCCTCGAACGGACGCGTGACGGCCTGCGCCGCCTGCTCCAGCGCCGCCCGCCGCTCCGCGAGACGCTGGGCCCGGTTCCCGCCGGGCTTAGGACTGTTGCGCTTGCTCTTACCCACGAGGGGTCAACCTACAGGGTGAGATGTTGAATTGGCAGCGCTGTGTTTTTGGCCGCGCGGGCGCGGCGTGTTCGCGGCCCCCTTATGGCTCGCGTCCGAGCGACCGACGCTGGCGACTTCGTCGCGGACGCGTCGGCCGCTCGGACGCGAGCCGGGCCGCGAACGGGGCAAAGCTCGGTCTCGCTGCGCTCGGAAGCGGGGGTTGGGCCGATCTGGTGTGTTCGGTCGGGGGCGGCTGCGGCACCAGCGGTTTGCGACAGGCGCAGCGCCCCTGAACAAGCTCCACTCAGAACGGGAGTGTCGCCGATGTGATTGTGTGAGGCGCTAGCCGTCGGTTTTGGAAGTACGCGCGACGGTCCAGGTGTGTAACCAGTTCAGGCGGCGCTGAGCAGTGATTTGGTGCGTCTGGGGTGGTTGGTGGCGATCCAGCTGACGCCGAGGTCGGCGCACAGCTGGACGTCGACGGGGGCGTCGACGGTCCAGCAGTAGGTGGCGCGTCCCGCGGCGGCGGCCTTGTCGACCAGGTCGGGGTGCTCGCGCAGCGTCTTCACCGACGGGCCTACGGCGGTCGCGCCGACCGTCGTGGCGGCCGATCCACCCAGGTAGCGCGACGATTCGCCGAGCAGCACGGTGGGCAGCAGCGGCGCGGCGCGGCGGATCCGCCAGACCGCGGTGGCCGCGAAGGACATGACCACGGCGCGGGAATGGGCGGCCGAGGCGGGAGTGGCGATGCCGAATCGCTGAAGTTCGGCGAGCACCTTGTTCTCCACCAGCGCCCCGTAACGGACCGGGTGCTTGGTCTCGATGAACAACTTCGTCGGCCTGCTGCGCCAGTCCAGCACCAGGCCGATCAGCTCGCTGAGGGTCAGCACCGTGGCGCGCTCGCCGCCACCGCCGAAGTCGAGCGCCTGGAGTTCGGCCAGGGTCATATCGCTGACCAGCCCAGTGCCCGAGGAGGTCCGGTCCACGGTGCGGTCGTGCACGCACACCAGATGTCCGTCACGGGTCAGCCGGACGTCGCATTCGACGCCGTCGGCGCCCTCCTGGAGCGCCAGCTCGTAGGCCGCGAGCGTGTGCTCGGGGCGCGCCGCCGAGGCGCCTCGATGCGCGACGACGAACGGCGCGCGATTGCCCTGGCTCACTTGGACACAACCTCCTCCTGCTCACGGTCCACAGCACCGTTGTCCTCGTCCGCTTCCACGGGCGCGTCGGTTGCCTCGGCTCGCGCGGTGTCGGCTTCGCGGTCCACGCCGCCGGGATGCACCGGCTCGATCACCGGCACGGCGGGATCGACCGCGATCAACCATCGGCGCGTGGTCCGGCCGCGACCGAGCAGATCATGCCCATCGATTGTGCGCAGCACCCACAGGGTCAGCAACGCGACGGCGACTGCGACTGCGTCGGTGAACGCGGTGAACATCACCCCGTCCGCCTTGGCCTGCAGCGAATCCGCAGTTCGCCACAGCAGTGCGGCCATCGCGACGACACCACCGAACACCCAGGTCACCCACCAGATCCGAACCGCGCGGATGGCGCGCGGATCACCGCGCCGCGCGACGACCTCGGTGAGGAAGATCCCCGGCCACAGCAGGTTGACCACCGGAACGAGGCACCCGAGCGCGAGCGCTCGCCATGAGCGCGGGTCGCGCCGACCGGCCTCCGCGTAGGCCGCCCGCCTGGTTTCGATCAGCCAGCCGAGCACGGCCACCGCCGTCACCAGCGCGAGCACCAGCGCGAGCACGGCGGAGCCGATGACAAACGCGTCGGAGCAGAACAGCACGGCGGGATGAATCAGGCGGGTCCGGTTACGCAGCAGGATCAGATAGCGCACAAGCTCGGCCACCGTGCCGACGGCGAACACGACCGCGGTCGCGACAAGCAGTTTGGTCACCGAGTCCGTCAGCAAGCCGAACCGGCGCGACGGTGCGGTAATGGCCTGCGCCGGCGGGTCGATCAGTCCCCAGCGCGGGGGCTGCGTGTAGCGGGGCGTCTCCGTCCGAGCTGCGGAGCGCCCGGGTTGCGCCCTGCGCCCGCGTTGGTCGGGTCTGCGCGCCACCCATCGGTAGTTGCGCCGGTCGGTGGGAGCGTCGATCGGCGCGGGCGAGAGCAGCACGCCGCGGCAGCGCGGGCACCAGTGCATCGGCGCCCCTTGCACGGCCCAGCGCGCGCCGCAGCGCGCACAAGGTTGCACCACCGTAGTCACCGCGCACCTCGTTCTTTCGTCAGTAGATCTTCGCCTGGTGGTCGCCATCCGCGACCAGGGGGCGTCCCGCGTGCTGCCACGCAACCATGCCACCGCAAACCTGGATGGCGTCGAAGCCGACGTGCGTGAGGTATTCGACCACCTGGAGCGACCGGCCGCCTTGCCTGCAGACAACGTAGAGATCGACGTCGTACTCCAGCTCGTCGAGCCGGGCGGGCACGTCGACCATCGGGATGTGGATCGCGCCTGGCGCGTGCCCGAGCTGCCACTCGTCATCCTCGCGGACGTCGAGCAGGATCGGTCGCGGAGTGTCGGCCGACGCGGGCACGCTGCCGTCGAAATCGGCGGGCACGTCCTCCACCGCGACCGACAGAACGTGGGGGCTCGTCACAGTTTCGATCCTGCCATGGGCGGCGGGCTGACGTGCAGTTCCGGGGCGGGGCGGGAGACTCGACCGCGACCCGCGACATCAGGTATGGTTTGCCTTCCGGAACGTGACCGCGCCCTCGCTGCGATGCTGGTTGTGCATAGGTCGGTCGAAGTTATCCACATAATCCACAACTTGATCCACAGGTCCAACTATCGGGCAGAACACACCGACAGTCTGTGGCTATCAAGCAACTGATCGGTTACCGACCGTCCGCCCCGGAGCTGCGGCTCCAGGTGCACCAGGGTGCCCTGGTGAAGCGAGTGATCCGAACGACCGATCCGGGACTCCCCTCCGTATCCATCCCGGAGCGGCCATTCGTCACCCACCTCGGAACCTGCAGCGATGGAGGCTCCGATACTTACTTGGACGGCGCCGGGCCGCTTTCGGTTCCATGCAGAACGCGAAACCGACGAGAATATGAAATACCCGGCACAGGCAGTGGCGGTCGGTAGCCTGAAGACATGGACGTGAGCAGGGGGCTACTCGGCGGAATGGACACAGCGGGCCTCAATGTCGCGTTGTCCGAGGCCGCGTGCCTCGGCCTCGCGGTAGACGAGGCGACCAATCAGCTACACCTCGACCTCGAGGTGCTGACGCTTCCGGAGAAGGGAACGGCATCCGACGATTACCGGGTCCGGGTGGTATTCACCGGCGTGAGCAGGGTCGCCGCGTCACTGCGCGCGCAGCACTGGGACGATATGGAACCACGGGTGCTGCCGCTGCAACTGGACGGCCTCGGCGAGGCAATCCGCAGCTTCGGCGGCGGGCGGCTGCACGGCTGGGAGTTCATCGACCTCGACGACAGTGGCTGGGCCCTGTGGAGTGAGCTGCTCAGCTTCGATACCGAGATCGACGACCACAGCTCCACCCATGTGCTGGAGTTCTCTCAGGAAGAGGGCATCGATCCGCGCGAGCTCGACGTGCGGGTGTGGTTCGACGACATCGCCATTCACGATTCGCGGGGCAAAGAAATCCCGCTGCCGGATTTCATCGAGGGCGGCGCGCGCTGGTGGAAAGCGCACGATGCGGGCGACCCGCGGGCAACCCGCCCCGGCATCGCTCCTCCGCTGTAACAGCCGACGCCGAACCGCCCATCCGGCCTGATCGCAAGGGCGGTTTTCGTTTTCCTGATTGCGGAACGTCAGGCACCCAAGCCCACCGGGCAGCTCACGCCGGTGGCATGGACCGGACAGTATCCGCCCGGGTTCTTCGCCAGATACTGCTGGTGGTAGCCCTCGGCGTAGTAGAAGCCCGACAACTCGGGCAGCGGCACGATCTCCGTGGTGATCTCGCCGTATCCGGCCTCGGCCAGACGCTTGCCGAAAACCTCCTCGGTCGAGTGGGCAACCTCGGCCTGCTCGGCGTCGAGAGTGAAGATGGCCGAACGGTATTGGGTGCCGCGGTCGTTGCCCTGGCGCATGCCCTGGGTGGGATCGTGGTTCTCCCAGAAGTATTTGAGGATGCCCGCGTAGTCGATCACCGCGGGATCGAACACGACGAGCACGGATTCCGTGTGCCCCGTCCGCCCGCTGCACACCTCTTCATAGGTGGGGTTCGGCGTGTACCCGCCGACATAACCGACCGCTGTCGTGTAAACCCCGTCGAGCTCCCAAAAACCCTTTTCCGCGCCCCAGAAGCATCCCATGGCGACGACGGCAATCCGCATGCCCTCCGAGAACTCCGAGAACTCCGAGAACTCCGAGAACTCCGAGAACTCCGAGAACGGTGGATGGATCGGGTGACCGTTCACAAAATGGGTATCCGCCACCAGAAGCGGTTCGGCCCGGCCGGGCAGCGCCTGCTCCGGGGTGATGACGACGGGCTCGGGAAGTCTGACGCGCCCTACTAGTTCGTCGTACCACGACATGGTTCGATGCTACGCGTGCGGTTCCTGTGGTGCCGATGTTCGTGCTGTGACGGTGCGCGACTCGCCTACTGCGTGGCGTCACCGGAATGCGGGGGCGTCAGGCCAGGTTGGAACCGATCGGGTGTACGAATGATGGCTGGGTGTGCTCGGAACTCCGTGCACATCCAGCCCGACTAGGAAGGGACATCGTGGCTGAGTACACGCTGCCAGATCTGGATTACGACTACAGCGCCCTGGAGCCCCACATCTCCGGGCAGATCAACGAGATTCATCATTCCAAGCACCACGCCGCTTACGTCGCGGGTGTGAACACCGCGTTGGAGAAGTTGGAAGCCGCCCGCGAGGCGGGCGATCACGGCGCGATCTTCCTGCACGAGAAGAATCTCGCGTTCCACCTGGGTGGGCATGTCAACCACTCCATCTGGTGGAAGAACCTCTCCCCCAACGGCGGTGACAAGCCGGTCGGCGAGCTCGCCGCGGCGATCGACGACCAGTTCGGGTCGTTCGACAGGTTCCGCGCGCAGTTCTCCGCCGCGGCCAACGGTCTGCAGGGCTCCGGCTGGGCCGTGCTCGGCTTCGATACCCTCGGCCAGAAGCTGCTGACCTTCCAGCTCTACGACCAGCAGGCCAACGTCCCGCTCGGCATCATCCCTCTGCTGCAGGTCGACATGTGGGAGCACGCCTTCTACCTGCAGTACAAGAACGTCAAGGCGGACTACGTCACCGCGTTCTGGAACGTCGTCAACTGGGCCGACGTCCAGGATCGCTTCGCCAAGGCGACCACCCAGGCCAAGGGCCTCATCTTCGGCTGAGCCATTCGGCTCCGGCATCGGGTCCGCGAATCCGCCGCGCCGCGCGCGGCTCGGGTTCGCGGACCTGTTCTGTGTTCGGCGCCCGCACCGGCGTCTGCGGAGCACACGCCCGGCCTCCGACCGTTAGGGTTCGGCCGGGCATGGGTCGAATCCGTCCGGTGTGCAGCAGGATCGCTCCTCGGCGCCGCCGCCTACCGTCCGACTGGCACTCTTTGGTACTTGTGTGCCAGGTGACTTGTGGTTCATATTCGGGATCCACAGTAAAGACGACGGGCAAGGCCGCCCCCGGTGTCACGACGGGAGGCAGAAATGCGCACCAACGAACCGATCGGCATCACGCCGTTCCACTCGCGCGGATCATTGCGGGGTTTCGTCATCTCCGGCCGCTGGCCGGACACCACCAAGGAATGGGCGCAGGTGCTCGTACTGGCCGTGCGCGTGGCCACGCTGCCAGGATTGCTGGCGACCTCGACGGTCTTCGGGGTGCGCGAGGAGCTGCCGGACGATCCAGCACCCGGCACGGTCGGACTGGTGCTGGCCGAAGGTCCCGTGCTCGGCGCGGAAGCCCTGGAGCCGGGGAGGTTTGCCGAGCATGTACCGGCCGCCCTCCTGATGCTGCATCCACCGTCCGAAACCCGCCCGTCGCTGCCCGAGTGCATGGGCGTGGCATCCGGCTGCGTCCTGCTGCCCGGCGTCCCGCATCTCGGACTGGAGCACCGCGCCGCTTGGGCCGAGACGGAATCCGACGGCACGGTCACCTCGCTGGTCAGCCGGGTCGGCCTCGACCCGATCAGTGATCCCGACACCGCGGTTCTGGCTATGCTTCTCGCCGCATGAGGGTAACCGAAACTTTCGCCGTGGATCGCCAAACTTATTGCGCGCATTGCGCTTTCGATTACAACAACTTGGCAACGCCACTCCGGCCGGGTAGGGTCGATAGCAGCGAAGGGGAGTAGCCCCCAATCACGCAGTCGACATACTGACCCACTGCCCCACCTAGGCAGGGTCCGGTTGCGTGAACCGGCATTCGATCGGTGGGCGAGACCTTCGGCCTGGACAACCATTTCGTTGTCGGCCGGAGGAAGACCGAGAACTCCGACCGACAGGCCGAAGACTCGGGAGCCGCCAACATGATCGCCACCGTATTGCTGAGTATCGGCATCGTCTTTCTTGCCGAGTTGGGCGACAAATCCCAGCTGATGGCGCTGACGTTCGCAATGCGCTATCGCTGGTGGGTGGTGCTCGGCGGCATCGCGACGGCCACCGCCGCGGTGCACCTGATCTCGGTCGGCGTCGGTTACTTCCTCGGCGCAGCACTGCCTACGAGGGCGATCTCATTGATCGCCGCGATGACCTTCCTTGCCGTCGGCCTGTGGACGCTACGCGAGCACTTCGGCGCCGCCGCGGACGACGAACCCGAGCCGAAGACCCAGCGGACCAGCACCGCGCCGTTCTTCGTGGTGCTCTCCGCGTTCCTGCTCGCCGAGTTGGGCGACCGGACCATGTTCGCCACCGCCGCGCTGGCCACCGACTACGACTGGGTCGGCGTGTGGCTCGGCTCGACCATCGGTATGGTCGCCGCCGACGCGCTCGCCATCGCGGTCGGCATCCTGGTCGGCAAGCATCTTCCCGAGCGTGCCATCGGCGTCGGGTCGGGCTTGCTGTTCCTCTACTTCGGCGCGACAACCCTGCTCGGAGCGGCAGTACCGGCCGTGGAGGGGCTGATCGTCGCAGCCGTGGCCATTGCCGTACCAGCAGTGGCCATCGGAGTGCTACTGACTCGCAGGGCGATCGCAGGCCAACAGTCCCGAGTCGGCGAACTGGGGACGATCACGGAGTTTGCGCAGATCGCAGCCGATCGGTTGCCTGGGCAACGCGGCCGTTGACCCCGGCGACGAACCGTGTCAGCAGCTCGATCTCGGCGGTGTCGTACCCGTCGAGATGTTCGCTGATCGCTGTACCCAGGCCAGAGAACAGCGGCGCGACCGTGGCGCTGGCCTCGTCGAGCGCGACGAGAACGCGACGCCGGTCGTCAGGATCGCGTTCGCGCCGAA
The DNA here is from genome assembly GCF_035920445.1 of Nocardia sp. NBC_01730. NCBI lineage: Bacteria > Bacillati > Actinomycetota > Actinomycetes > Mycobacteriales > Nocardiaceae > Nocardia > Nocardia sp. NBC_01730. The sequence goes on along the minus strand of NZ_CP109162.1, from coordinate 6,063,285 downwards.
CGTAACCTGCGCGTTCGAGTCGGTCGATCAGGGCGGTTACCGCGCCACCTCGGGTGATCCCGATGCGATCGGCCAATCTGCCCGGAGTCTGCGGCCCATCGACGCCGAGAATATTGAGACAGCTGAGATCGGTCAGCGTGATGCCGAGCCGCGCCGCCACCGTCGAGTGGAACATGACGGTACGGGTCGCCTGCACCCGAAGCTCGTTCTGCAACGAATTCAGGGCCGCACTCCGGGTTTTCCCCGATGTCACCGCACTGCACTCCCTTCTATTCTCTCTGAAATAGAGAATCTCTTGTATAGAGAAAACGTGAAGTCAGGAGTTCGGACCCATGACCCCAAGACGCGCGATCCTGCTGTGGCTGCTGGTGATCTTCGTCAGTATCCAGTTCGGCGCCGGATGGTACGAGAAGCTCAGCATCATCCCGCTGTGGGAGGATGCCCCGCCCGACCAGGTACTCACCGCGATGGCGGAATCCGGCTTCAAGCGGGCGGGGCGGGCCTTCTGGCCGTTCGTCTCGCCCGTGGTTACGCTGCTGTCGCTGATCAATCTGTTCTTCGCGTGGCGCACGCCAGGCCCCTTCCGGCGCTGGTGGATCGCGGGCGCCGCGACCATGGCCTGCTACTCCGCAACAACCTACGGCTACTTCGCGACCCAGATGCTGCTGTTCCAGTCCGGCGGCGCCGAGTGGACACCCGATCGCGTCGAGTCGTTCGTCGAGTTGTGGACTGCGTTGAACTACCCGCGCATGGTTCTGGGCGGCATCGGCTGGCTCTGCGCCTTGCGCGCGCTGTCGCTGTCGGCCGCCCGCACGGACCGTCCGGTCGCTGCCAGGACCCTTGCCTGATCACTCGCCCTGGGGCCGGACGGACTCCGTCAGGGCGCATGATCGACCACTGCGCACCCGTACAGCTCGCCACCTCCACGCACCAGGTTCAGCAGAGGTTCCCGCAGCGCCAGCAGACCGTCCGGATCACCAGCCGCGATCCGAGCGGTGACCATCGAGCCGATCGCGGCGGCAAGCGCCTGACAGGCGAAGCGCTGCTGCTCGGTCCGCGCGTCGAGCACCCCGGCGATCAAGCCGACGAACAGCTCCTGGAGCTGGGCCCGGCGCGAGATCGCCGCGGACCCCACCGCGAAGACTTCGACCAAGAACAGCCGCGCGCTGGCCGGGTCGTCGATCAGATGTTGGAGATAGGCGCGGAAGATCCGGTCCATTCGCGCCATGGCATCCTGCTCCCCCGGCGCTGCGGAATCCTCTTCTCCCCCGGTCGCGTCGGCGATGCGGTCGAGCAGCATCTGTACGGCACGCTCGTATGCCGCGTCGAAACAGTGCTCCTTGGAACGGAATTGCTCGTAGAAAGTCTCTCTGGACACCCCCGCGCGTTTCAGGATCGCCGCGACCGACGTTCCGACATAGCCATTTTCGGCCATCGCCTGCGCTGTCGCGATCAGAATCCGCTCGCGCTGCGAAGCGATCACCAGCTCCCGCGGCAGGCCGTGCCTGCCACGAGGGAGTTGGCGTGCGCTGGTGGCCGATTCGGTCATTCGGTAACTCCGGTGTTCGGTCGGTCTTGGCTGACCGTTCCATTCTGCGGGGTCGTGTCGGTTGGCCCTCCGACAGGTGGCCGGTCGGATCGGGCCGACCCCGAACGCCGGCATGACCACTGACGCGGCGACGGCACCGCCGCCGAACATTCCCGTTCGCAAACAGTTCGCCAAGGGTGTCCTGGCGCGAGGGAGCCATGCTGGGCCTCTCATATAAGACCAGTTAGGGTGCAATTGACAAAGGGCCAACTGGCTGTCACGAACGAGAGGACCATCGTGGAGATTTCGGGTTCCGCCGCTATTGTCACCGGAGGTGCGTCCGGCCTCGGCGCCGCCACCGCCAAGCGTTTCGCCGAGCTCGGTGCCACCGTCTTCGGACTTGATGTGCCGCAGTCGATCGAGCGCGCCGGCGACAACATGCCCGCCGGGGTCACCCTGCTCCCGGCCGATGTGACCAGCAACGACGAGGTCGGCGCGGCGGTCGCGAAGGTCGTCGAGTCGGGCGCGCCGCTGCGCATCGTGGTCAACTGCGCCGGTGTCGGCTGGGCAGGCCGGATCCTGTCCAAGAACGGCCCGCACGACCTGGAACTGTTCCGCACGGTCATCACCGTGAACCTGCTCGGCACCTTCAACGTCATGCGGCTGGCCGCCGACGCGATCGCCAAGACCGACGCCGTCGACGAGTACGGCCAGCGCGGCGTCATCATCAACACCGCATCGGTCGCCGCGTTCGAGGGCCAGATCGGCCAGATCGCGTACTCCGCCTCCAAGGGCGGCGTGCACGGCATGACCGTTCCCGCCGCGCGCGACCTCGCCCAGTTCGGCATCCGCGTGAACACCATCGCCCCTGGCATCATCGACACCCCGATGCTGGCCGGCGTCACCGAGGAGTATCGCAAGGGACTCGAGGCCGGCGTTCCCTTCCCGTCCCGCCTCGGCCGTCCGGACGAGTACGCGCAGCTGTCGCAATACATCGTCGAGCACGACTACCTGAACGGCGAGACCATCCGCATGGACGGCGCGCTGCGCATGGCCCCGCGGTAATTCCGCGCCGACGCAGCGGCTGCGCATGGTCCTTCCTCGGAGGACCATGCGCAGTTCTCGTTTCAGCCCTCCGGCTTGTGCCCGATGCCGAGATAGGCGGTGGTGGACAGCGGACAGTTCGGCCGGTAATTCGCCACGAGAAAGGCCTTCATCAACGTCGCGCGCTCGGCCCACACCTCCGGCCCGACGCTGTGGCGCATGAGTTCCAGCGGCGCGCTGCTGCGCACCATGGTCTCCCACATCTCCTCGGGGCTGCCGAAGGTGAGCGCGATCGAATGCCGCTGGATCGAGACAGCTTCGAACCCGGCGCCGCGCATCTCGGATTCGAAGACCTGCGGGTTCTCCAGGCTCAGGAAGTTGGGCTGCGGCTCGTGAATGTTCGGATCGGCGGCAGCGAGGGCGCCGAACATCATCCGCATCAGCGGCGACTCCACGACCGGCGCCCAGCTCGACACCACCGCCGTTCCGCCCGGCCGCAGCACCCGGTACAGCTCGGCGAAACCTTTGGCACGCTCCGGGAAGAACATCAGCCCGAACATCGAGAATCCGGCGTCGAACCGGTCACTGTCGAACGGCAGCGCCTGCCCGTCCCCCACCTGCGCCGCGATGTTCGTCAGCCCGGCGGCCGCCGCGTTTTCCGCAAGCAGCGCGATCATCGACTCGGAGAAATCGATGGCCTCGACCCGCGCCACCTGGTCGGCTGCCAGCAGGCTGAGCGTGCCCGGTCCGGCGGCGACATCCACGACCTCCGAAACCGGCGACAGCGAGGCGAACCCGAGCGCACGCGCGGAGAACGGCTGCATGACAGCGGGGGCGAACTCGGCGTATCCATCGGCGACGAGATCCCACGGCTCGGCGATGGCAAACGGGTTTGCGGACATGCTCTGACGATCCTTTCGATCGTCCAAATCCTAACCGCGCCACACCGGTATCAGCGCCCCAGTTCTATGAATTTCACTGTGCGCGAAGGGAGTTCAACCGAACCCAGGCTGTGCCATTTCGAATGGCCAGCGGATATCCCGCCAAAGGAGTACCGGGATGAGCGCCCGTGCCCACTGGCACACACCGATGCCGCCGCAACGACAGCGTGGTTGCGGAGTGGCTCCGTCGGACAGGCCGCGACCGGAGGACATCGTCGATGGCCTCCGGTCGCAAGCGACTCAGAGCGTGCGGGTGAGCCGATCGGTGAGGATGTGCGCGAAGTGCGCCGGGTCCTTCAGCTCGCCGCCCTCGGCCAGCACCGCCGTGCCGTAAAGCAGTTCGGCGGTTTCGGCCAGATCGGTCGCAGTGCCGGCATCGGCCTCGTCCTTCTTGCCCGAGTAGGCATCTCGCAGGCCGGTGACCAGCGGGTGGGTCGGATTGAGCTCCAGAATCCGCTTGGACTCCGGCAGCGCTTGGCCTGAGGCGCGGTACATCCGCTCCAACATCGGCGTGAAGTCGAAGACATCGCCGACCAGGCAGGCGGGGGAGGTGGTGAGCCGGTTGGTCAGGCGGACCTCCTTCACATTCTCCTCCAGCGCCTTGCCCAGCCATGTGAGCACGTCGGAGAAATCCTTGTCCTGCTGTTCGCGCAGTGCTTCGGAGGCCTTCTTCTCCTCCTCGGTCTCCAGGTCGACCTCGCCCTTGGCGATGGACTGGAAGGCCTTGCCCTCGAACTCGGGCACCGAACCGACCCACATCTCGTCGACCGGGTCGATGAGGACCAGCACCTCGCGGCCCTTGGCCTTGAATGCCTCGAGGTGCGGGGAGCTCTCGATCTGCTGGCGGGACTCGCCGGTCATGTAATAGATCGTGTCCTGGCCCTCGGGCATCCGCTCCAGGTACTGCGCGAGCGTGGTCAGCTCGGTCTCGGAGTTGGTCGAGGCGAACGAGGAGACCTGCAGGATGGTGTCTCGGTTGTCGAAGTCCGACAGCAGTCCCTCCTTGAGGACGCGGCCGAATTCCTTCCAGAAGGTCTGGTAGTTCGTCTGGTCCTCGGCACCCTGCAGATCCTTGACCGTGGCGAGCACCTTCTTCACCAGCCGCTTGCGGATCATCTGGATCTGGCGGTCCTGCTGCAGGATCTCGCGAGAAACGTTCAGCGACAGGTCCTGCGCGTCGACCACACCTTTGACGAAGCGCAGGTACTCCGGCATCAACTCTTCACAGTTGTCCATGATGAACACCCGCTTGACGTAGAGCTGCACGCCACGCTTGTGCTCCCGGGTGAACAGGTCGAACGGAGCATGCGACGGAATGAACAACAAGGCCTGATACTCGAAGGTGCCTTCGGCCTTCAGCGGGATGATCTCCAGCGGATCGTCCCAGCCGTGGCTGACGTGCTTGTAGAACTCCTTGTACTCCTCGTCGCTGACCTCGCTCTTCGGGCGGGTCCACAGCGCCTTCATGGAGTTGAGGGTCTGCTCCTCGAGGATCGTCGTTTCTTTCGCATCCTCGCCTTCGCCCTCCTTGACCGTCCGCTCGACCTGCATACGGATCGGCCATGCGATGAAGTCGGAGTACTTCTTGATGATCTCCCGGAGCTTCCACTCCTGGGTGTAGTCGAAGAGGTGGTCATCCTCGTCGGCAGGCTTCAGGTGCAGCGACACGGCGGTGCCCTGCGGTGCTTCGTCCAGGGTTTCGATGGTGTAGGTCGAGCTGCCCGCGGCCGACTCCCAGCGGGTGCCCTCCGCCTCCCCCGCCCGCCGAGTGGTCAGCACAACCGTGTCGGCAACCATGAAGGTCGAGTAGAAGCCGATACCGAACTGGCCGATCAACTCCTCGGCCGCGGCCTCGGATTTGGCCTCGTTCAACTTCTTACGCAGCTCGGCGGTGCCCGACTTGGCGAGGGTGCCGATCAGGTCGACCACCTCGGCGCGCGACATTCCGATGCCGTTGTCCCGCACGGTCAGGATCCGGTTGTCCTTGTCGACCTCCAGCTCAATGTGCAGGTCCGACGTGTCGACGTGCAGATCCTTGTCCCTGAAGGACTCCAGCCGCAGCTTGTCCAGCGCGTCGGAGGAGTTCGAGATCAGCTCCCGCAGGAAAGTGTCCTTGTTCGAGTAGACCGAATGGATCATCAGCTCGAGGAGCTGATGCGTCTCTGCCTGGAACTCGAGTTGTTCGACGTGCTCTGTCACGTCGCGATGGTACCGCCGCGGCCGAGCGACGGAGCCAGCGGAGGCAGCACGGCGTAACCACGGAGGCTCCCGTCAGGCCGCAGATCAGGCACTTGCCCGAAATCGGCGAGGCCAGGAACCTCCACGTCGGCTCTGCGTGTCATCCATTCGCGCAGCACCTGGGTGGCGCGGACGTCGTCCTCGTTGTACTCCAGCAACCGGGTGCGCTGGGTGAGATCGGGCGCGCCGTCGTAGCCGACGGCCAGCCGATACCAGCTCATCGACGCCTCCCCGCCCGCCTCCGGGTCGCGCCAGGCGAATCCGGCGACCGGCGCGATCTTCTTGAGCCCCTTGCCGTTCGGGCAGATGAACTGGTCCGAGACGGCCTGGAACATGTCCACCCACTGCGGCCCGTCCACGAACGCGCGCACCTGGTCCACCGTGGGCACGCCGGGGCGACCCGCGAACCTGCGCGCCGACTCGTACAGCCATTTGTCCTCGGCGGTGCGCGAATAGCAATAGGCGGCGAAGGTTTTTCCGGCCGCTGCGGCCTCGGCACGCACCGTCATCAGCCAGGTCCAGAACTCGCCGAAGGAACGGCCCTCGTCATCGGTGGGCAGCGGGTCCCAGGTGACGAACGGGCGGTACACCCCGTCCAGCAGCGTCCCCCACAGGTAGGCGCCGTATTCCTGAAAGCTCTCCAGATCGACATCCACCTCGACGTCGGCTCGCCGCACCCGCACCGACTCGACCCTGCGGACCAACGGCGCGCCGGTGATCCACGCCCGCGCGGTGACTACCGCCTCGTCGAACGGGCCGTGCTGCCAGTCCTCGGGGTCCGGTCCGGCCCAGGAGGCGAGATCGTCGATCGTCTCGACGCCGTGCCCGCGAAGGACCTCGGCGCGCGAACCGGGCGCCACCAGGCTGACGTCGCGGCGTTCGATCAGCCGGTCTTCGCAGCTCGGCCCCTCGATGCCGCGCTTCCACCACGGACACTGCCTGCACTCGGGCACCTTCGACGGGGCGGTCGGCAGCTCACCGCGCACCACCGCGATCCGGTCGGCATAGCGCTGGTCGTAGTCGGCGAGCAGCGGGCCGAGGTCGTGCACGAGGATGCGGTCGAAGTGGTAGCCGATAACGCCGCCGACCAGCGCGGGGCTAGCCAGGCCGTGGCGCTGCAGCATCCGGTGGAGGTGGGCGAGGCGCTGCTGGTCGCGGGGTTGCGGGCGCAGTTTGCGGTGCGGATCTGGTTGCGGATGCCAGTGATATGGGTCCGACGTGGTCGGGTGGAAGTCGGCAGGCTCGGGCTGACGCGGGTCGGTCACCTTGTGGTTCACCACGATGATCGGGACGTACCCGCCGCGGTCGGGATCGCGGAGCAGGATCTCGGAGCCACCGCGTCTGCCGGTGTCGAGCTCCTGCGGCAGCAGACCACCCCAGATCCGTTGCGCCCCTGCCGCGCACGCGCGCATCGTCGCCTCGGCGCGCTCGGCGGCGCGCAGCCCGGGATCGATCACCACCCAGGCATCGGGCGCGGCCGCGACCAGTGTGTCGCGCACCTTGGTGCGGTGTGCGGTGGCTGCTTCCCTGCGCTGGCGTACACCCGGATCATCGGAAATCCCGACCAGCGCCTCGGGATGGGCGGCGTCCAGATGCAGCCGATGTCGGCAGCCGATCAGCGCCCTGGCATCGATGAAGGCGTTCGGCGCGCCGGCAGGCCGACCGACGGCCGTGCCGCTGCGCTTGCGACCATGTCGGTCACCGATGTCCGAATCCACGCTTAGCAGTATGGTCCCTCCCCCCGACAACTCCGCGAATCGAGGGTCACGGCCCGCACTGCCCTCGTGGCTGTCACCATGAACCCGATAGGGTGTCGGCAAACCGTGTGACATGGGCGGACGGCCTTCCCCGGCGTCGTACCGCCATGGCAAACCAGCATGACGGAGGGCCTTCGATGGGGTTGTTCACGAAGCGCAAGCGGCGGCCGAGCCGCAGGGCCGAGGCGAAAGCCCTCAAACACAAGGCCGCGATCGAGGCCAGGCTCGCAGCGAAGAACGACCGCAAGGCCCGCCGCGCCGAGGCGCGCACCCAGCGCAAAGTCGCCAAAGCGCAGATCGCCACGTTCCAGGCGGAGGAGAAGGCCGCGCTGAAGGTGGCCGCCAAGGCTGAGCGTGATCCGTTCAGCGCGAACCAGGTCAAGAAGTACATCGGCGTAGCTCGCGTCCTCATCCCGGTGCTCGCCCCGCTCGCCTATCGTGGTGCGACGTTCCTGCGCGGCAGGCTCGACACCCGCCGCGCCCAGCAGCTCGGAATCGGTGTCGAGCAGCTCGGCGACTTCACCGGGCACGGCGCCAAGCTCCAGGCCAGGATCACGAATGCCGAAGCGGCGCTGGAGAAGGTCCCCGCGCGGAACGGCAAGAACGAAGGGGAGGCGCACAAGTTCGTCGCCACCACTCGAGACCGCCTAGGCAGTCTGACCGCCGCCGTACGCACCACCGAACAGCTGCCCACGGCACGCCGCCGCGCCGTGCATGCGTCGATCGCCCACGAGCTGTCCGGGATCGAGGCCGACGTCCTGGCCCACCTCGGCGTGCGCTGACCGCCGTCGCGATGCCACCGCAACCGATCACCGGCCACCTGCGCGGTGGTCTGGTCGGTGCACTTGTCGGCGTGCTCGCCGTGGCCGCGCATGGTGCCGCGGGCGGCGGTTTCCCTGGCTCGACCGAGCTGACACTTGTTCTGCTGATCGCCGCGGCCGCGGGTTCGGCGGCGGGCGCGGTGCCGGTGCGCCGGGATCCGGTCGTCGTGGTCGTTCTGCTCGGATCAGGTCAGCTGGCGAGCCACGCGGCGCTGTCGGGTCTGCTCGGGCACAACCACGCCGGGACCACGGAATCCGCGCCGCCGACCGGGTGGATGCTTGTCGCGCACACCATCGCGACGCTGGGATGTGCGGCACTGATCGTGCTCGCCGAGGCGCTCTACGCGGTCGCGAGCGCCGCGCTGTGCGCAATGCTCGCTTCGCCACGGGCGCGAATCGTTGGCACTCCACACTGGTCCGATCCCGGTCTCCCCGCTTACCGCCTTCATCCGAACGGCTCGATCGGCCCCCGCGCGCCACCGGTGTCGGTCTGATACCCGACATCACTTTCCCTCGGACAGAAGGCTTTCCATGCACAGCTCGATTTCGCGCGCAGTCGGCACAACGGCGGTCGCCGCAGGTCTCGTCCTGGTCACCTGCGGGACCGCCGCCGCGCACGTCATGGTGGACGTGCCCGGCGCAACCCAGGGCGGGTACGCAGTGGCCACGTTCCGGGTCCCCACCGAATCGGACACCGCGAGCACCACGGCACTCACCGTCACCCTTCCCAACCTGAAATCCGCTCGGACCGAATCGATTCCGGGTTGGTCGGCCAAGGTCGAACGCAACGCAGCGGCGGAGATCACCGCGATCACCTGGACCGCGGACCCAGGGGCTCCCGGCATCGCGCCAGGTCAGTTTCAGCGTTTCACGGTGTCCGTCGGCCCACTGCCCAAGCAGGATTCGGTCAGCTTCCCCGCCAAGCAGACCTATTCCGACGGCAAGGTGGTCAGCTGGGATCAGTCGGTCGGCCCGGACGGCGACGAACCCGAACACCCGGCGCCGTCGGCCACCTTGGCCGCGGCGAAAGAAAACGCGGAAGACGGACACCAGGCGGACAGTGCGGCCGCGCGCGCCGACGAACACGACACCGACGACACCGCCCGCTGGCTCGGCGGCGTCGGCCTCGCGCTCGGCCTGCTCGGCGTCGCACTCGGTCTGGGCAACGTGATTCGCGGGCGGCGGTCGTGACCCGCCGTCTGCTCACCGCCATCGTGACGGGCCTGTTCCTGCTCGGATTCGGTGTCGCCGCGACCGGAGTCGCATCCGCGCATTCGACGCCGACCGCAAGCGTGCCGGACGACAACGCGACCGTCGACAGCGGCCCGGCGCGGGTCAGCATCACCTTCAACGAGGAGCTGCAACCCAGCTTCCCGTCGCTCACCGTGGTCGGCCCGGACGGCAACCTGTGGTCCAAGGGCGATCCGGTCGTCGAAGGCAAGACAGTCAGCGTCACCGTGGGCGAGCTGGGCCCGGTCGGCGAGTACACCATCGGCTATCGGGTGACCTCCGCCGACGGCCACCCGGTCAGCGGCAAACGGCACTTCACGCTCAGCAAACCCGGAAGCGGGACGCCGGGTCCCAAGGCGAACGCGACGGCGGGCGACGGCGACGCGGACGGCTCGGGCGGAATTCCGCTGTGGGTGTTCATCCTCGGCGCGATCGTGCTGTTCGGCGGTGGGCTGGCGTTCGCGCTGTTCGGTGGCAGGAGCCGGAACCCCGAACGGTGAACGGCATGGCGATCGGCGGCCCGGGTGGTGCGCGACGCGAGACCGCCCGGGCACCGTGGTCCTCGCCGCTGCTTGTCGCCGTGTCCGGGCTGGTCGGCGTGGCGCTCGCCTGGGCACTGAACTCGCAGCAAACGCTGCCCGCAGAGGCTGTCGTGCGGGTGTTCGCCGATGGTGTCGGTGCGACCGTGCTCGGGCTGGCCGCGGTGCCCAGGGTGCAGCCCCGGCTGCGGATCCCGTGGCGGCTGCTCGCGGTGCTGGTCGGGATCTGGGCGGGCGCCGAATTCGCCGTGCTGGTCTTCGAGGCGGCCGAGGTGGTCGGCGTTCCGGCGACAGACCTCGGCACAGGCGAGTTCGGGACCTACCTCGTCGATATCAGCGGCGGCCAGGTCGGAATCGCGATCCTGGTCGGAGTCGGCGTGGTGGCCTGCGGATCCGCGCTTGCCTTCCGGCGCCCCGGCTCCGCATCGCCCGACCTGGTGCTGGTGTTCGCCGCGGTCGCGCTGGCGCTGCGCCCGATCACCGGACACATGTCACAGCAGGCGTTCGGCTCGGTGCTCGCCGCGGTGCACGCGCTCGCGGCGGCGGCCTGGTTCGGGTTGTTGATCGCGCTGGCGCTGGTCGTACGGACGCGCGGAGAGTGGGCGGTCGCGCTACCCAGGTATTCGGCGGTGGCGCTGCCCTTGGTGGCGACGGTGGCAGTGACCGGCCTGCTGAACGGGATGGTTCGAGTCGGCGGGATCACGCCGTTCGTGACGACCGGCTACGGCAGGATCTTGCTCGCGAAGACCGTAGTCCTGATCGGGCTGCTCACGCTCGGCTGGTGGTGGCGGCGCACCTGGGTGCCGCGGGCTGCCGCCCATCGGATGGACGCGGAGGCTTCGCTGCACCGCGCGGTCGTCGAGGCCGTCGTGATGGCGCTGGCCTTCGGGCTGGCCGCAACGCTGGCGGTCACCGCCTGATCGGATGACCATTATCGAAGCCGGTTACTGTTTCGGCATGACCGAAGTGAAGATCGTCGAGGATTGCGCAGCCTCGGCGGAGTCCGCGTTCGCGTTCGTGAACGACTATCGGAATCTGTCGCGCTTCCTGCACGGCATCCAGTCCTTCACCCCGGTCGGCGAGCAGACCGAGGGGGTCGGCGCGATCTTCGACGGACACATGAAGCTCGGGCCCGCCGCGCTGAAGTCGCGGATCGAGGTGGTCCGCTGGGAGCGGAACTACGCCATCGCGGTGCGGTCGATCAAGGGCTTCGAGATCGAGTCCACCTTCCTGTTTCACGCCAAGGTCGATGCCATGTGCACCGTCGACGCGATCGTGGACTTCCGGGTACCCGGCGGTCCGGCGGGCCGTGCTCTCGGCAAGACGATCGAGCCGTTCGTGAAGATCGCCGTGCAACACACAACGCACAACCTGATCACCAAGATCAAGGACTTCCATGCCTTGCGTCTGTAGCGCTGGCGTACCTGTCAGCGCCGGTTGCGCGGGCGCCGACCAGGCCGGGATGCTGGAACCATGAACGAGCGCAGCGCGCGGACCATCGACGCCGCCGAGTTCTCGGTCATGCCGGAGTCGAGCGTCAGCGAGGCGCAGGTATGACCGAGAGCCCCTCCTTCACCCAACGAATCGGCTACATCTGTGGCCGCACGCTGCCGGACTCCATGTCGGAGTGGGTGCGTCACGACCTGGTCGGACCCGGCGCGACGCGACGTTATCTGCTCCGGTTCCTGGTGCCGATCATCCCGGTCCTCATGCTGTTCCTGCTGTTGCCGGGCCCACTGTGGATGGGCTTGGCGATGATGGCGCTGTTGTATCTGCCATTGATCTATTTCACCGTGGCACTGCTGTATGTCTACCGGCGCCATCGGCTGATCAAGCACGGCCTCGACCCGGCGCTGGCGGATGCCGACGCCCGCAGTCGAGCCGAGCGCGAACGCCTCGATTACGAGCGCAGGCACGGACGCGGATGAGCGGGAGCGCAGCACCGCAACCTAGCGGTGTCTTACATCACAGGCATAGCCTAGAGGCATGAAAGCTCCCACGATAAGGCAGCGGATCGCCTACGATCTGGGCCGCGAGCTCCCGGAGGAGCTGCACGAGTGGGTCATCCACGACCTCGTCGGGCACGGGGCCATGGAGCGATATCTCGTCCGGTTTCTCGGGCCGGTTATTCCGTTCTTTGCCCTGGTACTGCTTTTTCCAGGGCCGATGCCGCTGAAGATCGGCTTGATCGTGATGATGATCGTCCCGCTGGTCGTCTTCACGGTCGCGCTCAGCTACGTCTGGCGCCGCTTCCGCCTGGTCCAGCACGGATTGAGTGCGGATTTGGTGGACCACGGCAAGATCACCGATCACGATCGGGACCTCTACCAACTGCGCTACGGACATCGATAGGGCGAAATCGCCGAGCCGGAACGCGCGTACGGTGAGCAATCACTACGCGCGATGGTCTTGCGCAGACAATCTCGAGCACCGACTGAAACCACAGTGCCTTTACGCGTCATACGACGGCAACCCCGGAATTGCCGAGCCCCATAACTGCCGGTCGCTCAACTGATTCGGACCATCATTTCCCCACGCACCCCCAATGGCGCGAGTTTTACGAGAGCCCGTTCGCGGCCCGGTTCGTAGGGGTCACGAGCACGCCGTGCCGCAGGAACGGCAGAATCAACCCAGTGACCGAATCGCAGAATATTGTCGCCACCGCCGACTTGGCCGATGAGATCGGCCCGGAGATCCGTAGCTGCGATACGCAGTTCGTCGAGTTCGGCGGACGCGAAGCGTTTTCCGGGCGCATCACCACCATTCGCTGCTTCCAAGACAACTTGCTGGTCAAGCAGACGCTCGGCGAACAAGGCGAAGGCAAGGTGCTTGTGGTCGATGGCGGCGCGAGCGTGCACACCGCACTGGTCGGCGACATCATCGCGGGGCGCGGCGTCGAGAACGGCTGGGCAGGCGTCATCGTCAACGGCGCGGTCCGCGACTCCGCCATCCTGCGCACCCTCGACATCGGAATCAAGGCGCTGGGCACCAACCCGCGCAAGAGCACCCAGACCGGCAGCGGCGACCGCGACGTGCCGGTCGAATTCGGCGGTGTGACCTTCGTCCCAGGTGACACGCTCTACAGCGACCACGACGGCGTCGTCGTACGCGCCGAGGATTGAGCCCCCTTCGTCGGGCCTCCCGGGTCCCGCCTCAGTCACGCGAGCTGCCGCCTCCGGGGCCCTCGCTCGCGCGGCCGGTCAGCCCGACACCCTGGCCTTGTGACCAGCGAGGGCAACAACGTCGCCGACGTGCAACTGCCGGCCGCGACGTAGTTCGACCTCGTCGTTCACCCGCACCAACCCTGCGGCGATCACCGTCTTTGCCTCCGAACCGGATTCGATCAGGTTGGCCAGCTTCAGAAACTGACCGAGCCGAATAACGTCGTCATCGATCGGCACATCGACTGGTTCTGACATGGGGTAAATACTTACTCCCCCACCTGGACTCACCAGACACCGCCCTGCGCCCCCGGCTACCCGAGAGCAACGTTCAACCGCGGCCGCATCCGTGGCCCACACCCGAATCACCCGAACCCACAGCACGCCCGTGGTTACCCGGAACCGCGCATTCGACCAGGGCCGTCTGGCGGCCGAGACACAGGGGCCGGCCGAAGCCGACATGGCCGAGCGCACTGCTGCGCCGCAGCGCACTCCGGTCACCCCGGACCCACGCCGCGCCCCGATACTCGGCCTCTAAAGCCTCGAGTGCACTGGCCCAACACACGCAACCGACCACCGACCACCGACCACCGACCACCGACCACCGACCACCGACCACCGACGCCATGATCCGCCCGCCCTGATCACCCTGGTCCCCCATCGCACATCCTGATCACCCAGGACTCCCAAGACCCCTGATCACCCCGATCACAGCACACTTCTGACCACGCCGAACCTCATGACAGCACCACACGGCATCGCCCAACTTCCGAGCGCAGCGAGACCGAGCATTGCCCCGTTCGCGGCCCGGCTCGCGTCCGAGCGGCCGACGCGTCCGCGACGAAGTCGCCAGCGGCGGTCGCTCGGACGCGAGCCACCAGGGGCCGCGAACACGCCGCGCCCGCGCGGCCAAAGACACACGCGCCGCAGGCGTGGCAAATTCAACACAGCAACGTACACACTGGTTCCGTGACCTCCACGCAAGCCCAGCAACACCCGAACATCGAACCACTCGCTGACAGACCTACGCCGCCGGTTCCGCATCGGGGACACGGAAGACTCGCCGAGGTGCCGCACATCGCGGGATTGACGCTCGGTGTGTTCGCTGTGCTGTGCTTTCTTTGGAGCCTTTCGCCCGGGCTGCGCTTCCTGACTCAGGTGCCGCGCCGCTACATCGACAACTATTACTTCGACGCGCCGGACACCAACCTGATGTGGGCGTTGGTCGTCGGTCTGATGGCGGGCGCGATCGCCAGCCGGAAACGAATCGCTTGGTGGTTGCTGCTCGGCTATCTCGCGCTCTACGCGCTCGCCAACGGCGTCGACTTCGCCGAACAGGGCGATGTCAACGCCTTGGTCGCCATGGTGCTGCACATCGCGGTGATCGGCGTGCTCATCGCGGCGTGGCCGGAGTTCTACACCAAGGTGCGCCGCGGTGCGGGTTGGAAGGCGCTCGGTGTGCTGGTCGGCGGACTGACGATCGGCTGTCTGCTCGGTTGGGGCCTGGTGGAGTTGTTCCCCGGCAGCCTGCCGCAGGGCGTGCAGCGGGCCGGCTGGGCGGTCTATCGGGTGACTGCGGCGGTGTTGGTGGACAACGAGCACTTCGACGGCCATCCGCGCCCGTTCGTCAACTTCCTGCTCGGTCTGTTCGGTGCCATCGCGCTGCTGGCGGCGGTGCTCATCCTGCTGCGCTCGCAGCGTGCGGCGAACGCGATGACCGGCACCGACGAGTCCGCGATCCGCGGCCTTCTGGAGCGCTCGGACGTGGAGGATTCGCTCGGTTACTTCGCCACCCGGCGCGACAAGGCGGTGGTGTTCGCGCCAAGCGGCAAGGCGGCGGTGACCTACCGGGTGGAGCTGGGCGTCTGTCTGGCCAGCGGCGACCCGATCGGTATCTGCGAGGCCTGGCCGCAGGCGATTGATGCCTGGCTGCGTCTGGCCGACCAATTCGGCTGGGCCCCCGCGGTAATGGGGGCGAGCGAACTCGGCGCGACGGCCTATCGGCGCGCTGGCCTTTCCGCGTTGCGCCTCGGCGACGAGGCAATCCTGGACACCAGGAACTTCTCGCTGGCGGGCCCCGAGATGAAGCCGGTGCGTCAGGCCGCGAACCGGCTGCGCAAGCACGGCATCACAGTCCGTATCCGCAGGCATCGCGATACCCCAGCCGAGGAGTTCGCCGGGATCATCGCCCGCGCGGATACCTGGCGCGACACCGAGACCGAGCGTGGGTTCTCCATGGCGCTCGGAAGGCTCGGCGATCCGCTGGACGGCGACTGTCTGCTGGTCGAGGCGGTCAACCCGCAGGACCGGGTGCTCGGCATGCTGTCGCTGGTGCCCTGGGGTCGCACCGGCGCCTCGCTCGAGTTGATGCGCCGCGACCCGCAGAGCCCGAACGGCGTGATGGAGCTGATGATCTCGCAGCTCGCGCTGACCTCCGAGCAGCACGGCATCACCAAGGTGTCGTTGAACTTCGCCGTGTTCCGCTCGGTGTTCGAGGAGGGCGGCCGGATCGGCGCGGGTCCCGTGCTGCGGTTGTGGCGCGGCGTGCTGCTGTTCTTCTCCCGTTGGTGGCAGCTGGAGGCGCTGTATCGGTCGAACGTGAAGTATCAGCCGCACTGGGTGCCCCGGTTCTTCCTGTTCGAGGAGCGCAGGCAGCTGCCACGGGTCGCGGTGGCCAGCGCGCTGGCCGAAGGCTTCCTTCCTCGGTTCGGCAAGGACCCGGACACCGTGACGCACACCGGTGTGCACAGCGCGGTACCCGCGACGATGACGGGCCTGCACGGCGACGGCAGCCCACCCGACATCGCCGTAGTCGAGGGCGAGGAGCAGCCTTCCCGCAGGCCCGAGCAGGTGCGCGTGCGTATGGAGAAGCTTGCGCGCCTTGCCGATTCCGGTGTCGAGGCCTACCCGGTCGCCTACCCGCCGACGCACACGGTCGCCGAGGCGCGGCGTTCCCCGCGGGGCACCACGGTCCGGGTCTGCGGCAGGCTGCTGCGGATCCGCGACTACGGCGGCGTGATCTTCGCCGTGGTGCGCGACTGGACCGACGATATCCAGCTGGTCATCGATCGCGACCGGGTCGGCGCCGAACGCAGCGCCGAATTCGGTGAGTTCTTCGACCTCGGCGACCTGATCGAGGTGAGTGGTCAGATCGGGCGCAGCCGTCGCGGCGAGCTTTCGCTGCTCGCGGCGGACTGGCGGATGCTCGGCAAGTGCCTGCACCCGTTGCCGGACAAGTGGAAAGGTCTGTCCGACCCCGAAGCCAGGGTGCGCCAGCGCTATGTCGACATGGCGATCAACACCGAGATCCGTGAGGTGCTCGCCAAGCGCAGCGCGGTGTTGCGATCGCTGCGGGACTCGCTGAACTCCTGGGGATACCTGGAGGTGGAGACCCCGATCCTGCAGCAAGTGCACGGCGGCGCCAACGCGACGCCATTCATCACCCACATCAATGCCTACGACCTGGATCTGTACCTGCGGATCGCGCCCGAGCTGTACCTGAAGCGGCTGTGCGTCGGCGGCATGGAGAAAGTGTTCGAGATCGGACGGACCTTCCGCAACGAGGGCGTCGACTTCAGCCACAATCCCGAGTTCACCATCCTCGAGGCCTATGAGGCGCACAGCGACTACGAGCGCATGATGCATACCTGTCGTCAGCTGATCCAGAATGCCGCGCTCGCGGCCAACGGTGCGATGGTGGCATTGCGGCCCACTGACGATGGCACGTTCGAGCAGGTGGACATCTCCGGCGAGTGGCAGGTGAAGACGGTGCACGGGGCGGTGTCCGAGGCGATCGGCGCGGAGATCACGCCGGACACCGGCGTCGAGGAGTTGCGCGAGCTGTGCGACAAGGCCGACGTGCCCTATCAGCACGGCTGGGACGCGGGCCAGGTGGTTCTGGAGATGTACGAGCATCTGGTCGAATCCCATACCGAGGAGCCGACGTTCTACATCGACTTCCCCACCTCGGTGTCGCCGCTGACCAGGGCGCATCGCAGTATTCCAGGCGTCACCGAGCGATGGGACCTGGTCGCGTGGGGTGTCGAGCTCGGCACCGCGTACAGCGAGCTCACCGATCCGGTGGAGCAGCGGCGCAGGCTCACCGAGCAGTCGCTGCTCGCGGCCAACGGTGACCCGGAGGCGATGGAGCTGGACGAGGACTTCCTGCTGGCACTGGAACACGCGATGCCGCCCACCGGTGGCCTCGGGATGGGTGTCGACCGGATCGCCATGCTGATCACCGGACGCAGCATTCGCGAGACGCTGCCGTTCCCCCTGGTGAAGCCGCGCTGACCTGGGTCACCACCGGTGAAGAGTGCACATCGAACGAATCGGACAGCTACGCTTGGAAATTCGGCTCCGGGAGGAGGCCGATACACCGTAAGGGGTTCGGACATGTACCTTGACCTGCTGACCAACGCGACCTTGCTGGATCACACCGTGTGGACCAACCCGGATGTGGTGTTGAGTTCGGCAACCGAGTACGCCGCGAAAAAGAAGAAGAAGAGCGGCGGCGGGCTGATTTTCGGCGCGATCTGCTGCCTGCTCGTCGTCGCGCTGATCGTCGGCGGCATCTATCTGTTGGCCCAGCGCAAGAAGAACAACCATTGACATCCGTCGAGTTCAACGGCGAAGCGAGCCACGTGCACCTACTGGTCAACTTTGCGCCGAAAGTCGCCCTGTCGCGGCTGGTGAATTCCCTCGAGGGCGTGTCCTCACGGCGGATGCGCCAGGAGTTCCCCGAACTGGTCCGACACTACTGGCGCGCACAGACTCTGGTCCGGCTGCTACTTCGCTGGTTCTGTCGGCGGTGCACCAATCTCGATGCTGCGACAATACATCCAGCACGTACGCGCCGAGTTCGACCTTTACTTAGGGCCCGATTCCGGCATAGACGAATTCCACGCCGTAGTCGACGACGGCGCCCTCACCGTCACCCCAGGCGCGACCGGCATCGCCCCACCGCCATCCATGCAGACGTCCTCGCCTCGTCGCGGCCGTCTTCGACAAGCACTCCCTGCGCGAACGGTCACCATGGGAACCATGAATGTCTCCGGCGAACTCACGAACCGGTAGAAGCCCACTTCAGAGCCGGTCGATGTCGGTGAGATCGATGTCGATGTCGAACGGCACAGTCAGCCGGAGACGATCGTGATGAATTCCGGTGAGTGCGTAAGCCTTCGTCGCCGGGTCCAGTTCGTACACGTAGACCACCGGGCGGCCGTCGACGTTCTCGACCCGCCAGAAGTGGGCGATCCCCGCTCGGGCATAGAGCTGCGGTTTGCGCTCCCGGTCGCGTGTGCGAGATTCGGCGGACACCACTTCCACCGCCAGCATGACGTCATCGGCCTGATAGGTCGTCAGTTCGGGCCCGCCGTCGCGTTCTGCGTGGATCACGACGATGTCCGGTTCGGGACGCTGGTCCGGTCCGAGCGTCACGCTCATTTCCCGGCGCACACGCAGGTGTGCCGGGGCGAGGCGGCGAAGTAAGGAGTCAAGCAGCGTGATTACCAACATGTGGAACTTCGCCTGCGGGCTCACAAGAACGAGACTCCCGTCGATCAGCTCGGTGTGCGGGGGAAGATCGGGCAGGCGATCGAGATCTTCGGCGACGAATCCGCCCTGCGGCGGACGCAGCCACTGCGGAAACGGCTCGACGGTCATGTCTTCGAGTATGCCACCAAGGGCCTGATGCAGGGGCCCAACAGACCTGGATGGAGGCGGCAGCGGCCATGCGGCAGAGTGGGCCTGTGCAGTTGATCCTCGTTCGCCACGCCCAGCCGATCCGGATTCTGAACTCGGACGGCCCCGCCGATCCGGATCTGGCACCGGTGGGACTGGAGCAGGCCGAGCGGGTGCCTGCTGCGCTCGGTCACCATCGGATCTCCCGGGTGGTGAGCAGCCCCCAGCGCCGGGCTCGGGAAACGGCGGCACCGACCGCCGCGAAGCTTGGGCTCGATCTCGAGATCATCGACGACCTCGCCGAATACGATCGTGACCTACCCGCCTACATCCCGATCGAGGACGCGAAGGTCGAATTCCAGGACGCCTACGAGCGGATCAAGTCCGGGCATTTGCCGTTGCAGATCGACGGCGAGGCGTTCAAGGCCCGGGTGCACGATGCGGTCATCCACATCGCCGCGACCACCGACCCGGCCGACACCGTGCTGGCCTTCGCGCACGGCGGCGTGATCAACGTGCTGCTGCAAGACATGCTCGCGCTGGAGCGGCCGCTGACCTTCCCGATCGACTACTGCTCGATCACTCGAATCCTGTTCTCCCGGACCGGGCGCCGGACCGCGGCCACGGTCAACGAGAACGGACACGTGTGGGATCTTCTGCCGCGCAACCTTGCGGCGCGAACCTGAGCACGGTATTTCACAGTCGACTGCCAGTAGCGTCGCACCGGCGTCCCAGTGACGGAAACTTCGATGGGATCAGTGAGCCACTGAATCAGCGGCTCACGGTTCGAGAGAAAGGAATTCCGTGTCGCTCTCCAAAACCGCAACGCTGCGGCGCCTCACCCGGGTGGCCGCGGCAGGCGCGCTGGTCGTCGTCCCGCTCGCGGGCCTCGCGGCGACCGCCTCCGCAGAAGCCCCCAACCCCGCGCCCGACGTGGTACAGGTACAGCTGGTGGACGCGCCACAGCAGGGCGCCGACATCGACGGTCGAATCCATCATCACCGACATGACCGGCGCGGACCGGACGACCACGACTGGCAGGGCAACCAGCCCTGGCAGGGCGGCCCACCGGCGCCGCAACAGTTCCAGCAATTCTTGCCGTCGACCGGGTCGAGCTAGTCCTCTCCCGCCGAGAAACCGAAGGCCCACCTCCGAGTACTACGGAGGTGGGCCTTCGGTTTCGTTCGTGGATCAGGCCATGCCTGCGATCCAGTTGTGCATCCAGGAGATGGCGTTCTGTCCGCCACCCACCGAGTAGCTGCCGTACAGCGTGTGCGCATGCGACTTGTAGAAGCGCTCGAGATCCTTGGCCCGCTGCTCGTTCGCCGAATCGGTCAGCTGCGACTGCAGGGCCGGAACACCACCGAAGGCCATCAGGTCGCCGATGATGTTCCCCGCCTCGATCTGGTAGCGCCACAGGTTGGCCGGGTTGGCGTCCGACGCCTGGGCGAGGAAACCAGCGAACCGGGTGACGAAGTCATCGGTCGCGGTCGAGCAGTAGAGGTCGTCGAGTGCGCAGATGGTGCGCGTGCGGTCACTGATCCAGCCGAAGCCGCCGACCCGGGGGCCGCCTGCGCCCGCGCCGGGCGCGACCGGGCCGACCTGAATATCGGTGGGCGAACGACGCGGGTCGGAGATCAAGCCGACCCCCGCCATCCGGTCCGGCGACACGACGCCGAGACCGGTGCCGATCTCCGCCGCGAGATCACCGGCGGCGTCCGCGCCCTGGCTGTAGCCGAGGAGCGCGATCCTCGTCGCGCCGCACCGCTGCGCCATGCCCGCGATCAGGCCGCGCGCGCTGTCGACCGCTTCCTTCTTCGAGTTGCCGTAAACCTCACCCTCCCAGGGGAAGGCGGTCGCGGCGTAAGTCACATAGTCGACATCCGTGGAGGACGGGAGGCCTCTGGTGACGCCGGCCAGCATGCCGGGCTGCGGCGTCTTGTCGCGCCCGGTCTCCCAAGTGCCCGGGATCGCCACCACGTACAGGCTCGGGCATCCCGGGTCCGCGTTCGCCGAACCGCTGCCGAAGACCAAGCCGGACATCACTGCCGCGGACGCACCCAGAACCGCGACGACCCTTTTCAACTGCATATTGCTCCAGTCCAAAACCTTGCCCTCGTTGAACTTCTCCGCCGAGTTGCCGCGTTCCATGCTGAACTCGACGGGTGTCGTTCCAGTGCACGCCAGGTGAACACAAGTCACCCAACCGTTATGACGTGCACGACTCGACCTGCATCCCGAGATCGACGGCACGCCGCAGATAACAATAAGGCCACAACCGCCCCAGCGCCATTCGGACACTCGGATATGGTCCGATTTCCGTCGTGCGGCATCCTTCGGCCGGAAGCTTTCGAGCGCGTTTGTCGCCCGAGAACAAAGGCGCCTGTGGACGAATTGTCCGCAGGCGCCTTTGTTTCCGCTCCGGTAAGAGAGGAACTAGCGCTGGGCGACCATGGTGGGGGTGATCGGAGCAGGAAGGGCGGTTTCGCCTTCCAAGAACCGGTCGACGCCTGCGGCCGCGGCGCGGCCTTCCGCGATGGCCCAGACGATGAGGGACTGGCCGCGGCCGATGTCGCCCGCGACGAAAACGCCGGGGATGTTGGTCGCCCAGTTCTTGTCGCGCTGGACATTGCCGCGCTGGTCGTAGCCGACGCCGAGATCATTGAGCAGGCCCGGCTTCTCTGGGCCGACGAACCCCATGGCGAGCAGGACCAAGTCGGCCTCGAGGGTGAAGTCGGTGCCTTCGACCTTCTCGAAGCGGCCGTTGACCATCGTGACCTCGTGCGCCTCCAGGCCGGTCACCTTGCCGTCCGCACCGACGAAACGCTCCGTGTTCACCGAGAACACCCGCTCGCCGCCCTCTTCGTGCGCGGACGAAACCCGGTATATGAGCGGGTAGGTCGGCCACGGGGTCGAGTCGGCGCGCTCCTCGGGCGGACGCGGCATGATCTCGAACTGGTGCACGCTCGCGGCGCCCTGCCGGTGCGAGGTGCCCAGGCAGTCGGCACCGGTGTCGCCACCGCCGATGATGACGACCTTCTTACCCTTCGCGTGGATGGGCGGCAGGCCATCGGCATCGGTGACGTCGTCGCCGAGTTGCACCCGGTTGGACCAGGGCAGGAACTCCATCGCCTGATGGATGCCGTCCAGGTCGCGACCGGGGATCGGCAGGTCACGCGCCAGGGTGGCGCCACCGGCCAGCACAATCGCGTCGAACCGCTCGCGCAGCTGGTCGGCGGTGATGTCGACCCCGACGTTCACGCCGGTCTTGAAGATGGTGCCCTCCGCCTTCATCTGTGCGAGACGGCGGTCGATGAAGCGCTTCTCCATCTTGAATTCCGGGATGCCGTAGCGCAGCAGACCACCGATGCGGTCCGCTCGCTCGAACACGGTCACGGTATGCCCGGCGCGGGTCAGCTGCTGCGCGGCGGCCAGACCGGCCGGACCGGAACCGACGACGGCGACCTTTTTGCCGGTGAGGCGGGTCGGGTAGACCGGGGTCACCCAGCCTTCATCGAAGGCGTTCTCGATGATCTCGACCTCGACCTGTTTGATCGTGACCGGATCCTGGTTGATGCCGAGTACGCAGGACGCCTCGCACGGCGCGGGGCACAGCCGCCCGGTGAACTCCGGGAAGTTGTTGGTCGCATGCAGCCGGTCGATGCCCTCTCGCCAGCGGCCCTTGTGGACCAGGTCGTTCCACTCGGGGATCAGGTTCCCCAGCGGACAGCCGTTATGACAGAACGGGATACCGCAGTCCATACAACGGCTGGCCTGGGTCTGCAGGGTCTGGTGGGAGAATTTCTCCTCGTAGACCTCTTTCCAGTCCATCAAACGCAGCGGCACCGGCCGCCGCTTGGGCAGCTCCCGGGAGGTGTGCTTCAAAAATCCCTGCGGGTCAGCCACGGGCCGCCTCCGTACTCTCGCCTCTCAACATCGAACTCAGCTCTCGAACGCGTCTCGCGTCAGCCACGGGCCGCCTCCATAATCGCCTCGTCCACGTCCTTGCCACTCTTCTCAGCTTCGGAGATGGCGAGCAGAACTTTCTTGTATTCGCGCGGCATGACCTTGATGAAATGGTTCACCTGCTGCGACCAATCGCTCAGAATGCGGTCGGCGGCAGCGGAACCCGTCTGGTCACGGTGCTGGGTGATGATGTCGTGCAGCCAGGTGAAATCGTCACCGGACAGCTGCTCGACCGCGTCGGCCTGCTCGGGGTTGAGCTTCGCCTCGAAAGTGCCGTTCGGGTCGAAGACGAACGCGACACCGCCGGACATACCGGCGCCGAAGTTGCGGCCGGTCTCGCCGAGGATGACTACGCGACCTCCGGTCATGTATTCACAACCGTGGTCTCCGACGC
The DNA here is from genome assembly GCF_035920445.1 of Nocardia sp. NBC_01730. Classification (NCBI taxonomy): domain Bacteria; kingdom Bacillati; phylum Actinomycetota; class Actinomycetes; order Mycobacteriales; family Nocardiaceae; genus Nocardia; species Nocardia sp. NBC_01730. The sequence continues at coordinate 6,039,984 of NZ_CP109162.1, read as the reverse complement.
CCTCGACCACTGCGGTGGCGCCGGAGTTGCGCACGGCGAACCGCTCGCCGACCACGCCGTTGATGAACGCCTGGCCACTGGTGGCGCCGAACAGGATCACATTGCCCGCGATGATGTTCTGCTCCGCGATGAACTCCGCGGGCGCGTTCAGCGACGGGCGCACCACGAGGTGGCCGCCGGAAAGACCCTTACCGACATAGTCGTTCGCGTCACCCTGCACTCGCAACGTGATACCCGCGGGCACGAAGGCGCCGAAGCTGTTGCCCGCCGATCCGGTGAAAGTGATGTCGATGGTGTCGTCGGGCAGGCCCGCACCACCGTACAGCTTGGTCACCTCGTGGCCGAGCATGGTGCCGACGGTGCGGTTCACGTTCGTGATCTTGGTTTCGAACTTCACCGCCCGGCCCCGCTCCAGCGCGTCCCGACTCTGCGCGATCAGCTGCTGGTCCAGCGCCTTGTCCAGCCCGTGGTCCTGCGACTTGGTGCAGCGGCGGTCCTGGGACATGAACGCCGTCTCGACGTCGTCGAGGATCGGCGACAGGTCCAGCTTGCTGGCCTTCCAGTGCTGCTTGGCCTTGGAGGTGTCGAGCAGGTCGACCCGGCCGATGGCCTCGGCCAGCGTGCGGAAGCCCAGCTTCGCCAGCAGTTCGCGGACCTCTTCGGCGATGAACAGGAAGAAGTTCTCGACGAATTCCGGCTTACCGGTGAAGCGTTCCCGCAGCACCGGGTTCTGCGTCGCGACACCGACGGGGCAGGTGTCCAGGTGGCAGACGCGCATCATGATGCAGCCCGAAACCACCAGGGGCGCGGTGGCGAAGCCGTACTCCTCGGCACCGAGCAGCGCGGCGATCATCACGTCGCGGCCGGTCTTCATCTGGCCGTCGACCTGCACCACGATCCGGTCGCGAAGTCCGTTGAGCAGCAACGTCTGCTGGGTCTCTGCCAGGCCGAGCTCCCAGGGACCACCCGCGTGCTTGAGCGAGGTCAGCGGCGACGCACCGGTGCCACCGTCGTGGCCCGAGATCAGCACGACGTCCGCGTGCGCCTTGGAGACGCCCGCGGCGACGGTGCCGACACCCGGCTCCGCGACTAGTTTCACGTGAATCCGTGCCTGCGGGTTCGCGTTCTTCAGGTCGTGGATCAGCTGCGCCAGATCCTCGATCGAGTAGATGTCGTGGTGCGGCGGCGGCGAGATCAGGCCGACGCCCGGCGTGGAGTGCCGCACCTCGGCGACCCACGGGTACACCTTGTGCGCCGGAAGCTGTCCGCCCTCACCGGGCTTCGCGCCCTGCGCCATCTTGATCTGGATGTCGGTGCAGTTGGTCAGGTAGTGCGCGGTCACGCCGAAGCGACCGGAGGCCACCTGCTTGATCGCGCTGCGCCGCCAGTCGCCGTTCTCCTCCGGCTCGTAGCGGGCCGGCGACTCGCCGCCCTCACCCGAGTTCGATCGTCCGCCCATGCGGTTCATCGCGATCGCCAAGGTCTCGTGCGCCTCGGACGAGATGGAACCGTAGCTCATCGCACCGGTCGAGAACCGCTTCACGATTTCGGCGGCGGACTCGACCTCATCGATCGGGATCGGGCTGCGTGCCCTGTCCTTGAACTTGAACAGACCGCGCAGCGATGCGAGCCGCTCGGACTGGTCGTCGACCAGCTTGGTGTACTCCTTGAAGATCGGATACTGGCCGGAGCGGGTCGCGTGCTGCAGCTTGAACACCGTGTCCGGGTTGAACAGGTGGTATTCGCCCTCGCGCCGCCACTGGTATTCACCACCGACCTCGAGCTCGCGATGCGCGCGCTCGTTGCGGTTCTCCAGGAACGCGACCCGGTGCCGCTCGGCGACGTCGGCCGCGAGGTCATCCAGGTCGACGCCGTTCAGGTGCGAGCGCAGGCCGGTGAAGTATTCGTCCACCAGTTCCTGCGACAGACCGATCACTTGGAAAAGCTGCGCGCCGTTGTAGGAGGCCAAGGTGGAGATGCCCATCTTGGACATCACCTTCAGCACGCCCTTGCCCGCGGCCTTGTTGTAGTTCGCAACGGCCTTGCGGTAGTCGGCGGCGAGGTCGCCGGTGCTGCCCGGCAGCTCCAGCGCGCCGCGTTCGAGCATGTCCTCGATGGTCTCGAAGGCCATGTACGGGTTGATCGCGGCCGCGCCGAAGCCGACCAGGGTCGCCATCTGGTGCACCTCGCGGGCGTCACCGGCCTCCACGACAAGGCCGACCATCGTCCGCGTGCGTTCGCGTACCAGGTGGTGGTGCACCGAGGAGGTCAGCAGCAGCGACGGGATCGGCGCCAGCTTCTCGTTGGACTCGCGGTCGGACAGCACGATGATCCGTGCTCCGCCGTCGATGGCGGCCGACACCTGGATGTTGATCGCCTCGAGCGCCTTGCGCAGGCCCTTGCCACCCTTCTGCACCGGGTACAGGCCGCGGACGACCACCGAGCGCAGCTCGGGGTGCGAGCCGTCGTCGTTGATGTGCACGAGCTTGGCCAGCTCGTCGTTGTCCAGGATCGGTCCCTCGAGGGCGATCTGGTTGCAGGACTCCGGTCCCGGATGCAGCAGGTCTGCCTCCGGGCCGATGTTGCGCTTCAGGCTGGTGACGACCTCTTCCCGGATCGCGTCCAGCGGTGGGTTGGTGACCTGCGCGAACAGCTGGGAGAAGTAGTCGAACAGCAGGCGTGGACGGGACGAGAGCACCGCGATCGGGGTGTCGGTGCCCATCGAGCCGAGCGCTTCGAGCCCGGTCTTGGCCATCGGCGAGATCAGCAGGTTCAGCTCCTCGGTGGTGTATCCGAAGATCTGCTGGCGAATCAGCACGCGGTCGTGCGACATGTGCACATGCGGGCGGTCGGGCAGGTCGGCGAGGCGGGATACACCCGCGTCCAGCCACTCCTGGTACGGGTGCTCGCTGGCAAGCTGGGACTTGATCTCCTCGTCGCCGACGATCCGGCCCTGTGCGGTATCGACCAGGAACATGCGGCCCGGCTGCAATCGAGCCTTCCTGACCACCTTCGACGGGTCGATGTCGAGCACGCCCACCTCGGAGGCCATCACGACCAGACCGTCATCGGTCACCCAGACGCGGCTGGGGCGCAGGCCGTTGCGGTCCAGCACGGCGCCGACGACCGTGCCGTCGGTGAAGCACACCGATGCGGGGCCGTCCCACGGCTCCATCAGCATCGAGTGGTACTCGTAAAAGGCCCGCCGCTGCGGGTCCATGGTGTCGTTGCGTTCCCATGCCTCGGGAATCATCATCAGCACGGCATGGGGCAAGGTGCGCCCGCCGAGATGCAGCAGTTCCAGCACCTCGTCGAACCGGGCGGTGTCGCTTGCCCCCGGGGTACAGACGGGGAAGACCTTCTCCAGCCGGTTCTTGCCCGCGGAGTCGATCCCGAAGACGTCGCTGCGCAGCAACGCTTCACGGGCGCGCATCCAGTTCTCGTTGCCGGTGACCGTGTTGATCTCACCGTTGTGCGCAACCCGGCGAAACGGGTGTGCGAGCGGCCAGGACGGGAAGGTGTTGGTGGAGAACCTGGAGTGCACGATGCCGAGGGCGCTCTCCACCCGGGAGTCCTGCAGGTCCAGGTAGAACGCGCGTAGCTGCGGCGTGGTGAACATGCCCTTGTAGACGAAGGTCTGCCCGGACAGGCTCGGGAAGTAGACCGATTCCTTACCGACCGCGCCCTCACCAGCACCGGCCGATCCCAGCTCGTGCTCGACCCGCTTGCGCACGACGTAGGCGCGACGCTCCAGATCCATCCCCGTCAACTGCTCGGCAGCGCTGGTCGGCGAGGCGATGAAGATCTGGCGGAAGGTCGGCATGGCATCCCGCGACAGTGCGCCGAGCGACGAGTCGTCGATCGGCACCTCACGCCAGCCGAGGACCACGAGGCCCTCTTCCTTGACGATCTTCTCTACACCGTAGGCGGCGCGCGCGGCTTCGCGACGGGCCTGCGGAAGGAAGGCGATACCGGAGGCGTAGGAGCCCTCCTGCGGCAGCTCGAAGTCCACGATGGCGCGGAAGAAGCGGTCCGGAATCTGGAGCAGGATGCCCGCACCGTCACCACTGTTGGGTTCGGCGCCCGCGGCACCACGATGCTCCAGGTTCAACAGAGCCGTAATAGCCTTGTCGACGATGTCGCGGCTGCGTCGGCCGTGCATGTCGACGACGAATGCGACGCCGCAGGCGTCGTGCTCGTTCGCCGGGTCGTAGAGCCCGATGGGTCCAGGGGACCTGTGGCCAGGAAGTTGCGTCATGCCTCTGCCTTCAAGAAAGTCGGCCTTCGAAGAAAAAACGGCCTTTCGTCGAACGCCTCCGTACAAGACTGCGCCCGTACGTTCCGAAGCCAGCCGCGCTGATGGTCTTCGGCGTGCAGTCAGGTCTGCAGTTGTTCCACCCGCTTCTGGGATGTAGTGGGTGCTCGTCGGTTACAGATCCATAACAAGATCCTTACCTCCGCGCGGGGTCTCGCCCGCTACGCTGAGCACCGGCTAGGGCTGCCCGAGCGGGCGATGTCGCCGGACATTCTGTGTTCGGCGTAAGAGCAAACGATAAGTCAGGTCCGGTGCCCAACCAACTTAGGTTGCGCTAATAACCCGGTCTAGCTGGGCTTCTTCAATGCGGTCCTCCACGTGTGCGCGTCGTCCAGTGTAAAGCAGCGAGTACCGCTTGATCGATACCATGGCACTCGATGCCAGCCTGGTGAAACAGGCGCGCGAAAGCGGGCCGAAACCAAGCAAGAAGGTCAGGAACCCACCCTCACCTGCATCGAAAAAGATTTCCCCGACCCGGGGCGCGGCAAACCACTCGACGGCGGCTAACTCGACGATCGGGTGGATGAGATATTTCCGACAGGGTGTGACATGCCAGGAATGCGATCCGACCGTACGGCCTCTTTTACCGCCCATGCCTTTCGGCACACTCTTAGCAAATGCCATGGAGTGGGGTTGGTCACATCCGATCGAGCACTGATCCGACCCGCCGTGCCACATGGCGGGACACCACCTAGGCCGGGCAGAGGGAAGCCGCGGCGCGCACCAGCGCGGCCTGGTGCAGCGCATCGCTCTTGCCCGCGGCGAACACTCCGAAGACGCTGCGCGCCAACCGTTCCGCGCAATCCGGTGCGGTCAGCTCGGCCCGGTGCGCGGCCAACTCGTCGAGGATCTCGATGTTCACCCGGTCGATGATCGGGCGGACGGACACGAGGTCGGCGGGGGTACTCGGCGCTGCGGCGGGGTCGAAGCGCCACCGCACCATAAGCCCGCGCTGCACCGTCTTGTTCGCTTCGATCTGCCCGAAGAACACCTGCCGCACCCGGTTCTCCGGCAAGTCGCGGCTATTGCCGAACCGGGCCATCGCGTCGTAGACCTCGGCCTCGCGGGCAGGATCGTCGATGGTCGGCTCGATGCCGCGTTCGTTCGCCGCCGCCCACTTCGCGGCCGCCACCACGTCGGCGGTATCCAGCCGCTCGACCACCAGCGCGACCAACCGGTCCATCGGCTCGTCGCCTGGGGACGCGCTAGCGCTAGCGGGCCACACGAGCAGCGCCGCCGAGAGGATCGTCAGCACGACTCTGCGCATGTCGGGACCTCCTGGGATCGCTCGCGCGGAAACGAATCACCGCGTCAGAGTAGGCGCAATCATCCACCGCACTCCGCGACGCACACAGGCCTGTGAGCCTGGACACATCCGGCCGCCCCTGCTCGGTATGTCGGACCTCGGCCTGTCACGCTGTCACAACGAATCCGTGACAATTTCGCCGCGCCCGCGAAAGCGACTGGGACGTAGAGGATGTGCATTCCGATGACCGTCACCGGCTTGTTCACCTGGCTCGGCGGGGGTCAGAGCAGCGAAATCACCGGCCGTCACGAGCGTGCCGGTTACGCCGTCACCGGCGCTGTGGTCCTGTTGTTCGCAACGGTTTCCGGTGCGGTTACCGCCCTCACCCTCGCCTCGACCGAAACCTGGCCGCTGTGGGCCGTCCTCGCGGTGGCCCTGGTGGTCGCGGCGCTGACGGGCGCGATCGCGCGGGCCCTCGCGACCGCACGGCCGAGCGGAGGACCGGATCGGCTCGGGCTGATCGCGCGGATCGCGATCGCGGTGCTGGCGGGCGGATTGATCGCTGAAATCGCCGCGGTCGTGCTCTTCGGCGCGACCGTCGACCGGCTGCTGGACGAGAAGGCCCAGCGATCGGTCGATTCGGCGCCGCTGGTCGTCGCCGCGCAGACCGAACTGGACCGGGCGAAGGCCGACTGGGCCGCGCTGGACCAATCGATCACCACGACGCAGGCCGATATCGACCGTGCGCTGGTGATCGCACGCTGCGAGTACAACCCGACGCCGGAGTGCCCGCAGACCAAAATCACCGGCGTCCCCGGCCGCGGCCCCGAGGCGCAGACCGCCAACGACATGCTCGACGACGCCCGCAAGCAGCTCGCCGCGGCCGAGGGCCGGGTGGACGCGGCCGACCAGCGGATCGCCGACGACGCGAACGCGGTCGCCGGCGCACGTACCGCCGCCTTCGATGGCGCCGACCGCGGCCTCGGCGCGCGCTGGCAGGCGATGAACGAGTACACGGTGCGTGACGCACTGCCGCTGCGCATCCTGACCATCGTGGCAGCGGTGGTGCTTGCCCTGCTGCCGCTGGTGCTGCGCTGGTGGCGCGGCGAGACATCGTTCGACCGGCACAACGCGGCGCGCACCGTGCATGACCGCGCCGAACGCGACGCCGACGCGGCCATCGCGGTCAGAATGGCCGAGGTGCGCGCCGAGGCCGAGACACTGCGCGCGGAACAGCAACTCACCGCCGCCCGGCTCGCCGTCGAGGCGGACACGGCCATCGACCGGGAACGGCAGCGCACCCGCATCGTCGCGGCCATCGGCGGCATCGAGATCGGTATCACCGAACCGCCGCGCCGCCCCGAACTTCCAGCCGCACCGGCTGACGATCGAAAGGACAGCTCCGTGTCTGAAGAGCGAGTCGTGACGCTGAACCTACCGATCCCTGCCACCGCGGCGGCGGTGCCCACCGTGCCCGCGACCGGCGGGGGTCTCGAGCTCCCGCTGATCGGCACCGTGCCGTTCACTGACACCGCGGCCCGCTTCATCCGGCCGCTTGTTCCTTCGTTCGTCGCCAATGCGATCGACACCGCGACGCACCCGCTGCGCACCGCGCGCCAGGCGTTCGAAGAGGTCGAGGAGATCACCTTCACCCTGCGCCGCACGCGCAAGGTCACCGTCGACGCACAGGACTCGCACGGTCAGCCCGTTGGCGCTCCGGTCGGCTTCCAGCCACCGGGATCCCCCGAGGTCTTGCACGCTCAGCGCGTCGCCTCCACCGTCGTCGATGCGGACTACCCGCCCCAGCCTCCGCGCTATTCCTCTCTCCCGCCGACCGGCGCGGCAGGCTATGGACTGCCGACCGCCGCCCGCAGGGACGAACTGGCCGGCCAGCGGAATCCCGAACTGCCCGGCAACAACCGCCGCGCGCTGCCGCCCGGCCACTGACCCGCTCTTAGGGGTCGAGATGATGAACTCCTGGTCCGACGGCCTGGACGCCGAGGTCACCGACCTGGTCCGGCCGACATCATCCAACTGGTCGGCGACGGCGTATACCTGCGCGCGCTGCTCGGCCTGCCGCCGATCGACCCGACCCGCTACCGGCACGTTGTGGACCGCCTGCTCGAGCGCTGACGGTTAGACTCGGCCCGTGCGACCAGCCGCCGACCCGGCCGGTGCCGTCGGGGCGGGAAAAGATCCGGTACCAGGGTCCTCTGAAACGACGGTGCCGATCCGACCGCTGACCTTCCGCGAACTGCTAGATGTGCCGTTCGCGCTGATCCAGGCGAACATCCGCGCCCTGGCCGGGTTGAGCGTGGCGGGCCTGCTCGCCGCCGAGGCCGTTGTCGTCGCGGTGACCGCGGGTGGCTCGGCGCTGACCGACGGCTCGGACGCGGGCACCGCATGGGCGGCGATCCTGTCGACGGCTGTCTGTGCGTGGCTGCTGCGGTTCGTGCTGCGCGGGACAACGGTGGCGATCGGCCTGGCGACCATGACTGGGAGGCCGATCGGCTGGCGCACCGCGCTGGGCCGGTTCGGTGCGGCGTTCGGATCGCTTCTGAAGTTCCAGGTGCTGTTCACGCTGGTGGGTGTCGGCGTGATCGCGGTGTGCGGCGTCCTGATCGTCACGCTGCCGCTGGCGTTGCTCTGGCTCGGCTGGCTGCGGGCGCGCCGCTGGGCCGCGGTCCCGGTGCTGTTCGTGGAGCGCACCTCGCACCGCGAGGCCGTCGCTCGTTCCAGGCTGCTTGTCGAGGGAGCGGATTGGCCGACGGCGGGACTGTGGACAACCCAGCGTGCCTTGTTCGGGCTGCTCGCGGTTCCGCTGCTGGGCATCCCGTGGTTCCTCACGGACTTCTCCGGCACCCATCAGTGGCCGGTGATCGTGCTGAGCACCGGTGCCGTGCTGCTGCTCACCGCGTTCGGCGAGGTGGTCGAGGCATCTTCGCGCGTGGTGTGCTACATCGATCGCCGCTGCCGCAGGGAAGGATTGGACATCCGCATCCCCGGTCAGGAGGCGCGATGAGAGACAATCGCGCAACGCTCATAGGCGCAGCCGAGCATCGCTCGGTCATGGCGGAGCCGAGCGCCAGCGAGGTGGAGTCATGAGCGAACGCGCGGACGCGGAGCGGCAGGTCGCGCTGACCAAGGGCACCGATGCCACGAATGACCAGGCACCCGGCACCCCTCGGCTCGGCGCCGCCGCCGACCATCGGGCCGCCGCGGAATCGGCAGCACAGCGCCGCGATTTCGACAGCGCGCTGCGTGAACGCTTCCGCGCGGTGCTGCGCGGCCTCGAACAGCGCGGCATGCTGGAAGTGCGGCGCTCGCGAACAGCGCGAGAGACCGCCGACGACGTGACAACCGCGCTGCCGCTCGCGGTCGCCACCGAATTACACCCCGCCGCATACAGTTTCGACGAGGTGGTCTACGGCGGACGCCGGGCCACCGAAGACGAGTATCGCAGGCTCGAATACGCTGACCGGTTCTCCGCGGCCGCGCCGCCGCCCGCACCGGCACCCCCCGAGATCGACGCGGTGAAACATGCGCCGCGGAACAAGCGCCGACTGCCGCCGCTACCGAATCTATTGCGCGACCCCAGATTCTGGGCAGGCTTGGCCGCGACGGCCGCACTGCTGCTGCTGCTCTACGGCGCGCTGCAGTCCTGTGAGGCGCCGACGGCCCCGCCACCACCGAAGGGTCCCCCGGACCTGCCGGACGTTCCGCCGGACGGCTCGTACGACGGCCCCGGCTTCGGCGTGGGTGACGACCCGATCTGGGAGCGGCTGCCCGCACCGGTCTTCTTCGGCGGCTTGCAGTTCCTCATCGCCGCCGCATTGGTGGTGTGGTGGCGGGCACGTCGGCGGGGCGTACTGGTACGCGAACCGCGCCCGGTCGAGGTCGCGGCAAACGAGCTGCTCGCCGGGCAGGCCACGTTGTATCGGCGATCGAAGGACCATGACCACGTCGCCGCGAAACTGCGCGCGGCCACCCTGCGTCGCATCCGGACACCGCTCGGTGTCACCGCTGACACCCCACCGGACCGAATCGTCGGCGTCATCGCCGCGCGCACCGGGGCCGACCCCAACCACATCGCCGCAGCCCTGTTCGGCCCGGTGCCGGATACGGGAACCCTGCGGATAGTCGCCACCCAACTCGAACGGATCGAATCGGAGGTCGGATGAGACACACTCGCGCAGTGCTCATTCGACCGACGGGGTGCGGGAATACCCGCAGAACACAGGAGGTCGGATGACCAGCACCGAGACCAACCACACCCCGACGGCCGAGGAAGCGGTCGCCGCGTTCAATGCGCTGCGCGCCGAGATCGGTAAGGCGGTGGTCGGCAACGACAACGCGATCATGTTCCTGGTGCTCGCGCTGCTGTGCCGCGGCCACGTCCTGCTCGAAGGTGTTCCCGGCGTCGCCAAGACGCTGTTGGTGCGGGCGCTGGCTACGGCGCTGGATCTGGAGCACGCGCGCGTCCAGTTCACCCCGGACCTGATGCCTGGCGACGTCACCGGTTCGCAGATCTACGATCCGCACTCGGCGGAATTCACCTTCCGGCACGGCCCGGTGTTCACCAACCTGCTGCTGGCCGACGAGATCAACCGCACGCCACCGAAAACCCAGTCGGCTTTGCTGGAATCGATGGAGGAGCGGCAGGTCTCGGTGGACGGGAAGCCCCGGCCACTGCCCGATCCGTTCGTAGTTGTCGCCACGCAGAACCCGATCGAGCAGGAGGGCACCTACCCGCTGCCGGAGGCGCAGCTGGATCGATTCCTGTTCAAGGTCGACATCCACCTGCCCGGCCGCGACGACGAATTCCGCATCCTGCAGCGGCATGCCGCGGGCTTCGATCCGCGCGATCTGGTCGCCGCCGGGTTGCGTCCTGTGGCGGGCCCGGCACACATCGCCGCAGCGCGCGCCGCCGTCGCGCACGTGACGATCACCCCTGAGGTACTCGCGTACACCGTCGACGTGTGCCGGGCCACCCGCGCCTCCCCAGCCGTGCAGCACGGTGCGTCGACCCGGGGCGCCACCGCGCTGATGGCGGCCTCCCGTGCGTTCGCCTGGCTCAACGGCCGCGGGTTCGTCACGCCGGACGACGTGAAAGCCGTCGCGGTCGCCGTGCTCCGGCACCGCCTGCATCTGCGGCCGGAGGCGGAGCTGGACGGGGTGACCACCGAGGGCGTGATGGTAGCGCTGCTGCTGTCGGTTCCGGTTCCGGTGTAGCCGTGGTCGTCACCGGTCGGCTGGCCGCCGCGGCAGGAGTCGCGGCGATGTTCGTCACCCTTGTCCTGCCGACCTGGCTGTCCGTGGTCGTGCTGACCTGCGCGCTGGCCGCGGCGCTGCTTCTCGATCTCGGCGCGGTGGGCCGAGCGCGGGATCTGGCGTTGTCCAGGGAACCGCTGACCGTGGTGCGGCTCGGGCGCTCCGTCGAGGTGGAAATTGTCGCGGTGAACACGGGCGCGCGGGTGCTGCGCGGAACGTTGTGGGACGACTGGCCCGACAGCGTGCACACCCGGAACCGGACGCACCGGGTGAATCTTGCGCCGGGCACCAAGGTCCGGTTCCGCACCACGCTCAGCCCGACCTACCGCGGCGACCGGGTCGCGGGCCAGGTCACCGTGCGGCTGCTCGGCCCGTTCGGGCTGGCGGGCAGGCAGACCAGGCACAGCGTGCCCGCCCGGGTGCGCGCGCTGCCCGCGTTCCGCAGCGAACGGCTGCTTCGTTCGAAAGTCAAGCGGCTGCAGCATCTCGAAGGTCGCAACGTGGCCGACCTGCGCGGGCAGGGCACCGAGTTCGACTCGTTCCGCGAGTACGTCGCGGGCGACGATGTGCGGGCCATCGACTGGCGGGCCACCGCCCGCGCCACCGACGTGCTGGTTCGTACTTGGCGCCCGGAACGCAACCGGCACATGCTGATGCTGCTGGATACCGGGCGGATCAGCGCGGGCCGGGTCGGTGCGGGCACCCGCCTGGACGCGAGCATCGAGGCGGCCCTGCTGCTCGGCGGACTCGCGGCCGCCGCGGGCGACTCGGTGGACCTGCTGGCCTTCGACCGGCAGCCGCGCGCCGAGGTGCGCGGTGTCCGCGGAAAGGGCTTGCAGCTGAAGCTGATGCACGCGATGGCGGGAATCATCCCTGCCCTCGTCGATACCGACAGCTCCGGGCTGGTGCGCGCCGCAATCCAGCGGACGTGCCGCCGCAGCCTGGTCGTGTGGTTCACCGTTCTGGACGGTGCAGCGGTCGAGGAGAACCTGCTTCCGGTATTGCCCGTTCTCGCGCAACGTCATCGGGTTCTCATCGTCTCGGTCACCGACCCGGATGTCGCCGCGGCCGCGACCCGTCGCGACACCCTCGCCGACCTCTACGCCGCGGCCACCGCCGAATCCGTGCTCGCCGAACGCGCCTTGGTCCAGGAATCCCTACGCCGCCGCGGGATCGCGGTCGTCGCCGCTCCCCCGGAGCGCCTGCCTGAGGCGCTCGCGGACGAATACCTGGAGCTCAAGCAGTCCGGCGCCATGTAGTCGACCCGCACACCCTCTCGGCCTTCCGACGGCATAGTCCAGGGCATCCCGGCGCGAGCGCCGATGAGCTGGTGCAGTTGGCTAGGAATCCGTTCCGGGCCTCCTGGATCACGCCAGCACGACTGGACGGATTCTTACGCGAGACCGACGATCACATCGCTGCGAACACCTAACTCGCTCGCACCGGGAACGGCGGCGGGAACATCGGCGGCGGCAGCACACGACGCTGTCGCTCGGCGACGATCGCGCCGAGAATCTGCAGCGGCGGATAGCCGGGCGGCGGCGCGACCCGTACCCGCCTGCACACCTCTGCCACGAGAGCTGTGCCCAAGTCGTGTTGTGCGGCGGGGGTCAGCGCGCGGAACCGCGTCAGATACTGCCGCACCGCCAACGCCAGATCCTCCGGCAGCCCGGACAGGTCGAGCTGTGCACTCCAGCCCGTCAGCCACGGCGGCGCGACCGCGAGCGCGGGTGGCGGCAGCGCCCGCTGCGCGTGTACCACGACGGTCCCGGCGAGCACGTCGCCGACGCGCCGCGCGTTGGGCGAGCACATCGAGGTGAGCACCGCGATGGCGCCGAACCCGCCGAGCATCCAGAAGTCGACGACGGCTCCGGCGAGGCCGCGGGTGAGCGCGTGCCGGAAGTCGATGGGTCCGCCGTCCGCTCGCACCACGCGCAGTCCGAGCAGCAGCTTGCCCAGCGTCCGCCCACGTGAAGTGGTCTCACAGGCCACCGGGTAGCCGACCAGGACACCGACGATGGTGACCAGTACGGCCACATCCAGCCAAGCCGAATCCACACCTGTGGGCAGCAGTACCGTCGCGATCAGGAACATGAGGGCGCAGCCGAGTGCGAACTGGACAACCACGTCGATCAGAAACGCGGTGGCCCTGGTGGGGATCCGCGCGATCGGCAGCTCCAAGGCCACCGCTTCGCCGGTTGTGAACTCAGCCATCTCGATAGCATTCTTCCGACCGGCGGTAGTGGGAGGCAACCGAATGGACGTGGACGCGTACAGCTTGGCGCACCGGCGGGCGTGGGAGCGGCTCGACTACCTGTCCAAGCGGAACAAGTTGACCGGCGCGGAGGCAGACGAACTCGTCATGCTCTACCGGCGCACCTCCCAGCAGCTGGCGCGTTTGCAGTCGCACAGCCCTGACCCGGAGCTGATCGCCGGTCTGAGCGCGCTGCTGACCCGTGCGCGCGGCCGAGTGCTCGGGACGAGAGCGGACACCTGGCAGGGGATCGGCCGCTTCTTCACCCACCGCTTCCCTGCGGCCCTGTACCGGGCGTGGCCGTGGTGGGTAGGCGTGGCCGCGGTGTTCCTGCTCGTGTCGGCGAGCCTGGCCGTCTGGGTAGACCGGTTCGATTCTGCGCGTACGGTTCTCGGCATTTCGGACGACACGGCGGACCTCACCGCGCCCGGTGGTGCGTTCGAGACGTACTACTCGGAGCATCCCCATGGAGCGTTCGCCGCACAGGTGTGGACGAACAATGCCTGGGTGACGGCGATGGCCTTGTTCACGGGCGTGTTGATCCTTCCCGCCGCCTACCTGCTGTTCATGAACGCACTGAATCTGGGCGTCTCCGCGGGGTTGATGGCCGATGCGGGGCGGCTGGATTCGTTCTTCGGTTTCATCCTGCCGCACGGCACACTGGAGCTGACTGCGGTCTTCGTTGCAGGCGGTGCCGGGCTGAAACTCGGTTGGACACTGATCGATCCGGGTCGGCTGAGCCGGGTGGAGGCGGTGGCCCGGCAGGGCCGGGCGACCGCGACGGTGGCGCTCGGGCTGGTTGGCGTGTTGCTGGTGTGTGGCTTCATCGAGGGTTTCGTGACGCCGAGTCCGCTGCCTGCACCGATCCGAATCGCGATCGGCTTCACCGCCGAAGCGTTGTTCCTGGTCTATGTGTTCGGGGTCGGGCGCAGCGTGGTCCTGGAACAGGTCGGCGGCCCTACTGACGAGCCGGGCCACTTGTCCACGAGCAATCTCTAGCGAACAACCAGCACACCACGAGTGGAGATGGTTGGCCAATCGGCAGCAGCACAAGGTCACGGATCGGTTTCGATGCCCCCCGGTTGAGTTCCGCTGGCCGCAGCGAGTCGTGCTCGAGCTGCGGCCAGCGTTACCGTCAACTCTACACAACCGTTATCCCTACGCAACCCTCCCCGCCGAGGTCAAGCGTATAAAGCAGCGGGCCAGCAAACGCTGGCGGCACCTCACAATTCCCATAGCCAGCTAACCCGAGGCTTTAGCCGCGACCACCGCCCGGGCAGGCAAACGGCTCTCCGATGAAACCGTCGATACACCCCTCCCCCGAGCACGAAGAGGGTGAATCGGTCTTTTTCCAGAGCATTAGCTACACCGGCGGAATAGACCACTCTATGGTAGCAGTTGTGCGCGCTCACCTGCGCGTTCACCTGTGGTTGATGACGATTGCTGAGTGCCGTACAGATAAAAGCGACCCAAGGTTTGTTTAACGCTCAATAAACAAGATGCACACTCGGCTAAACGAGCCGTTGCCATGCTTGTGTCTTGTCAAGATCGAGAATAACCGGCTGCGAAAGGGTCCATACGCAGCCATCTGAACAGCAGGTGTCAGCACCTCGACCGCAACCATAATCAGGTGTGTGATCTTCGCCTCATCGCCCCTTCAAACCTGGGCGAACCCGCGAAATCGACACCGCAGCACGGCTTCACGAGACCTACGTCACACCCCGTCAACGCGCTGGAGGCCTGCCGACAAACCCTCGATCAACTCTGTCGGCGGGGTGCTCCCGCTCACATCCGCCCTACGCTTCGAGCGACCGACGGCAGACGCGTTCGCTCATCCGGTCCGGCACTGTCCACAGCTGTGCACGTACAGAACTCCACCGCTGTGTACAACGAACCACCGCACTTGCGCATCAATCGACGATGCCGCGATCGACCCTGCGATATCCACAGCCCCCAACTCCCCGGCCATCCCCAGGAACCGTAGTTGCATCAATAATTTTGATCCACACCCATCCCCAAGCCGGTGAATACTTCCCCCGCCGGTCACACGCAGAACCAGAGCCGCGAGCAGGCTCCGGAGTTCCGAATCCCCCGCAGAGTTGTTGCGGACCCCCGGCACTGAATCCCGAAGCCACACACAGAGATATCCACAGCCCTGACCGCCCGTCGGCCGAGACTGCACCGCCGGCTTCCCGGACACGTTCACCGATCGGCGAAGACCGGCAATCCCGAAAGCGCTCACAGTGTCATCCACAGCGTGAACCTGCCGGTATCAGTTCGTCCCGCATCGATTCCGACACCCGGCTCCGCATCACCGTCGAGATCGGCAGCCCCGTCGTAAAGCACGGGCGGCCGATCTCAGCGGACCCGCAGAATTCCGGTGACCGTGTCATAGAGGACCTGGCCTGCGTGCGTGCAGGCGGCGAGGATGGTCAAAGGTAGGCGCATCGTGGCCGTCCTTCGGCTCACGACATCCGAGCTGTCACGCTGAAAATCCATCCGAATCGACCGATCCGGCGTAGCACCGGCCGAATCGATACGATGGCGGCATGAATGGAGTCCGGGCCTGCCTGCTGTCCAGCCTCGCTGGTCAGCTCGGTAACCCGCATGGCGTCCTCGGCAAGGGCGTCGCGTTCGTGCTGAACCGCGGCAACAAGCGCGCCATCGCGGGCGCGGTCGAGGCCGCCGTCGTCGCAACAGGCGGAACGGCCGCCGATATCGGATTCGGTGGCGGCGCAGGGCTTTCGCTCTTGCTGAAGCGCGTCGGCGACACGGGTGTGGTGCACGGCGTCGAGATCTCGCACGACATGCTGGCCCGCGCCCGCTCCGGCCACGCGGCCGAAATCGGCTCCGGCCGACTACGACTCGACGAAGGTTCGCTCACTGCGCTGCCGCTCGCGGACGACAGCCTCGACGCCGCGCTCACGGTCAACACCATCTACTTCGTGGCGGACCTGACCGCGGCCTGTGCCGAACTCGCCAGGGTGGTCCGACCGGGCGGCCGTCTGGTGATCGGGATTGGTGATCCGGACGCGATGGCGAAGCTGCCATTCACGCCCTACGGCTTCACCCTTCGCCCGGTGTCGGACGTGATCGCCGCACTGGAGCAGGCGGGCTGCGTTGTCGAGCACCGACAGTTGGCGCATCCGCCGATCCCACACCATCTTCTCGTCGCCACACCCACGTAGCTACATCAGCGCGCCGCCGTCGACCCGGATCTCGGTTCCGGTCATATAGCGTCCGTCGTCGGAGGCCACCATGGCGACCACCCCGGCGATATCTTCCGGACTGCCGAGCGCCCCGCCGTTGAGCCAGCCGGTCATCCTGGAGAACAGCTGCGGATCGAAACCCTCCGGCTGATCGCGGATGGACTTCGTGGTGATGCCGCTCGTGATACCGGCGGGAACGATGTTCACCGCGCGCAGCCCTTGCTTCGCGTACTCCAGCGCGATCGCATGGGTGAAAGCGTTCACGCCGCCCTTCGACGCCGCGTAGGACGCGAGGTAGGGCGCTGCGCTGAAGGCCGCGGTCGAGGAGATGTTGACCACTACCCCATGCCCGGTGTCCAGCAGCGCGGGCAGCGCCGCCTGGGTCATCAGGAATGTCCCGGTGAGGTTCACCGTGATCACCTGGTTCCACACCTCGAGCGGCATCTCGTGAGTGCGCGCAGGCCGCAGGATGCCCGCCCCGTTCACCAGCACATCCAGGCCGCCGAGGAATTTCAGCGCCTGCCTGGTGGCCGATCCCACCGACTCCGGGTCGGCGACGTTCACCTCGACCGTTCGCAATCGTTCGGTGGCATCGCCTGCCTTCGCCGCGGTGGCCGCGAGGCCCGTCGCGTCGATATCGGCGGCGACCAACTGTGCCCCCTCGTCGAGCAGCCTCAGGGCGATGCCCTGCCCGATGCCGGAACCCGCTCCCGTCACCACCACACGGCGGCCTTCATATCTGCGCATGCCAAGAATTAGAACAGGTTCTCATTGTGAGTCAAGCCACCTCCGTCAGGTCGGCCGGGACCCGGTGCGATTCGGTAGACGGCCTTCGGCAAGCTGTTTCGAGGCCCTAACGACCAGTGACAACCACGCATCGGTCGGAGCAGGATCAACTGGATCTGCCTTTCGGGTTGTCGCCACAGATGGGGGATATAGGCGACGGCCGGTATTCACAACGCTTCACACCACTCCACGGGAATCATTCGCGTGCCAGGAGGTGCAACGATGCGTCGACTCGTCATGTGCTGCGACGGCACTTGGAACACGTTGGGCCAGATGGCGGTGACGAATGCGCGCCGCTTGTACAACGCTCTCTCGGACACCACGAAGGACGGGCAGGACCAGCTGACGCGGTACCAGTCGGGGGTGGGAACCGAGAGCGGTGGTCTGTTCGGCTGGCTGCTGGGGGGAATCGCCGGAGCCGGGTTGTCCGGCAACGTGATGGACGCCTACCACTGGCTGACCACCACTCACCGGCCTGGGGACCGAATCGCGCTGTTCGGTTTCAGTCGCGGTGCTTTTACCGCACGCAGCCTCGCCGGGCTGATCGCGGCGTGCGGGCTGATCCAGACCACCGGCCTGGACGAAGACGAGGTCTGGCGTCAGATCCGGCGTGTGTACCAGCGGTACCGTCTGGGGCAGGACGCCGATCCCGGGTGGAGCGACGGTCTCCGATTCACCTATCAACCGGGGCGGCACAATCCGATTCCGTTGGACTTCGTCGGAGTGTGGGACACCGTCGGTGCGCTGGGTATCCCGGACACCTTCGGCTGGCTCAACCTCCTGGACCCCGCCCGGAGGTATGCCTTCCATGACGTGAAGCTCGACCCGGCCGTTCGCCACGGTCGCCACGCGGTCGCACTCGACGAGCAGCGGGGGCCGTTCACTCCGACGTTGTGGTCCAACCCGGCGCCGGGTCAAGACATCAAGCAGGTGTGGTTCCCCGGCAGCCACATGGATGTGGGCGGCGGGCGCTGGGAGACAGGTCTTAGCGACGGCGCGCTGAAATGGATGATCGACGAGTCACGCACCGCGGTCGGGCTCGAGTTCCGCGAAGATGTGGAGAATCAGATCCGACCCGACGCACTCGGTGTGCTGCACGACGACAACCAAGGCGTCTACGGCTTGCTCGAGCCGTTGTACGAGCCTCTGTTGCGCCCGATACTGGAGTCGTTTATCGAGCCGCGTCCCCGCGCCACCCCCATGATCGACAAGGTCGGGAACAACCCATTGCTGCACTGTTCGGTGTACGAGCGTCACCGGACTCCACCAATCACCAGCGGACCCTACCGGCCCACCCGGACGCTCGCGCCGGGCGAATCCAGCACGGCGAGCGTGTCTGCCCGTGATCCGTGGAACTGGACAGGCCTCTACCTCGAAGCGGGCGAATACACCTTCTCCGCCAAGGGACAGTGGCTGGATCTCGACATCCCGTCCGGGCCCGCGGGCACCACCGGCCTGCGCGTCCGCCTGGGCGAGGCTTTCCGCTTCGCCAGCACACTGATCGGTCAGGGCGAGCGGATCATCCGGCGCCTGACCAGAAGCCCGAGGGCGAACTTCCTGACCCGCCGGGACGAAGGCATGCCGTGGATGTCGCTGATCGGTGTTGTCGCCAACACGATCCCGCCCGAGGGTGCAGAGGCCCCGTACAAAAACATCCCCATCGGCGCAGGCACCAACCACCAGGTATCCCGCTCCGGGTACCTGTACGCGTTCGCCAACGACGCGTGGAGCTTCTACGGGAACAACCGGGGCAGCGTGCAGCTCGAGGTGACCAGGAAGGAGTGACCCGGTCCCCCGTTCGGTTCCCGGACGATCCGAACCAGCCGTAGTTCCACCGCTCGAAGCCTTCCGCGCCCCGTGCGGCGGCCACGTCGGCGGCAACAAAGCGGGCGATGTCGGTCGGATCCTTGCGGCCACCCATCAGGAGGATCCGCTCCGCGCCAAGGCATTTGGTGGCGATACAGCCGCGAGTCCCGCCCGCACGTCACCGATGACAACCATTATTATCGTAACGCTATCTGATGGCACGTTAAATGACGGGAAGGTATCTATGGCGAACGCAAGGATGCTCGGGACCGTGCGTCGAGCGGTGGCCGCGATCCTGATCGGAGGCGCGATGGTGACACCGGCAATCGTCTCGCCCCAACCTATCGTGGCCGTCACCGCAGACCGTTATTCGCACGACCCTGCGGATCGGCGCGGCTACGGTGTGGGAGAGCGCGGAACGAGCAGCAATCACGGCGCGTACAGAGGCCGCAACGAAAGGCCCTGTCAGTACACCCCCGAGGGCGTTTGCACCGGAGGGCGCTGACGATAGCAACACGAAGTGGCAGTCGCGCCACATCGGATTCCTCACTTACCGGCAGAGGCCGGGTAGATGCCGCCTGCGAGGCCCCGCACTGCGCTGGCGGTCAGCTCCTTCACTCGGCCGGAAGCACCGCAACTCCAGGGGTCTCGAGGAACCAGCGGTACGTCTCGTCCTGGGTCAACTCCCTCCGGGCGTTGCGCAGGGAAGTACGGCTGCACATAGACCGGTGTGCCGGGTTCACTGCACAACTGTCGGCAAAGGCGCCGATGTCCACCGCGTCGTAGCCGAGGGCGTTCAGCAGCGCGGCCACCTCGGCCTTGGCAGCTGCGTCGTCGTCAGCGATAGGCAGGGCGCTGCGATCGGCGGCGCCCGAGGGCCGGGCACTGGTGAGCAGG
Organism: Nocardia sp. NBC_01730; assembly: GCF_035920445.1. Taxonomy (NCBI): domain Bacteria; kingdom Bacillati; phylum Actinomycetota; class Actinomycetes; order Mycobacteriales; family Nocardiaceae; genus Nocardia; species Nocardia sp. NBC_01730. The sequence goes on along the minus strand of NZ_CP109162.1, from coordinate 6,020,200 downwards.
CGACGAAAGTCGATGTTGTTGAACGCCTTGACTACACGAGAGCCGGAGAGGTGGCGCTGCACCAGGGCGCTCGAGGTCAGCTCGGCGGAATCCAGCACGGCGACGCGCCCGTCGCGCTGCGGGTAGTAGTTCATCGTGTCGATGACGGTCTTGCCGGCCAGGTCGGCGGCGGGAAGCCGGTCGTAAGCGTTCAGCGGGATGGTCGCCACCACGAGATCGCCGGCGGGCTCATCGGCGTGGCCACCGACTGGCTCCAGCGCGGATGCCCGCGGGCACCAGTGGAGATGGCCACCCTGACCCGGCCGATCCGCACGGCCCATCACGTCGGCACGCCGTGTGCACAGGTCGATCCCGACGCGCTCGCAGCACCGGCCAGCCGGGCGCCGCGCCACGATCGATGAGCAAGAACGACGCAGATCTCTCTCGATGTGACCGCCTGGCCCGCCACATCGCCGCCTGCGAGAAACTGATGTCGCCGCGACGCGGGAAGCCCGTCTCCTGCATGCGGTTGTCGACTGTACGACAGGTATCGGCGGGTGATTGTCGGCGGCGCGACATCAACAAGTTTCGCTGACCGAAATGGCCGCAGGTCAGAGAAAGCTCTCTGACCTGCGGCCATTTCGAACTACACTGTGGGCGAAGGGGGACTTGAACCCCCACGTCCCGAAGGACACTGGCACCTGAAGCCAGCGCGTCTGCCATTCCGCCACTCGCCCGAGCGACTGAGAGACAGTATCACGCCCCTGCGCCGGACATGAAATCCCCATTTCAGAGCCCTGACATGGGGGCTCGACAGGTGCGGGAACCTGGGGCCACCGCCAATAGTTACAGGTGTGGACGATCGTGGATATCATGCAATGAACGTGGTTGATAAGCGACACGCCATACTCGCGTGTCGTTGTTACGAATCAGGAAAGAGACGCTCACCGAGAGGAGGCCGAGATGGGCATCGTTTCGCGGTTCGAGCGTCGCCTACAGGGCGCCGTCGGGGATGTCTTCGCCAGAGTGTTCGGCGGCAATGTCGTGCCACAGGAGGTGGAAGCGGCGCTGCAACGTGAGGCTGCCGATCACGTCCAGGATCTCGGCGGCGGCCATCTCCTGGCGCCCAACAGTTATGTGATCACGATCAACTCCTCGGATCACCAGCAACTGGATGCCGATCACGACCTCACTACCCGCGCGTTCGCCAAACATCTACAGGATTACATCCGCGAGCAAGGCTGGCAGACCTACGGCGAAGTACACGTGGCGTTCGAGGCATCACCTACGCTGCACACCGGACAGTTCAGGGCAAGTGGCCGCGTCGATCCGGACGTCGGGCACAGAGCCACAGCGGCTCGCGGCCCCGAATCACCGCCACAACGACCTGCAACCCCGCAACCAGGAGCTGGCCCCATGACGCAGAACTCAGGCTACGACCCGAGCCGTGAGCCCGCGGAGTCCGATCCACGCAACCGCGGGTACGCCCCACCGCCTGCTGGTCGCGGCGGTCCGCAGAACGGCGCGTACCGCGACGACTACGGCCGCGGCGGCGGCGCGTACGCAGCGGATTACCAAGCGCCGGACGCTCAGCAGGGGTACGGCGACTACCAGAACGGCTACGACTACCAGCAAGGCGACCGCGGCTACGGCCAGCAGGGGTACGGTGACCCAGGTTACGGCCAGCAGGGGTACGGCGACCGCGGCTACGGCCAGCAGCAGGGCTATGCCGATTCCGGGTACGGCCAGCAAGGCTACAGCGATCCCGGCTACGGCCAGCAGCAGGGCTATGCCGATTCCGGGTACGGCCAGCAAAGCTACAGCGATCCCGGCTACGGCCAGCAGCAGGGCTATGCCGAACCCGGGTACAGCCAGCAAGGCCAGGGCTACGGCCAGCCGGGCTACGCTGAACCCGGCTACGGCGACCAGACCTACGGCGATCAAGGCGGCTACGGCCAGGATGAGCAGGGCGGCTACGGCCAGGCCTACTCGCAGCAGCAGGGCTACGGCGCGCAGCAGGGCTACGGCGGCGGCCAGGGTTACGGCGCCGCGGCCGCGGCCGGTTCGGGCTACTCCGCGACCCTGCAGCTCGACGACGGCAGTGGTCGGACTTACCAGCTACGGGAAGGCAGCAACATCATCGGCCGCGGCCAGGACGCGCACTTCCGGCTGCCGGACACCGGTGTCTCGCGCAGGCACATCGAGGTGCGCTGGGACGGCCAAACCGCGATGTTGTCCGATCTCGGCTCCACCAACGGCACCCTGGTGAACGGTTCCCCCGTGCAGGATTGGCAACTCGCCGACGGCGATGTCATCCGCGCCGGGCATTCCGAGATCCTGATCCGTATCCTCTGATCCCGTAAGCTCGCGGTGCAGGTCACGACATGGCTCTCGAGGATTCGTCGGTCGTATCGTGATCGAAATCGACCGACGGCCCTATGATGCTGCCAACACACGCGCGGCACCGATACCGGGGCCGGCAAGACCAGCAGGCTGGTGGGGGTGGTCGAACCGCACCTACGGCACCGACGTACACGGTCGAACAGGAGGTGGAGCGCCGTGCAGGGACTGATCCTGCAACTGACCCGTGCGGGGTTCCTTCTGCTGTTGTGGTTGTTCGTGTGGGCTGTGCTGCGCACGTTGCGCAGCGACATCTACGCGGCATCCGGCATTCGGATACAGCCCAGGGCCGCACGCGGTTCCGCGGTGCTGCCTTCCTTCAGCCGGGGCCAGAAGGGCGCCAAATTTCTTGTGGTGACTCAAGGTTCACTCGCCGGCACTCGCATCTCGCTCGGCACCCAACCGGTGCTGATCGGACGTGCGGATGATTCCACGCTGGTACTCACTGATGACTACGCCTCGACCAGACATGCGCGACTTTCTCCGCGTGGTGACGACTGGTACGTCGAAGATCTCGGCTCGACGAACGGCACCTATCTCGATCGCGCGAAAGTCACGACCGCGGTCCGAGTTCCACTCGGCACGCCCATCCGTGTCGGTAAAACAGTGATCGAGCTCCGATCGTGACACTTGTTCTCCGCTACGCAGCGCGCAGCGACCGCGGTCTCGTCCGAGGCAACAACGAAGACTCCGTGTATGCGGGCGCGCGACTACTCGCACTCGCCGACGGCATGGGCGGCCACGCCGCGGGAGAAGTCGCCTCTCAGTTGATGATCGCCGCGCTCGCCCACCTCGACGACGACGAGCCGGGCGACGATCTACTCGGCAAACTCGACGCGGCGACCCGAGAGGGCAACGCGGCCATCGCCGACCAGGTCGAGGAAGAGCCCGAGCTCGACGGCATGGGCACCACGCTCACGGCAATCCTGTTCGCGGGCAAGAAGCTCGGCCTCGTGCACATCGGCGACTCGCGCGCCTACATGCTGCGCGGCGGTGAGCTCGCCCAGATCACCAGGGACGACACGTTCGTCCAGTCCCTGGTCGACGAGGGCAGGATCACACCCGAGCAGGCGCACACGCACCCGCAGCGTTCGCTGATCATGCGCGCGCTCACCGGCAACGAGATCGAGCCGACGCTGATCATGCGCGAGGCACGTGCCGGGGATCGCTATCTGCTGTGCTCCGACGGCCTCTCCGACGTGGTCAGCGACGAGACCATCGCGAACACCATGCGCGAGGGCACGACCGACGAATGTGCCGACCGGCTCATCGAACTCGCGTTGCGCAGCGGTGGTCCCGACAACGTGACCGTGGTCGTGGCCGACGTCATAGATCTGGACTACGGGCAGAGCCACCCGATCGTGGCGGGCGCCGCGTCCGGCGTCGACGACGACACGCCGCCGCCGAACACGGCCGCGGGCCGCGCCTCAGCGCTGCGTCCGCCACGGGCCGCGCCGCGCAGATCCGCCGCCACGCCGGAGCCTCCCGAGAAAGGGAAGTCATACCGGCTGCGCTGGATCGTGCTCGCGGTGGCGCTGGTCGTTGCCGTCTGTATCGGACTTCTGGTCGGCTACAAGATGATTCGCAGCAACTACTACGTCGGCGCCGATGACGGTTCGGTGGTGATCCTGCGCGGGCTGCCCGGATCGATCCTCGGCTACTCGATCCACGACGTGAACCTGGTCGGCTGCGTGACCCGCGGCGGTGAACTCACCCTGACCGAGCATCGCGACGACCTGCCGTCCTCCTGCAAGCCGCTGACGGTCGGCGATCTGAAGCAGACCGGCCGCGATCAGGTGGACAAGGGGTTGCCTCCGGGTTCGCTGGACAAGGCCAAGGACTCGATGACCTATCTCGCCCAGCGAGAACTGTTGCCGCCGTGCCCGGCCAAGGGGTCAGTGCCGCAGCCGGGGGTCATCCCGTCCACCGAGCCCGCGCCGCCGGGACCCGCCGGCGCGGCGCCTGCCCCGACCACCACGCCCGCGCCCGCGCCCGGCGAGGGTGACATCAGGGGCACCGAGATCAAGACACCGACGAAGTCGGAGGCTCCTGCCCCGCCGTCGAGCACGTCGTCGAACCCCCAGACCGCGGGGGAGAACTGCCGGGTGACGGACTGATGTCCGCACCGTCACCGCCGTCCGCGGGGGCCTTTCCCAGTCCCCCGGGCGGATTCGCTCCCGCGCCCCCGCCGAGCACCAGACGCAACGTCGAACTGTTGCTGCTTGCCGGGGCGGCAGTGATCACCACAGGCTCTCTGTTTCTGGTCGAGGCCAGTCAGGAGCAGTCGATCACCTGGGAGATCGCCAAGTACGGTCTGGCGTATCTGGCGTTGTTCGGTGTCGCGCATCTGACCGTGCGGCGATTCGCGCCGTTCGCCGACCCGCTGCTGCTGCCGATCGTCGCGCTGCTCAACGGCCTCGGCCTGGTGCTGATCCATCGGCTCGACCTCGCCGACGAGCAGACCGCCGCGTACAACTCATGGGCGGTTCCCTCTCCCGACGCCAACCAGCAGATCCTATGGACCGCGTTGGGCACGGCCGTGTTCATCGTGCTGCTGATCGCGCTGCGCGATTACCGCACGCTGGCTCGCTACAGCTACACACTCGGCCTCATCGGACTTGTCGCACTGGCCATTCCGGCCATCCTGCCCAGCAAGTTCTCGGAGACCAACGGCGCGAAGATCTGGATCCGCCTGCCCGGATTCAGCGTGCAGCCGGGTGAGTTCGCCAAGATCCTGCTGATCATCTTCTTCGCGTCCGTGCTGGTCGCCAAGCGCGATCTGTTCACCGCCGCCGGGCGCCATGTGCTCGGCATGGAGTTCCCCCGCGCCCGCGACCTCGGCCCGATCCTGGTGGTCTGGCTCGTCTGCATCGGCGTGCTGGTGTTCGAGAAGGACCTCGGTACATCGCTCTTGATCTTCAGCACCGTGCTGGTAATGCTGTACATCGCCACCGAGCGTGTCGGCTGGCTGATCATCGGAGGCGGGCTGCTCGCGCTCGGCTTTTTCTTCGCCTACCAGCTGTTCGGTCACGTCCGGGTCCGGGTGGAAACCTGGCTGCACCCATTCGACGACTACAACAACACCGGCTACCAGATCTCGCAGTCACTGTTCGGCCTGGCCACCGGCGGCCTCGCGGGGACAGGGCTCGGCAGCGGCAGGCCCAACCAGGTGCCTTTCGCCAAGACCGACTTCATCATCACCACGATCGGTGAGGAGCTCGGGCTGATCGGGCTAGCCGCGGTGCTCGTGCTGTTCCTGGTGTTCGTGGTACGCGGCCTGCGCACGGCGCTCGCGGTGCGCGACAGCTTCGGCAAACTGCTCGCCGCCGGCCTGTCGTTCACCATCGCGATCCAGCTGTTCGTAGTGGTCGGCGGCGTCACCAAGCTGATTCCGCTGACCGGTCTCACCACGCCGTTCATGTCCTACGGCGGCTCCTCCCTGCTCGCCAATTACGCGCTGCTCGCGTTGCTCATCAAGGTTTCGGACGCCGCACGGGCGCCCGCCCCGGTGCGCAAGAAGGAACCAGCGCCGATCGCCGATGCGCAGACCGAACTGCTGCGCCGCGACGCGGCACGACCGGAAGCGGGGCCCGTGACATGAACACTCCGCTACGCCGAGTCGCGGTCGCGGTGATGCTGATGATCGTCGGTCTGCTGCTGAACGCCACCTACGTTCAGGTGATCAAGGCCGACGATTACCGCAACGACCCGCGCAACTCGCGGGTGCTGCTCGACGAGTATTCCCGCCAGCGCGGACAGATCTCCGCGGGCGGCACCGTATTGGCGAGCTCGGTCGCCACCGACGACCGCTACAAATACCTGCGCACCTACCCGACCGACCCCGAGGCATTCGCGCCCGCCACCGGCTTCTACTCGATGCAGTACGGCAGCACAGGGCTGGAGCGAGCCGAGGACGCGCTGCTGAACGGGTCCGACAGTCAGCTGTTCGGCAGCCGTCTCGTCGACCTCGTGTCCGGCCGGGATCCACGCGGCGGCAACGTGCTCACCACCCTCGACCCGGTGATGCAGCAGGTCGCCTATGACCAGCTGACCAGCAAGGGTTACACCGGCTCGGTGGTGGCGATCGAGCCGAGTACCGGCAAGATTCTCACCATGGTTTCCACGCCGAGCTACGACCCGAACCTGCTCTCGGGGCACGACGGCGCGCGCGGCACCCAGGCATGGGAAACCCTGAGTGCGGATCCGCGCCATCCGATGTTGAATCGGGCTATCTCACAGACCTACCCGCCCGGCTCCACGTTCAAGGTGGTGGTCACCGCCGCCGCGCTGGCCAACCGCACCGCCACCCCGGAGGACCAGTTCACCGCGGCGCCGAATATCACGTTGCCCGGCACCACCACCACGCTGGAGAACTACAACGGCTCCACCTGCGGGCCGAACCCGACCGCCTCGCTCTACGACGCGTTCCGGCTGTCCTGCAACACCGCGTTCGCCGAACTCGGAGTCAAGGTGGGCGCCGCGAACCTCAAGGACGAGGCGGCCGCATTCGGCATCGGCCCGCACCGTGGGATCCCGATGCCGGTAGCGGAGAGCACCGTCGGCACGATCTCGGACAACGCCGCGCTGGCCCAGAGCAGCATCGGCCAGCGGGACGTGGCGTTGACCCCGCTGGACAACGCGGTCGTCGCGGCGACCATCGCCAACGGGGGCGTCCGAATGGAGCCCTACCTGGTCGATCAGCTGCAGGGCCCGGACTTGAGCGAGCTCTCCAAGACCAAGCCGGTCTCGGTCGGACAGGCGGTCAGCGCCCAGGTAGCGTCGACCGTAACCAACCTGATGATCGCGTCGGAGAACAACACCGCCGGAGGTGCCCAGTCCCGCTATCAGATCGCGTCCAAGACCGGCACCGCGGAACACGGGTCCAACCCGCGCAACACGCCGCCGCACGCTTGGTACATCGCGTTCGCCCCCGCGCAGAACCCGAAGATCGCCATCGCGGTGATCGTGGAGAACGGCGGGGATCGGGCGCTTGCCGCGACCGGCGGCTCGGTGGCCGCGCCGGTGGCTCGTGCGGTCCTGGACGCGGGTCTTCGAGGGGGCTGAACGATATGGATGTGCGAGTGAAGGTACGGGGACCTCGATGCTGAACAACGGTGCGATGATCGCCGACCGGTACCGGCTGCAGAGACTGATCGCGACCGGCGGCATGGGCCAGGTCTGGGAAGCCCTGGATACGAGGCTGGACCGCCGGGTCGCGGTCAAGGTGCTCAAGTCGGAGTTCTCGGCCGACCCGACGTTCCGGCATCGATTCCGCACCGAGGCGAAGACCACCGCCCAGCTGAATCACCCCGGTATCGCCGGTATCTACGACTACGGCGAGACCATCGACCCGCAGGGCAGCGAAACCGCCTACTTGGTCATGGAATTGGTCCAGGGCGAGCCGCTGAACACGGTGCTCAACCGGCTCGGCAGACTGTCGGTGGCCCAGGGCTTGGACATGCTGGAGCAGACCGGGCGCGCGCTCGAGGTGGCGCACCGCGCAGGCGTGGTGCACCGCGACGTGAAGCCGGGCAACATCCTGGTGACGCCTACCGGCCAGGTGAAGATCACCGACTTCGGCATCGCCAAGGCGGTGGACGCTTCCCCGGTGACCAAGACCGGCATGGTGATGGGCACCGCCCAGTACATCGCGCCTGAGCAGGCGGTCGGCGAGGACGCCACCGCGGCAAGCGACGTGTATTCGCTCGGCGTGGTCGGCTACGAGGCGCTCGCCGGGCAGCGGCCCTTCATCGGCGACGGCGCGATCACGGTGGCGATGAAGCATGTTCGGGAGACTCCGCCGCCGATGCCGTCCGATCTGCCCGGCAACGTCCGCGAGCTGATCGAGATCACCATGGCCAAGGAGCCGGGGCGCCGCTACGCCCGCGGCGGTGAGTTCGCCGACGCGGTTGCCGCGGTGCGCGCGGGCCGCCGCCCGCCGCCGCCGAGCGGCTCCCATCCCTCCACCCCCCTCACCGGAGCCACCCGGGTGCTGCCGCCCGGCCCCACCGCCGTCATTCCCTCCACAGCACATGATTTCGACGGTGCTACGGTGCGCTACTCGACGCCCGCGGCTGGGGCGATCGGCGCGGCGGGCCATGCGGGTGCGCCCGCCGCGGCGCCGGCGACTTTGATGAGCCATGGCACCGGCGGCGATACCCGGCCCCCCGATGACGGCAAGCGATTCACCGCGACGCAGAAGTGGTTCGCCGGGCTCGGCATCGGCGCCGTCCTGGTCGGTGCCCTCACGCTCTACCTGCTGTTCGGCGGTGACACCAACCCGAATTCGACGCCGTCACCGACCTCGACGACCGCGCCGAGTCCGAAGCCGGTGCCGCCGATCGTCACCACGACCACCCCCAAACCCGCACCGCCGCCGGTGGTCACGACCGTCCCGGAACCGACAACCACCGAGCCACCGACTACGACCCCGGAGCAGACGACGACCACCCCGCCGCCCAGCACCACGGCACCGAGCACGACGAAGCCGACCCCGACCGCGCCGACCACCACCACGCGGCCACGAATTCCCACCTTCGACTTACCATTTCCGGAGATTCCTGGTGCCCGAGGACCCTCGGCCACCGTCAGCGTGCCCGCTACTCCTTGGCAAGGACAACCATGACGACCCCGAAGAATCTCTCCTCCCGCTACGAGCTGGGCGAGATCATCGGGTTCGGCGGAATGTCCGAGGTGCACAAGGCGCGCGATGTCCGGCTGAGCCGGGACGTGGCGATCAAGGTGCTGCGCGCCGACCTGGCGCGCGACCCCACGTTCTACCTCCGGTTCAAGCGCGAGGCGCAGAACGCCGCCGCGCTCAACCACCCGGCCATCGTCGCGGTCTACGACACCGGCGAGGCCGAGGTGGACGGCGGTCCGCTGCCGTACATCGTGATGGAGTACGTGGACGGTGACACGCTGCGCGACATCGTCCGCGGCAAGGGTCCACTACCGCCGCGCCGCGCGATGGAAGTTGTCGCCGATGTCTGTGCCGCATTGGATTTCAGCCACAAGGCCGGAATCGTGCACCGCGACATGAAGCCCGCGAACATCATGATCAACCGAGCCGGCGCTGTGAAAGTGATGGACTTCGGCATCGCCCGTGCGATCGCCGATAGCGCCAACCCGATGACGCAGACCGCCGCGGTCATCGGGACAGCGCAGTATCTTTCGCCGGAACAGGCCCGCGGCGAGACGGTGGACGCGCGTTCGGACGTCTACTCCGTCGGCTGCGTGCTGTTCGAAATCCTCACCGGGGAACCACCTTTCACCGGCGACTCGCCGGTTGCGGTCGCTTACCAGCATGTCCGGGAGGACCCACGGCTTCCCTCGCACGTGTACTCGGGCGTGCCACGCGAGCTCGACTCGGTCGTGCTCAAAGCGATGAGCAAAAACCCGGCCAACCGGTACCAGACCGCGGCCGAGATGCGCGCCGACCTGATCCGGGTGCTCGGCGGCCAGAAGCCGAGCGCCCCGATGGTGATGACCGAGGAGGACCGCACCACCATCATGGGCGCGGACGAGCCCGCGCCGCGCAGCTACCGCACCATCGAGCGCAACGACGACACCGCGGAGCAGGACCCGACCGATCCTGCCAATCAGCGCCGCACCGCCTACATCGCGATCGGCGCCGCCGCCGCGATCGCGGTGGTGTTCGCGCTGTTCTGGGTGTTACTCGGCCCGGGAAGCAGACCGGACCAGGTAGCCGTTCCCGACATGTCGAACAAGTCTTCCCAGCAGGCACAGGACTCGCTGCAGAAGCTCGGGTTCACGGTGGCGATCCAGCAGAAGCCGGACAGCAAGGTCGCGACGGGCAATGTGATCGCCACCCAGCCGCTCGGCGGATCGCGGATCGACAAGGGCAGCACCATCACGGTCCAGGTCTCCACCGGTCCCGCACAGGTTCAGGTGCCGAAGCTGACGGGCCTGTCGCAGCAGCAAGCCGAGCAGGAGCTGAACGCCAAGGGTCTGCGGTTGAACTCGAACGTCGACCGCAAGCCGTCGAGCACCGCGGAGAAGGACACGGTGATCGAGCAGAACCCGTCGCCGGGTTCGAAGGTCGATGTCGATTGGGAAGTGATCGTCACCGTCGGCACCGGCCCCGAAGCGGTTCGCGTTCCCTACGTCGTCGGACAGCAAATCGATGTCGCCGAGCCGAATATCGAGGGCAACGGCTTCAAAGTGTTCGTCCAAGAAGTGCAGTCGTCGAAGCCGAAAGGCGAAGTGATCGCGTCCAGCCCCTCGGGCGGCAGCACGGCGGACAAGGGATCCACGGTTACCGTGCAGGTGTCCGCAGGCGATCTGAAGATGCCTTCATTGATCGGTCTCACGGTCTCGCAGGCGGTGGACAAGCTCCGCGCGGAGGGCTGGACCGGCAGCACGAGCCAGGTCAGCCAGTCCCCGCAGGGCACTTTCGACGCGGGCAACGTGGGCCGCGTCCTCAGCCAGCAACCGTCCGCCGGAAGTTCGGTCCAGAAGAACGGGTCCATTGCGGTCGGCGTGGGAGTTATCGGCCCGCCGTGAATGGTGTCGCCGTTTCCGTGGGGTCGTCCCCACGGAAACGTCTGGTATCGAGAAAAACGAGACCACTCGGTGTGAAAGTGCGGGAGAATGAGCGTGCTTCATCCCAATCAGCGCAGCTGAGCACGAGGAGGTAGCTCATGACCACCGCCAGGGACATCATGAAACCCGGCGCACAGTGGATCTCCAAGGACGAGACCGTCGAAAAGGCCGCCCGCATCATGGCCGAACTCGGCGTCGGATCCCTGGTCATCTCGGATGAGAACGAGCGGATGTGTGGCATCGTCACCGACCGCGACATCGTTGTGAAGTGCATTGCCCAGGGTCTGCCCCCGGGCAAAACCCGGGTCGCCGACCTGTGCGAGGCGACGCCGCGCTGGGTCGACGCGAACGCCGACATCGAGGTCGTGCTCGACGAGATGGAAAGTCATCGGGTCAAGCGGATCCCGGTGATCGAGAACAAGAGGCTCGTCGGCATGATCAGCGAGGCGGACCTGGCCAGGCATCTGGACGACAATCAGCTCGGCGAGTTCGTGACCGCGGTCTACGGACGGCCTTAGGTTCCAGGACAGGTCCAGGTGGCGGTTCGTAGACATCGCCGCCTGGGCCGGTTCGACCAACTCGACACCATGCTGCCGTAGTTTCGAGCATGTGGCTCGTCGTCACGGACAGCCATCAGCCAGGAAACGCGCGACCGTTGCGTCGCAGTGCGCTCTAGCACCTGGGGCGTCACCGCACGACGCATTCCGATCAACCGATCCGCCGATCAACCGATCCGCCGATCGGCACTATTCGCTTTCGGTAGGTAGCGCAGCACGGCGACGTCGCCCACTCGGGTCACGTCCGCGAGCCGCATCCTGCGGTGCGGCGCGCCCGGGTAGTCGGCGGCGGCGAGGAAGCGTGGCGCCGCGACGTCGCCGACCAGGATCGGGGCGACGGCCAAGTGCAGTTCGTCGGCCAGATCGGCCGCGAGGAAGGCGGTGTGGACGCGGGTGCCGCCCTCCACCATGAGGCGGGCGATGCCACGCCGACCCAGGTCGTCCAGCAACGCGCCGAAGTCGAGGTCGGCGCCGAGGCTCGTCACCTCGGCCAGACCAGCCAACCGATCGGTGAGCCGTGCTGCGCCCGCGTCGGTGGTGTAGGCGAGCTTGCCGCCGCCATGGTGCCAGAACCGCAAGCCGGGATCCAGGTCGCCACTCGCCGACACTGTCACCTTGAGCGGATACTCCGGTTTGCCCGCCGCGACACGCGCGGCCCTACGGTCGGCGCTGTCGACAAGCAGCCGCGGGTTGTCCCTGCGCAGGGTCTGCGCGCCGACGAGGATCGCGTCGGAGTCCGCGCGCACCTGGTCCACGCGATCGAAATCTGCGGCGTCCGAGAGCCGCAGCCGCTCAGGGCTCGCGTCGTCGATGTATCCGTCGACGCTCATCGCGACCGACAGCAGTACATGCGGACGGGTCACTGCAGCACCAGAGCGGCGACCTCCGCCTCCAGCCTCTCCACCAGCCCCTCGGTCGGACGCTCGCCGCACACGCCGAGCCAGTTGGCGAGCATGCGGTGACCGCCCTGAGTCAGCACCGATTCGGGATGGAACTGCACGCCATGGATCGGCAGGGTGCGGTGGCGCATGGCCATGACGATCCCGCTCTCGGTGCGTCCGAGCACCTCGATCTCCTCCGGCAGGGAGTCCTCGACAACCGTGAGCGAGTGATACCGAGTGGCGGTGAACGGGTCGGGTAGACCTACCAGCACGCCGGCGCCGATGTGGAACACCGAACTCGTCTTGCCGTGCAACAGTTCGGGGGCTCTGGTGACGGTGGCGCCGAACGCCTCGCCGAACGCTTGATGGCCCAGGCACACGCCGAGCAGCGGAACGTTGTGCGCGGCGCAGGCGCGCACAAGAGCGATACTGGCCCCCGCGCGGTCCGGGGTGCCTGGCCCGGGGCTGATCAGGATGCCGTCGAAATCGCGCACGACCGCGTCGACATCGGCCAGGTTCGGATCGTCGTTGCGCCAGACCACGGCGTCGACACCGAGCTGTCCGAGGTACTGCACCAGATTGAAGACGAAGCTGTCGTAATTGTCGACGACCAGAACACGCATGGGATCGAGATTACGTCCCCGCCCGGCACCACGTCGCATCCATTAGCAGTTGGGATAGCCTAGAGGCACACCGGAGGGCGCCGGAGCCTCGTCCACAGCGGCGAGTGGGCTCGGCAGATGAACCGAACTGAATCCGCCCTGCTGGTACCGACCTGTACGCCGAATACGAGGACGTCATGCCCAAGTCGAAGGTCCGTAAGAAGACCGACTATACGATCAACCCCGCCAGCCGGACCCCGGTGAAGGTGAAGGTAGGGCCGTCGCCGGTCTGGTATGTCACGATCATGCTCGGGTTCATGCTGGCCGGGCTCGTCTGGCTGCTCGTCTACTACTTGGCCGCCGAGCACATCAGCTGGATGAACGACCTCAACGCATGGAACTTCCTGATCGGATTCGGCCTGATGGTGGTCGGCCTGATCATGACCATGCGCTGGCGCTGATCGCGACGGATTACAGACGTGTCATTCATGCACACCTGTGGATGAACCTGTGGACAACTCGAGGAGCGATTGGGGAGCGTCTTGACTCCTGAACCTGGGGATCCTGGACCACGGGATACCGAGCCCCGCATCGCCTGGACCACCCCAACCCCCGCACTCGTCGCGGTCACGGTAGGCGGCGTCATCCTGGCTGGTGCCGCGATCCTCGGCACCGACGCCGCCAGTCGCCTGCTCGTCGGGCTCGCGGCGGTCGGCCTGCTCGCCCTTGCCGGGCTCGGATTCCGGCAGAGGCCACGACTGTCCGTGCTGCCCGGCGCGGAGCCGCGCCTCGTGGTCCGCACTCTGACCGGCCCCGACGAATACTCTCCCGATCAGATCCTCCGCGCCCGGGTGGTCAGCTACCGCCGCCTCGGGCGGAAGGTGCCAATGCTGGAGCTCGACGTCGAGCATGCGGGCGCCGAGCGACTGCTGATCTTCGGCCGCTGGGATCTGGGCGCCAATCCCGAATTCGTGTACCGCGACCTGGTCGAGGCCTTGCGCCTGTCCGAGGACAACACCCGCTGAATCCGCAGCCGCGGATCGATGAGGAACCACGGCGTACCGCACACGCGGATGTTTCACGTGAAGCACGAATTCCCGGGTCAGGAAGTCAGTGTCACCGCGGTCGCGCCCACCACCGATAACGCCACGATCGCAACGACAGCCACTGCCACCCAACCGATCATCCGGGCGGTTTCCTGGGATTTCGCCCGCAACCAGCTCGGCAGGAACAGGATGCCGAGCGTCGCGAGAGTGCCTGCGGCCAAACCGCCGAGGTGTCCCCAGAGCGAGATTCCGGGCAGCGAGAAACTGATGAACACGTTGATGCCGATGACGATCAACATCTGGTTCGGGCTCTGCCGCAACCGGATCAGGATGACCGTGATCGCGCCGAACAGGCCATACACCGCACCGGACGCGCCTGCCGTCACGGTGTTCTGCGCCAACGCCATGACAGCGGCGGAGCCGCCGAGCAGCGAGACCAAGTACACCGCAAGGTAGCGCATCCGCCCGAGCACCAGCTCAGCGTCTCGGCCAACCACATACAGCGCGAACATGTTGAGCAGCAGATGGATCGGACCGTAGTGCAGAAATCCCGAACCGAGCACCCGCCACCACTCGCCGTCCGCGACAGCAGGAGCGAAGAGCACCCAATCCAGGAACAGCGATGAGCCCCGCTGGTTGTCCAACAGGCTCTCCGACTGTGCTGCCGTGATCGCGAAGACGACTATGTTGACCGCGATCAGGGCATAGGTCACATACGGCATCGGCGCCCTTGCCGTCTGGGCGCCGGCGACCGTGCGCACCGCCGACGCGCTGCGCTGGTCCTGGCGCAGGCAATCCACGCAATGCTGGCCTACCGCCGCTGGACGCAGGCACTCCGCACAGGACGGCCGCCCGCACCGAGTGCAGGCCAGGCCGGTCGGGCGATTCGGGTGGCGGACACACGTCGGTGCGGGCGGCTGAGGGTTCATAGTCTCATTCGATCGTGATACTGGTGATGACGACAGGGTCGAGCGGACGGTCGTTGCGATCGGTCCTGGTGGTCGCGATCGCGTCGACCACCTTGCGCGAATCCTCGTCGACCACTTCGCCGAAGATCGTGTGCTTACGGTTCAGGTGTGGCTGCGGCCCGACCGTGATGAAGAACTGCGAGCCGTTGGTGCCCGGTCCGGCGTTGGCCATCGCCAGCAGGTAGCCGCGGTCGAAGCGCAGTTCCGGGTGGAACTCGTCACCGAACTCGTAGCCCGGACCGCCGCGTCCGGTGCCGGTGGGATCGCCGCCCTGAATCATGAAGCCGTCCATAACCCGGTGAAATAGGGCGCCGTCGTAGAACGGGCCAGTATGGCCCCCGCCGGCGTTCGCGGTGGTGTACGTTGCCGAACCGTCGGCGAGCCCGACGAAATTGCGAACCGTCTTGGGGGCGTGGTTACCGAAGAGCGAGATCTTGATATCGCCGTGATTCGTGTGCAACGTTGCCACGGACGTCTGATTCGGTGAGGTCACGCCGCCCATCGTGCCACGACCGTCGGTGCAGGCGGGAAACCGGATGGGACCGCGCTGTGAGCTGGGCCTCCTGCGCGAATCGCCGGGCTGTGCCAGAGTGGTCCAATGACCTTGGGGCGCCTACATGTCTCTGCACGTTCGCGTAATCGACTCATTGTCACGGCCGCCGTCGCGCTGGCGGGTGGCGTGGCCTGGTTGGTACGCAACCGGCGGCCCCAGCCGCCGGAACCCGCACCCGCGCCGCCGCGGATCGGCTACTCCCGGAACGGCTCCGCGCCGACGCCCTTGACGGAGGCCGGCGCGGAGAATGGCCGCTGATACCGCCGCGGGTCAGCGGCTGACCGTCTTCTTGTACTGACGCAGGGCGAGCGGCACGAACACCGCCAGGATCACTACCACCCAGATCAACGAGGTGGCCACCGGGTGCTGCATCGACCAGGCATCCGACTTGGGCGCCAGCGGGCTGGTGTTGCCGAACAGCTCTCGCGTCGCCTGGGTGAGCGCGGATACCGGGTTCCATTCCGCAACCACCCGCAACACGGTGGGGAGCTTGTCACTGGGCACGAACGTGTTGGCGATGAAGGTGAGCGGGAAGACCACCATGAAGCTGGCGTTGTTGAACACCTCCGGCGCTCGCACCAGTAGGCCAACCACGGCCATGATCCAGGACACCGCGTACGCGAACAGCAGCAACAGCACGTACGCCACCACCGCGTCCAGCAACGAGCCGCGAATCCGCCAGCCGACGACCAGGCCGGTCAGCGACATCACCGTCAGGCTGACCACATTGATCACCACGTCGCTCAGGGTGCGGCCGACCAGCACCGCCGACGACGCCATCGGCAGCGAGCGGAAGCGGTCGATAATGCCCTTCTGCATGTCCTCGGCCAGGCCAGCGCCGGTGAAGCTCGCGCCGAACACCACGGTCTGGGCGAAAATGCCGGCGATGAGGAACTCTCGGTAACCGCCGGAGAGGCCGGGCACGTCGATGGCCGCGCCGAAGATGTAGGCGAACAGCAGCACGAACATGATCGGCGAGAGCGTCGAGAAGATCAGGACGTCGGGTACCCGCTTGATCTTGATGACGTTGCGCTTCGCGATGGTCAGACTGTCGCTGACCACGATCGACAGTCGTTCTCCCATCGAGAGTCGTTCCAGGACCGGAGCTGCCGCGGTCATCGGGTCGTTCCTTCCGTAGCTTCCAGTTTGTCGTTCGCGTTGTCGGTCGCGGCGGGGCCGTCGCCGTTGGTCAGCGCCTCGGCCTCATGGCCGGTGAGGGTGAGGAAGACGTCGTCGAGCGAAGGACGCCGCAGGCCGACGTCGTGGATCTGCACGTTGTGCTCCGCCAGCTTGCCGACCGCCTCGACCAACGCCTGCGATCCGTCGGAGACCGGTATGGTGATCCGGCGCAGCCCCGGCTCGAGGTGGATCTCGCCGTCGGCCAGGCTCTTCAGCGCGGCCTCGGCGGTCGCGAGGTTGTCGGCGTGGTCGACGGTGAGTTCGATGCGGTCACCACCGACCAGGGTCTTGAGTTCGTCCGCGGTGCCCTTGGCGATCACCTTGCCGTGATCGATCACCGCGATGGAGTCGGCGAGCCGGTCGGCCTCCTCCATGTACTGCGTAGTGAGCAGCAGCGTGGTGCCACCCGCGACCAATTCCTCGATGACATCCCAGAGATCGAGGCGCGCACGGGGATCGAGCCCGGTGGTCGGCTCGTCGAGGAACAGCACCGGCGGGTTCGCGACCAGGGCGCCCGCGAGGTCGAGGCGACGTCGCATGCCGCCGGAATAGCCCTTGACCGGCCGGTCCGCGGCATCGGTCAGCCGGAATCGCTCGAGCAGCTCGCGAGCGCGTTCTTTACTCCGCTGCACGCCCATGTGATACAAACGTCCCACCATTTCCAAATTCTCGAAACCGGTGAGATATTCGTCGACGGCGGCGTATTGACCCGACGCCCCGATCCGTGAGCGCAATGCCTGGGGCTCGCGCAGCACGTCGATTCCCGTGACAATCGCGCGACCCGCGTCCGGCACCAACAATGTGGTGAGCACTCGGACGGTAGTGGTCTTACCTGCACCGTTGGGTCCGAGCAGCGCGGTAACGGTCCCCTCCGGGACTGTGAGGTCAAGGCCGTCGAGGGCGACCAGCTGGCCGTATCGTTTGACCAGACCCTCGGCGACTATTGCGTCGGGCATGATTCTCCTGAGGTTTCGTGAGTTTTCGATGTCGGTGATGTGCGGCGCCAGGAAGCTTCCAGGGCCTGCTGATTCGCTGGATCGGTCGACCGGCCGATACCCGAGTCAGTATTGCTGCGCCCGTCGACAAATTCATCCGATTTGTTCGGCTCGTTGGGCGTGACTGGACGCATGAGTGGCAAGAAAAGGGCCCCATTCCGATTCAGGCCGTGCTCGGAGCACCGGATCGGAATGCGACCGTTTCCATGATCCGATGTGCCGGCGCGCCGGGTCCGTGTGTCGCGAACTACCCGATTCGGCGCCGACCGATACTCGCGGCGGGTGCGCTCAGGCGAACTATGACCCGCCGAGCGGGCGCGGTCGGTCGAAGTGGTCGAGTTGGTGGACACGAACACATGTTCGCATCTGGGTACGACAGTTTCGCCGTCGCGACATGCCGGGACTATTCGACACGCGGCGCCGATCGGCCCGGGGTATACGCGCAGACAGCGTATTCCGGCAGCGACACACAGCGGCTGGTGGGCGTGTTTTCACGTCGATCGCAGCACCAGATCACGCGGCGGAAGATGCCGAACAGCCTGCTCGTGAAAGCTTTTGGCAAACAACAAGCCACCGGACTCGAGCAGCGGGAACAGGTGGTCTCTCAGCCGTTCCGGCTACCAGTAGTTCAGGGGGTAGGCCGACCCGAAAAAACTTGGAAAAGTGGCAGGCCCCACGCACGCGGAAATGCAGATCATCGAGTAGCATCATTCACGTCGGCCCCTCCCCCCCGGGCCGACCCTACGCGGGCCTCGGCTAACTCCCCCCCTTCGCCGAGGCCCGCTCCCCATTTCTGGACCAGGTCAGGTCTATTCCGGCCGGTCGGCTTCCGGCAACACGGACCGCCACGCCGCGGCCAACCTCTGGTCGCGCGCCCGGCTCGCCGTCGCGAGCAAGGGGCGGTCGCGCGCCCACCGCTGCCGTGTCTCCGGGTCCACGGACTCCCACAGTGGGACCAGCTCGACCAACACTTCGCCGAACAACTCGAAGGTCCCGCCGAGCGCGATATGTACGCCCGGGGAACTCGGCGCATCAATATCCAGCCCACGCACGGCGGCTATCGCGGTCAGCAATCGCTGCCGACTTGCCTGCGGCCAGCCCGACGCACGGGCCACGCGCAGCAGCCAGCCGAGGGTGGCGGCCAGCACGTGGATATCCTCGATCGTGCGGAACGGCTTCAGGTAGTCCAGGTATCCGTCGCCGGGCAGCACCCGCACCGGCACATCGGTCAGCCGCACCAATGCGTGCGAAATCTCCGGCGCGAACGGAAGCGCGGGCTGATCCGTCACTCGCACCCCCGTTTCCTTCGCGTCGACCATGGTGGCGCGCAGTCGATTCCGTCCATCGGACGCCGTGCCGACGCTCGCGATCACCACCAGTCGCTGAGCGAGCACACCCATGGTCGCGAACGACTTCGTACCGTTCACCAGCCACGCACCGCCGCACTCAGTGAGCGTCGTGCGGATCGCCGACGGATGGCCGCCGCCCTCCTCGGTCGCGCACATCGCGACCAGCTCGTCGTCCGGCAGATCCGGGATCAGCGCACGCAACGCCTCCTGATAGCCGGACAGGAACGCAAAGCCGAGCCGGTCGGCGCCGAATCCGGCCGCGATCGCGACATCGACCGGCCGCTCGAACCGGTTCGCCGCCACCTGATGGCACATCCACGCCGCGGCGATATCGTCGAGCGGAGCAGTCGCCGCGGGCTCGGTCAGCAGGAAGTCGAGCAGAGAGTCCACGTCAGCACGGTAGCCCGTGCGCGTGCCGATTCTGCTGGATCGGCCTGCCACAGCGCGGCGGAGACCTGCCAGATCCGGCTGCGTTGGTCCATGTTGGTCCATGCCACGGATGGATCCGGCACTCGGTGACGTGTGTCGGCTGACAAAAACAGTCCCACACACACCCGGAGGCCGCTGGTGATCCGCTGGCAACCGCGGCGCTGCGCAAGAGAATTCTCCGGGCGAGCCTGTATCACTGAGTGATCCACTCCATGGCGGAAGGAGCCTGACCGGTGCCGAAGCCAGACGAAGATCGCCGAAAGGCACTATTCGACGCAGAAGCCAGGCTGTCCTGGGTGCTCGCCGCGCTCGCCGGTCTCATCGGTGCCGCAGCGTTCATGCACACCGCTGGCTATTTCGTCACGTTCATGACGGGCAATACCGAACGGGCCGTGCTCGGGTACTTCCACGATGAGCCCGACCTAGCGGTCGCGGCCACGGGACTTCTGGTGTCGTTCCTGTCCGGTGTCGTGGTCGCGTCATGGTGCCGCAGGCGCTACTGGTCCGGGCACCCGCACGGCCCCACCCTGCTGACCACATTGTGTCTGGCGGTCGGCTCGGCTGTCGACACCATCCTGTACCAGGCGGACACCGACCGGATCGACTTGGTGCCGATCATGTTCGTCGCGTTCGGTGTCGGAGCCCTCAACACCTCGTTCGTGCAGAACGGCGAGGTTTCGGTGCCGTTGAGCTACGTCACCGGCACGCTGGTCAAGATGGGCCAAGGCATCGAGCGCCACGTCAGCGGCGGTGACTACGCCGACTGGCTCGGATACTTCCTGCTCTACGCGAGCTTCGCGCTCGGCGCCCTGCTCGGCGGACTGCTGAGCATGGTGGTCGCGGGCTGGGCCATGCTGATCACCGCCACCACTGTCTGCCTGATCGTCACCGGCGTCACCTACTTGCACTTGGACCGGCACGGACCCCTTACGCGGTGAAGCCGGCGGGCTGCGCCTGTCGGTGTCCGCGGCTACGGTGGCCGCGTGGAAAGTATCGAAGACGAAACCGCCGCGTTCGCCGCACTCGTCGTGCAACACCTGTCCGCACGCGGCGAGAACGAGGTCGAGTACGACGAGGACGCGTTCGCGCTAAACAGCGGTGATCTGGTCCTCAACCTGCACAATATCTTTCGCGAGACCCGCGGGCTCGACGCGGAGGAGCGTGACGCCCGCATCGCCCGGCACCTCGACGCCATGCAGGATGCGTGCGATCCGGAGCAGGACTGGGCATCCGCGAGGTCGGCACTGCGACCTGTGTTGCGGCCCAACAGCTTCGGCATGGACGTTCCCGAGCTCGATATGCGACCAGTCGCGCGGCCCGCTTTCCCGTTCGTCGACGAGATGGTCGCCATCGACATGCCCGACGCCCGCTCGATCGTCTCCTACGCAACGCTGGAACGATGGGGCATCACCGCCGACGAGGTGTTCACGGCCGCGCGCGAAAACCTCGAAGCTATGGTTGGTTTCACCGGAATCAAGGAGCCGGGCATCCTGCAATTCGTCGACGATGGTGACGGCTACTGCGCCTCCTGGCCGCTCATCCCCGGCTGGCTCGCGGGCTCCGGCGACAGCGCCCAGCCGGCTGTCGCCTTTATGCCCGATGTCGACACCTTGATCATCGCTCCCAGCGGTGCCGAGCTGGAGGACGTCTTCGAGGTGGTCGAGGAGCAGTACCGCGACGCCGTCCGCCCGATCTCGCCGCAGGGCTATACCGTCGACGGCGAGGGAGCGGTTATTCCGCTCGACCACTCACCCGCGCATCGCCACCTGCCCGCGGTGCAGCGCGCTCGGTGTGGTTTGGCAGTCACCGAATACGACGCCCAGGCCCAGTTGCTCAACGAGATCGTCGAGCGCGATTTCGAGTTCACGCCCTATGACATCGAGCCCGCCTATGTCGCTTCGGTCATGTACGGCCACGGCGACAACGGCCCCTACACAATGACCGTCTGGGGCGAGGGCGTCGACTATCTGCTCCCGGAAGCCGACTACGTCGCGTTTTGTCGAAACGACGAAAACGGCGAGCTGGAGCGACTTTTCGAAGTCCCTTTTCCCGCCGTTGCCGATCTCGCGGGGCTGACGCCGATCCCGGATCTGTTGCCCCGCAGGTACGAGATCCGTGAGTGGCCCGACGCCGGGACGTTGGCACAACTGCGGGCTGCGGCTGTCTCCCCCTGAGCCTCCCGCGACGACAAGGCGCAGCGCAGAGCGACGCCACCACCGCGGCAAGGGCCCCGTGTCAGCGGGTGGTGACCTCGTGCCACATGTCGTCGCCGCGCCGGCGCAGCTTGGAGATTCCGACAAGGACCAGAACCGCGACACCGACTGTGAGGAGAAGTTTCATGGTTCCCACCCTACTGTGATGACCGAGTGTCAGCCCAGGAGGATTGACCGTATAGAGGCAGTGATTGTACAGTCACTCACTATGACGAAGCGGAGTGTCACCCTCTCCACATCGGACATCCGGCGCGAAGCCGTTGTCGATGCGGCTATCGCCGAGTTCGCTCGGTCAGGGTTTCACGGGACGCCGATCAATACCGTGGCAATGCGGGCGGGGATCTCGCCGGCGTATGTGTTCAAACTGTTTCCGAGCAAGGTGGAGCTGTTCGTGGCCGCACTGGATCACTGCTACGAGCTGGTCCAGCAAGCCCTGGCCACGGGAGCCACGCGGGCGGGTGATGGCGACCCGGAGCAAATTCTCCACGAAATGGGCGGCGCTTATGCCCAGTTGATCGTCGACAAGAGTCTGCTGATGTTGCAAGTGCACGCCCAGTCGGCGGCCGACATCCCCGAGATCGCCGAGGCGGTGCGCCGGGGACTCCGGGGAGTGACCGAGCATGCCAAGGCCCGTTCGGGCGCCGAAGACGACCAGGTACAGCGGTTCATGGCCTATGGCCAACTGTGCCATCTGATCACCACCCTCGAGTTGGACGGGCACGACGGCGGGTGGGCAGGAATCCTCACCGCGGGCATCCGCCATCCGAAGGCCCCCGAGACGCCCGAAAGGAAGTGAACGCGATGAGCAAGCGCACCTACCCACACCCGCCGCGGACCGGGCGATAGCCTGGGCCAAGATCTTCCCGCCGCCCCAATTCCGGGGCCATTCTTTGACCAACGGGTGATTGATCAATCACACACCATATGCATGCGCGCCGATCGTGCTCCCGAGCGCACCGCCCTAGCGGTCCTGCCCGCCGCCCTGACGACGCGGGGACCGTCGACCCCATCCCGAAAGAGGAGAAACACCGATGACAACAGAAGCCACGTCCCCTACCACTGCCGTCGAGGTCGTCCTGCCCGGCCGGGTCGAGCCGGACGAACTGGTGATCACCCGTCGTAGTCTGCCGCCGCTGGGGTCCGGACAGGCTCTGGTACGAGTCGACGCCACCGGCGTCTCGTTCGCCGAGCAGCAGATGCGGCGCGGAAAGTACTACGACCAGCCGCCTTTTCCCTTCGTACCCGGTTACGACCTGGTGGGCACCGTCGTCGACGTCGGCGCCGGAGTCGACCGGACACTTCTTGGTCGGCGCGTTGCCGCGCTGACCAAGATCGGCGGCTGGAGCAGTCACATTGTGCTGGAGGCCGCCGACCTGGTGGACGTCCCGGAGGGCCTCGACGCCGCCGAGGCGGAGACCTTCGTCGCCAACGGGATCACGGCCTGGCAGATGCTGCACCGGATCGCCAGGGTGGGTGTGGGACAGACGATCCTGGTGCACGGCGCGAGCGGCGGGGTCGGTTCGACGCTGGTCCAACTGGCCCGCATCGCGGGAATTCGGGTGATCGGCACCGCATCGGCGCGCAATGCCACGGCCGTGGACGCGCTCGGGGCAATCCCGGTCGACTACCGCGGCGATGTGCCGCAGCAGGTTCGGGCGATGGCACCCGAGGGGGTGGACGCGGTGTTCGATCACGTGGGCGGTCCCGGGATCGTGGATTCATTCCGTCTGCTGGCACCCGGTGGCACGCTGGTCGCCTACGGCAGCGCCTCGACGAAGGACCATGCGGGTAACTCCCGGCTGCCGGTGCTGAAGCTGTTCACGCGACTACTGTGGTGGAATTTACTGCCCAACAGCCGATCCGCGCACTTCTACAACATCTGGGCGGGCAAACGCCGCCTCTCCCGGTTCCGCCGACGGGTCGCGGAGGACCTGGGCTCCGTATTCGTTCTAGCTGCCCAGGGCCGATTGCATGCCCAGGTGGCCGCCCGCTTCCCGCTCTCGGACGCAGCTCAAGCCCTGGAGCTGGCCGAATCCCGCACTGTCACCGGCAAGGTCGTGATCCTCCCCGACCTCGAACTCTGAACTGATCCCCGCATACTCATGAATTCGAGGACACCATGATCGCCGTATCGCACGGCCCACTACGAACAACCCCATCACCGGCCAGAACCCGCAGTCCAGCGTCGCCACCGCGCAGCGACTGCTCGCCACGCTGGGCGGCTGACCGAGACTCCTTCGCGGGAGCTGGAAGGTGGCCGCTACTCTGCTCGCAACTCCGGCCGACGATTCGAACCGGAGTTGCCAGCGAAACGAGTTGTGGAGCCTAGGGGAATCGAACCCCTAACCCCTGCCTTGCAAAGGCAGTGCTCTGCCAATTGAGCTAAGGCCCCTTACCGCGTGCACGACGCGGAATCCAGACCATCTGAATGGTGGATGACCAGGAGTATGGGGAGTGGGCCTAGGAGGACTTGAACCTCCGACCTCTTCGTTATCAGCGAAGCGCTCTAACCGCCTGAGCTATAGGCCCGTACCGGTGTTGTGTCGCATGCACTCAATTGCTTACACACAACTCATCGACCGAGAACAGAGACTACCCGACGCCCCCGAGAACGGCCAAAACAGCTGGTAGCGACCTTCGGGTGATTGGCCGACTACCTGGAACGGCCGGTACCGACCCACCGTGTGGGCGGGCACCGGCCGTTCGGTAAGCCGACCTAGTCGGGATCGGCCAGGGTCACCTGGATTCCACCAACGAGGTCGCAGCACTGGTTGTAGATGAACGTGCCGACGGTGCCGAGCGCAGTGAACAGCACGACGTTGATCAGACCGATCACGCCGGCGTAGCCGAACACTGTGCCCGCATCGATCAGACCCACCGACCCGCTGTCCTGCGACACCATGTCGGTGAAAGTGTTGTTCAGCCGCTCCCACACGCCCATGCCTTCGAGCACGATGTAGAGCAGTCCGACCGCCAGCATCCATACGAAGAACATCGCCACGCTGATCACCAGCGAGATCTTCAGCGTCGACCACGGGTCGATGCGACGGATCTGCACCGTGGCCCGTAGCGGCTCACCAGTGGCAACGGCCGCAGCGACCGCGACCGGGACCGCGGGCGAAAGTGGCGAAAGCGGCGACGACTGCGGAACGGCACTTTCGGTAGGCGGCAGCGGGTGGCGAATGTCGGACAGGTCGGGCATGTCCTTGATCAGCTCCGGGCGAGCGATACTGCGGGTGGGTCCGTCGATGCCGACGGACTTCACCATCGCCGCTTCCTTGCGCGCAGCCTTTGCCGCCAGATCGGCGGTGGTGCGCGCGTTGCCGGCGCCGCCACCGAGGCCGACCGGCGCAGCCGAGTTCGGGCGCCCGGTGACCGGCGCCTGACCCGGACGGTACAGATTGGACTGCGGCTCCCGCTGCGGGAGCTGCGACCACCCGTCCTGGTATGGCGACTGGCCACCGTTGGACGCGGACTTGTCCCCGCCCTCGGGCGCGGACTGCTCGACCGGGTTGTTGATCCGCAACGGCTGGTCGAACTGTTCTTGGCGGTTGCCGCCGGGCGCCTGGTCCGGCGTCCCCTGCTTGGGTGCGAAATCACCCTTCTGGTCACGGATCTCGTGCGGCTGGGCGTTGGGTTGGTTGCCACCCGGCTGATTGCCGCCTGGCTGGCCGCCGCCCTGGTGACCGCCAGGCTGGCCGCCACCTTGGTGACCGCCGGGCTGACCGCCACCTTGCTGACCGCCCGGCTGACCGTTCTCAGCCGAGGCGACCGGCCGTGGGATCGGCCGCGGCGGGATCGGTGACGGTGCGATCCTTTCGGTCACACCGTTCGTCTGGTGCCGCTCGTCATTCGGCTGATTCGGAGTGGTCAATGGGAATCCTTAGATCCGTTCGTTGCCGCCGCTGTTGGGTTACTGCTCAGAAGAACTGGTGTCGCCGCTGCCGGCGACCTGATCGGGATCGGGCTCGTCGGCATTGCGCGCGATCGCAAGCAAAGTATCGCCAACCGCGAGGTTCATCAATCGCACACCCTTGGTCTGTCGTCCAGCCTTACGAACCTGCTTTGCCGCCGTCCGGATAACGCCGCCCCCGGAGGTGATCGCGTACAACTCATCCTCGTCATCGACGATGAGCGCCCCGACCAGGGTGCCACGTTTCGCGTCGAACTGGATTGTCAATACGCCTTTACCTCCGCGACCCTGCGCCGTGTACTCCTCGATCGCGGTCCGCTTGGCGTAGCCCCCAGACGTCGCGACCAGCAGATAGGTGCCGTCGCGGACCACATTGAGCGACAACAGTTCGTCACTGGTATTGAACCGCATGCCCTGCACGCCCGAGGTGGCGCGTCCCATCGGGCGCAGCGCCTCGTCGGTGGCCGAGAAGCGGATCGACTGGCCGAGCGCGGACACCAGAAGCAGATCGTCGTCGGACGAACAGAGCACGGCACCGACCAGTTCGTCCTCGTCGCGCAGATTCACCGCGACGATACCGCCGCTGCGGTTGGAGTCGAAGTCCGACAGCTTCGACTTCTTCACCAGGCCGTTCTTGGTGGCAAGCACCAAGTATGGGGCATCATCATACGACTTGATCTGGATGATCTGGGCGATCTTCTCGTCCGGCTGGAAGGCCAGCAGGTTCGCCACGTGCTGTCCACGCGCGGTCCGGTTGGCCTCGGGCAGCTCGTAGGCCTTGGCGCGGTAGACCCGGCCCTTGTTCGTGAAGAACAGCAGCCAGTCGTGCGTCGAGGTGACGAAGAAGTGCTTGACGATGTCGTCCTGCTTGAGGCCCGCGCCCTGCACACCCTTGCCGCCGCGCTTCTGGCTGCGGTAGAGGTCGGTCTTGGTGCGCTTGGCGTAGCCGGTCTCAGTGATGGTGACGACCACGTCCTCGCGGGCGATCAGGTCCTCGTCTGCCACGTCGCCGTCGGCCGCGATGATGCGGGTCCGCCGATCGTCGCCGTACTTCTCGACGATCTCGGCCAGCTCGTCGTGGACGATGGCGCGCTGACGCTCCGGCTTCTCGAGAATGTCCTTCAAATCGGCGATCTCGGCCTCGATTTTGACCAATTCGTCGACGATCTTCTGCCGCTCCAAGGCGGAGAGCCGACGCAACTGCATGTCGAGGATCGCGGTGGCCTGGATCTCATCAATATCCAGCAGGTCCATCAGTCCGGTCCGGGCGGTGTCGGTGTTGGCCGAGCGCCGGATCAATGCGATGACCTCGTCGAGCGCGTCGAGCGCCTTGACCAGGCCACGCAGGATGTGGGCTCGCTCCTCCGCCTTGCGCAACAGGTAGCGGGTCCGCCGGACGATGACTTCCAACTGGTGCCCGACGTAGAGCCGGATCATCTGATCCAGGCGCAGCGTCCGCGGCACCCCGTCGACGATCGACAGCATGTTCGCGCCGAAGCTGGTCTGCAGCTGGGTGTGCTTGTAGAGGTTGTTCAGCACCACCTTGGCAACGGCGTCGCGCTTGACGGTCACGACGATCCGCATGCCTGCGCGGTCCGAGGACTCGTCGTGAATGTCGGAGATGCCGGCGATCTTGCCGTCCTTCACCTGCTCGGCGATCGAGTTGATGAAGTTGTCGGTGTTGACTTGGTACGGGAGCTCGGTGATGACGATGGTCGTGCGACCCCGGTTGTCCTCTTCGATCTCGACGACGCCGCGCATCCGGATCGAGCCGCGTCCGGTGGTGTAGGCGTCGTGGATGCCCTGGTTGCCGACAATCAGGCCGTGCGTCGGGAAGTCCGGCCCCTTGACGCGCTCCATGCACGCCGCCAGCGTTGCTTCCTCGTCGGCGTCGTGGTTGTCCAGCGCCCAGTAGATCGCCTCGGCGAGCTCGTTGAGGTTGTGCGGCGGGATGTTCGTCGCCATGCCGACCGCGATGCCATTGCTGCCGTTCATCAGCAGGTTCGGCACCCTGCTCGGGAGCACCGTCGGCTCCTGGGAACGACCGTCGTAGTTCGGCGTGAAATCGACCGTCTCGTGGTCGATCTCGCGCAGCAGCTCCATCGCGAGCGGGGTAAGACGGCACTCTGTGTACCGCATCGCGGCAGCGCCGTCGTTGCCGCGGGAACCGAAGTTGCCCTGGCCGTCGACGAGCGGATAACGCAGCGACCACGGCTGGGCCATGCGGACCAAGGTGTCGTAGATCGACGCGTCACCGTGCGGGTGATAGTTGCCCATGGTCTCGGCGACCGGGCGGGCAGACTTCACATAGCCGCGATCCGGGCGATAGCCGTTGTCGTACATCGCGTAGAGCACGCGACGGTGCACCGGCTTGAGGCCGTCGCGCACATCGGGCAGCGCGCGGCCCACGATTACGCTCATCGCGTAATCGATGTAGCTGCTCTGCATTTCGTTCTGGATGTCGACCGGTTCGATACGGTCGCCTGCACCGCCGTTCGGGGGCAGCGTGGTCTCGGTCATGCGGTCTCCTTACAGGGCCTGGCGTGGAGGGGCTGTGCAGCAGCGGAACTCACGCCGGCTATACGTCGAGGAAGCGAACATCCTTGGCATTGCGGGTGATAAAGCTGCGACGCGCCTCGACGTCCTCGCCCATCAGAACAGAGAACAACTCATCGGCCGCGGCCGCGTCGTCGAGCGTCACCTGACGAAGCACCCGCACCGCGGGGTCCATGGTGGTCTCCCACAGCTCTTTGGCGTTCATCTCGCCGAGACCCTTGTAGCGCTGCACACCATCGTCTTTGTTGATCTTCTTGCCTGCTGCGAGACCCGCCTCCAGCAGACCGTCGCGCTCGCGGTCGGAGTAGGCGAACTCCGGCTCGCTGCGCTGCCACTTGAGCTTGTACAGCGGTGGCTGCGCCAGGTATACGTGCCCGTGCTCGACCAGTGGGCGCATGAACCGGAACAACAGCGTGAGCAGCAGCGTCGAGATGTGCTGGCCGTCGACGTCGGCGTCGGCCATCAGCACGATCTTGTGGTAGCGCAGCTTGGCGATGTCGAACTCGTCGTGGATGCCGGTGCCGAACGCGGTGATGATCGACTGGACCTCGTTGTTCTTGAGCACCCGGTCGATACGCGCCTTCTCGACGTTGATGATCTTGCCGCGTAGCGGCAGGATCGCCTGGTACATCGAGTCGCGGCCGGACTTGGCCGAGCCACCGGCGGAGTCACCCTCGACGATGTAGATCTCGGACTTGCTCGGGTCCTTCGATCGGCAGTCGGCCAGCTTGCCGGGCAGACCCCCCAGGTCGGTGGCGGACTTGCGGCGCACCAGCTCTCGTGCCTTACGCGCGGCGACACGGGCTTGGGCCGAGGACACCGCCTTGTTCACGATGGTCTTCGCGTCGGCAGGGTTGGCTTCGAACCAGTGCGTGAGGTGCTCGTTGCAGGTGCGCTGCACGAACGACTTCACTTCGGTGTTGCCGAGCTTGGTCTTGGTCTGGCCCTCGAACTGCGGCTCGCCCACCTTGACGCTCACGATGGCGGCCAAGCCCTCCCGGATATCGTCGCCGGTGAGGTTGCCGTCCTTCTCCTTGATGAGCTTCTTGTCTTTCGCGTACTTGTTGACCACCGTGGTCAGCGCCGCGCGAAAGCCTTCCTCGTGGGTGCCGCCCTCGTGGGTGTTGATTGTGTTGGCGAAGGTGTGTACCGACTCGGAGTAGCCCGAGTTCCACTGCATAGCGACCTCGAGCTCATGGCCGGTGCCCTTGCCGGTGAACCCGACGACCGAGTTGTGGATCGGCTGCTTGGTCCGGTTGATGTGGCGGACGAAGTCCTCCAGACCGCCCGGGTAGTGGTAGGTCCGCGTCTTCACCTTGTGCTCGACGGGCGCGGCGTTCTCTTCCGCGTGCTTGGGCGCTTCGGCGGTCTCGCTGACCACTTCGTCGGTGACGTCGTTGTCGCTGACACGTTCGTCGGTGAGCTTGATGGTCAAGCCCTTGTTCAGGAAAGCCATCTCCTGGAGCCTGCGGGCCACGGTCTCGAAGTTGTACGTGGTGGTCTCGAAGATCTCCGGGTCCGCCCAGAAGCGAATGGTGGTGCCGGTCTTCTTGGTGGGCTCGCCCTGGGTCAGCTTGCCTGGGGTGGAGTCCTTGTAGGTCTGGCTCCAGTGGTAGCCGTCGCGGTCGATCTCCGCCTCCAAGCGGCTCGACAGCGCGTTGACCACGGAGATACCGACGCCGTGCAGACCACCGGACACCGCGTACGAGTCCGAGTCGAACTTGCCGCCTGCGTGCAGCTGGGTCATGACGACCTCGATGGTGGGGACGCCCTGAGCATGCATCGCCACCGGGATGCCTCGGCCGTCATCGACCACCTCGACACCGCCGTCAGCCAGCAGGGTGACCTCGACCTTCGTTGCGTACCCGGCCATCGCCTCGTCGACGGAGTTGTCGACGACCTCCCAGATCAGGTGATGCAGGCCGCGCTCACCGGTGGAGCCGATGTACATACCCGGACGTTTGCGGACCGCCTCGAGCCCCTCGAGAACCGTAATGGAGGAGGCACCGTAGTCCTGCTTCCCGGTTGCCCTGGTCGAACCCGATGCGTTGGAGTCGTTGGCAGCCACTGGTCGGTAGCTCTCCTTACTTGCTGATCCTCGGTGTGTGACGCTTGGACAGCACACGTGGGGCCCTGGTCATGTCTGCTCGAGAATTACGGGGTCCACACGGGCTGTGCCGAACGCGCCGAAGGTATCGCCGCTAGTTACGTCACCATCCTACTGGTACACCCAACTTACAATGCACCTCCGACACCCCTGACAGCTCCGTGGATGCGAGAAATCGGATTACCACGACTCGGTTCCGCCTTCCGGCGGTTTTCATCCACCAGGCGTCGGCTGAGAGATGCGTTGCGCGTTAGCTGCTTCGGACCGGCGGTTCAGCGGTCGGCGCCGATCCGGTCGACGAAGGCGGCAGTGCGGCGAGCCAGGTCGGCCGGATGTGAGATCGGCGACCAGTGCCGCGCCGGGATCTCGGACCGGGTCAGGTTCGCCACCCACCGGTCGGCCGCGGCATTCACCACCGGCCGCACCGCGCGGTCGCCAGTCGAGACGATCACCTGCACGGGCACGTCGATCCGGCGCGGCCGGGGATTACGCAGGTGGGTCCGGATGTTTGCGCGATAGAGCTTCAGGTTGTTGATCATGTCGGCGCGCAGCGTAGGGGCCGTCACCACCAGTTCGGGGTTCAGGCCGTCGAATAGGGCGAGGAAGCGCGGCCAGCGGTTGGACAGCACTCGCAGCGCCGGATTCGGCAGGCCGGGAATCTGGAAGGCGACGGTGTAAGCCGAGGCGATCGCTTGGGACAATGCGCCACGTAGCCATACCGGGGAGAAGGGGCCGCGCAGGTAGGCGCCGAGGAAGTCGAGATTGGGACCGGACACCGAGGTGAACGACGCGATCGCGGACGCGGCGTCCGGGGCGGAGACCAACTCCCAGCCGATCACCGAACCCCAGTCGTGGCCGAGGACGTGTACCCGCTCGCCCGGCGCGACAGCCTCGATCACCGCGCGGACGTCGGCCGCGAGCTCCTCGACGCGGTAGGCGGCGACACCCGCGGGCACCGAGCTATCGCCCGCCCCGCGGTTGTCGAAGGCGATCACACGAAGACGGCCCGCGAGCAGCGCGGCGACACGGTTCCACAGCAGATGGGTATCGGGCCAGCCGTGGACCAGCAGGACCGGCTGCGCCGCGGGTTCGCCGCATTCGTACACGGCGAGTTCGACCGCGCCGCGGCGAACGGTGCGCGTCGCGGACGCGGGAAACGGACCGCCGGTGGTGGTTGCCATCGAAACCCCTTCTGCCCGGACGCTTTCGATCCGACGCCGGAGGCTCCGGGCGCGACATCGGGCCGAGGCGTTCCACGTGAAACGCCCGTGTCGCGTAAACGTAACACTGGGTATCAGATATTGACCAGTGCGCTCATCCGTAGGTGTCGCGCGGCCCGCGGCCTTTGATGTGCCGGTCACCCTTGCGCCAGCTCGGCGCGGCCGGACCGGAGATCTTCAGCGATGTGACCACCCCCTGACCGACGGCGGCATTGATCTTCGCCAGGATCTGGCCCTGGAGCATGCGAAGCTGGGTAGCCCACGCGGTCGACTCGGCGGCGATGCTCAATACACCGTCCTTCAGGGTGACCGGTGTGGCGTGCCCGGCGATGTCCTCGCCGACGACGCTCGACCAGCGGCCGAACACCATGCCCTCGGCGACCTTGTTCGACCACCCACGGCTCTTCGCGATGGACCCCGTCAGCTTGGACAACAGCTGGGGATCGCGATCGTCCGGCCGCGCGCCGGACCATCCGGTGCGCCTGCGGGCTCCGGCACGGAACCTGCGCTGTGGTGAGGAACGACCCTGGCCGACAGCCTTGCCGCTGGCCCGCGCCGCGGCGCGGGCTTCCTCCAGCGCGCGGCGCGCCAGATCGATGCCGCGCAGCTCAGGTTCCTTGCCTTCGGATTCGGCGGCTCCGGGCTGATCGCTCATCGCCCCTCTCGCTTCCCGGACACTCGTTTGTCCCCAGTTCTGGCCGAGTTGTCCCCAACTGCTGCCGTATGTTGCCAACCGAGGGAATTCGCATGTTGCCCAGTGGCGGACAAGCGGTAAAACGACCTGTTCGACGCCCATATCGGGCATTTGCGGACGAGAACGGTCGCTCGCTCAGCTGTTGCTGAACCGGATTTCACCGATTCAGCGGAGATGGCCGAGCTGAGTTCTCCACAGGTATTGGTTGATCGAACTCGGCTGTTCGCACGTGCGGGGCGGTGGTCCCGACGAAGGGTCACTTTAGTGGACCGCACCGGTCGCTGCCGGACGCGGCACGGGCGCCCGAATCGCTTATCGGCGGAGCTGCTGCGAGCACCACCATCGGCTCCGCTGTCGGGAAGCGTCGACCCGAAACCACTGTGGACAAACACGGGCGCGGACCTACGAATCAGGCTCGGCGCCGGCCACGGAATCCTCCGGCAGTTCCGTGATCTGGGCCGAGTCGGTGATACGCGAAATCCGGCCGTCGGGCCCTCCAATGGTCTCGACCCGCAGCGGCACTGCGGCGAGTTCGGCGGGCACGTCCTTCGGCACCGCGGCGGTGATCAGCACCTGCTCCGCCCCGGCGGCCACAGCGGCGAGTGCGGTGCGGCGCCGGTGGTCGAGTTCGGCGAACACGTCGTCGAGCAGCAGCACGGGTTCGGCTCCTGTGGTGCGCAGTAGTTCGAACGACCCGAGCCGTAGGGCCAGCGCGAACGACCATGATTCGCCGTGACTAGCGAACCCCTTCGCCGGCGCATCCCCCAGCGTCAGCTCCAGCTCGTCGCGATGTGGGCCGACCAGGCACACGCCGCGCTCGAGTTCCTTGGTCCTGGCCGCGGCGAGTTGGCGCAACATGATCGCCTCCAGCGCCTCCGGGTCCTCCGGCCGTGGTTCCCTGTCCGGATCAAGAAACTCCGGCGGCACCGCGGCGCTGCGGTAGGCGATCGAGGCAGGACGCGATTCGGGAGCGATCGAGGCGTAGGACTGCCCGAGATACGGAGCGAGGTCGTGCACTAGGCGCAGCCGCTGTGCAAGCAGCACCGACGCGTGGATAGCCAAATGCCCATCCCACACGTCGAGGGTGCTCAGATCCGCCTTCGACCGGGCTTGCCGCCCAGCGGATTTCAACAATGCGGAGCGCTGGCGCAGCACACGGTCGTAATCGCTGCGGACTGCGGCCAACCTGGGCAGCCGGGCTGTGCACAACTCATCCATGAAGCGACGGCGCTCCCCAGGATCGCCGCGCACCAGCGCGAGGTCCTCCGGCGCGAACAACACCATCTGCAGGATGCCGAGTATTTCGCGGGTCCGGCGGACCGGTGAGCGATTGATTTGTGCGCGATTGGCGCCTGCCTGGTTCAGTTCGATATCGATCCGCAGCTCGCGACCGGTGTTGACCACCGTCGCGCCGACCCGGGCGCGTTCGGTGCCCAGCCGTATCAACGGGGCATCGGCGGACACCCGGTGCGAGCCGAGCGTCGCCAGGTAGCCGATCGCCTCCAGCAGGTTGGTCTTGCCGTTGCCGTTCGATCCCAAGAAGACTGTGCGACCTGGGGATAATTCGAGTTCCACATGCTCCCATGAGCGGAAGTCGCGCAGCGACATGGACCGGATGAACATCCGCTATCGAGCCCCTACCTGGAGCGAAGCGGTCATTTCTGCTGGTCTGGACACCATCCGCACCCGCGTCGGCCGGTTTTCCACGCGCCGACCCCCTGTGGAATACCTGTGGATAAATTTTGCGTTCACCTGCCGTGCGACCGAATTCCAGGAGGTCGCTGCCGGTCTCGAAGCGGTGCGGGCGATTGTCCGCACCCGATCACATGATGTGGATCCGCACGATACCCGACCACACACCGGTGATCAGCCCGGGAGCCGGACCGGCATCAGCAGATAGATGTACGGGCTGGCCAGCGCCGCGAACGCGCCGGAGTCGAGCGCCTCGGGCTCTTCCTCAGAGGCGGGCAGCAGTACCGCGGGCCTGCTCGGCGTGGTGAAGCCGAAGGTGACCCGGTCCGCGTGCAGCGCGGAGAGCCCGTCGATGAGATAGCCGGGGTTGAAGGCGATGGTCAGCGATTCGCCGCGGAAATCGGCTTCCAGCCACTCCTCTGCGCGTCCCGCGTCGTCACCGCCCGCGGACAAAAGCAGGCCCTCGGCGGAGAACTCGAGTCGTACCTGGGCGCCACGCTCGGCAACCAGCGCGACGCGCTTGATGGCTTCGGTCAGTGCGGCCACCGTGAGTGTGGCGATCGAAGTGTGTTCCTTCGGGAGCAGCTGGCGGAACTTGGGGAATTCCGCGTCGAGCAGGCGGGTGGTCGTCCTGCGGCCCGCGTTCACGATGCCGAGCAGTCCGTCCGATCCCGCTCCGGTGCCCAGGGACAGCTGCACGGGGGCGTCGGACGCTCCGAGGGTCTTGGCGGCCTCGGACAGCGTCTTGGCCGGAATGAGTACCGCGGTCTCGATATCGGCGCGGGCGGGCCGCCATTCGATGTGCCGGACGGCGAGGCGGAACCGGTCGGTGGCCGCGAGGACGACTTGCTGACCGTCGATCTCGACCCGGATACCCGTGAGCATCGGGAGGGTGTCGTCACGGCCCGCGGCGACGGCGACTTGGCCGACGGCCTCGGCGAAGACATCCACGCTCAGTTCACCGGTCTGCTGCGGCACTTCGGGAAGCTGGGGATAGTCCTCGACCGGCATCGTGGGCAGGGAGAACTTCGCGCTGCCACAGGTGATCAGCACGCGGGTGCCGTCCAACGCGACGTCGACGGGCTTGTTGGACAGCGCCTTGGTGATGTCGGCCAGAAGGCGACCGGAAACGAGCACTTCGCCGGGCCCCGCGACCTCGGCTGCCACCCGCATCTGCGCGGAGACCTCGTAGTCGAAGCCGGAGACGGTCAGACCGTCATCGCTCGCGACCAGCAGCACACCACCGAGCACCGGGACGGGAGGACGGGACGGGAGGCTACGCGCCACCCAGGCGACGGACTCGGCGAAATCCTCTCGGGCGACCCGAAACTTCATGCCTGCAAGCTCCATCGCCCGATCTGTCCTCTCCCGGTTCCGTGATCTGTTGTCGGCTCGTCAGTGTCGGTTCTCGAAAGGGTTCTGCCGATCGGCCGTCTACGAAGTCTGGCACAGGCGACCGACATCAAACCGTACCCGCGTGTGAGACGTGTACCTAGCCCGACCCTCCGGTGGTTCCGGCTGTCTGTGCCGTGAGCGCTGACAGGTGTGCCGGGAAGAGGGGGATCGAGTCGGGCGGCGGGCGGCAGCGTGCTCTGGATCGATCCGGCGTCTCCCGTCGGTCTGTCGGTTGATCGGTGTCGAGGGCGAAGCGATGTGTGGAGATTGGTCTGCGTTCTTCTCCGTGCCGAAAACCGGAGCCGCTCCGAAGGTGCGTTGTGCGACCAACTTTCCACACACCCTGTTTTGAAGAGAGATCTCTAATGAGAAGAACTGAAGTAGTAATAGGTGCTGTGGATTCTGTGGACTGCGGCCGAATCCGCTGGTCAGTGAGCGTGGTGCGGTGGGGATGACCGTGGGGTGTCTCGAGGATGAACGCGAGGCGTCTGTGGACGCTCTCTGGTTATCCCCCGTTCATCCTCGAGTGCTCCTCGAGTTGTTCCACCAGATTCGCCGGGTTGTTCCATGTGTGCACGGAATCGTGGACAGCTCGAGGATTCCTCGAGGACTCCACAGGGATTCCTCGAGGAATCCACAAGGCTCGATTCGGACACCATGCTGGTCAGCGGGTGTGGACAACCATCGATGTGGAAGCTGTTGAATTCGACCTGTGAGTTTCCAGTTGTGGACGCCCTTCCCGCCTGTGAGCGAATCGGTGGACAAACCAGTGGATTCCTCGAGGAATCCACAGGGATTCCTCGAGGAATCCACAACCCACAAAAAAGCACCGCCCCAGGTCAGGGGCGGTGCTCAGCTGTGTATGGCGCTCAGCGCGAGCGCTGCTTGATCCGAGCTGTGAGTTCTTGCACCTGGTCGTAGACTCGGCGCCGCTCGGTCATCTCCTTGCGCACCTTCTTCTCCGCGTACATCACGGTCGTGTGGTCGCGGCCGAACGCCTGGCCGATCTTCGGCAGCGACAGATCCGTCAGCTCACGGCACAGGTACATGGCGATCTGCCGGGCCTGAGCCAGTGGCCGCGCCTTGCCGGGGCCGGTGAGCTCTTCCAGAGTGGTATTGAAGTACTCAGCGGTGACGGCCATGATCGTCGCCGCGTTGATCTCCAGCGCCGCCGTGTCGGGCATCAGATCGCGCAGCACCACCTCGGCCAGTGGCAGATCCAGCGGCTGACCATTCAACGAGGCGAACGCGGTCACGCGAATCAGCGCGCCCTCCAGCTCGCGGATGTTGCGCTCGACCCGGCTGGCGATCAGCTCCAGCACGTCGTGCGGCACATCGAGCCGGTCCATCCGCGCCTTCTTGCGCAGGATGGCGATCCGGGTTTCCAGCTCGGGCGGCTGCACGTCGGTGATCAGTCCCCACTCGAACCGCGTCCGCAGCCGCTCCTCCAGGGTGGCAAGCTGCTTGGGCGGACGGTCAGAGGAGACGACGATCTGTTTGTTCGCGTTGTGCAAGGTGTTGAAGGTGTGGAAGAACTCCTCCTGGATACCTTCCTTCCCCTCGATGAACTGGATGTCGTCGACCAGCAGGATGTCGGTCTCCCGGTACCGGCGCTTGAACGCGACCTTGCGGTCGTCACGCAGGCTGTTGATGAAGTCGTTGGTGAACTCTTCGGTCGAGACGTACTTCACCCGCATGCCAGGAAACAGGCGCTGGGCATAGTGGCCTGCCGCGTGCAGCAGGTGTGTCTTGCCGAGTCCCGAGGCGCCCCAGACGAACAGGGGGTTGTAGGCGCGCGCGGGGGCCTCGGCGATCGCGACGGCCGCGGCATGCGCGAAGCGGTTGGACGCACCGATGACGAAAGTTTCGAACGTGTATTTCGCATTCAAACTGGCCGAGGAGGTCGCGGGTGCCGGTGTCTCCTGTGACTTGGTGAAGTAGGTCGGCCAGGAATTGCGGACGTTCACCACGGGCTCGTCGTCACGGTCGCCGCGGGGGTTGTCGCCCACCGGCTCACGTACTGGATTGTGCGCCAGTCCCGTGTCGTCGGCTTCCGGCGCTTCGCGCACCGGTGCGCGGACCGGACCGCGCACCGTGCCGGGACCAGGGTCGGGGTTGAACAACGACTCCTGCCCGGGCGGGATCGCCTGCTCACGGCGCGGAGGAAGTCCTGGCTCGCGCCGCGGGGCGGGGTCCTGGGCCGATACCGAGGGCAACTCGGCTGTCGCCGAGTAATCGCCACGGGGCCGGTAGTCGGTATGGGAGTACTCCGGCTGGGGATACTCCTCCTGCGGCATGTACTCCTGCCCGTACTCGGCGACGGCATACTCGGAGGCGTCGCTGTAGGACGCGGCAGGTGCGAAGTCCGGGGGCTGTGCATAACGGGGTGCTGGGTACTCGTCGCGGCCAGAGAAGTCGGACCTCGGGTATCCGGCGGGGCTGCGGCCGGTGTCGCGTGCGCGTTCAGGTCTGCTCGTCATCCTGGCGTGCCGAGGATTGCTGCTCTGCCGGTCGGCGGTCGGCGCGGTCGGCGCGGCGATCCGGACACCGAGTCCCTCCACCTGGGGACCGAGCCGGCGGGCGAGCGAGCGCAGGATGGGCTCGCGCAGATCGCGTTCGATGGCCTCTTGTGCCAGCGACGAAGGGACTGAGAGCAGGGCGAAACCCTGTGCGACCGTCAGCGGCTTGACCAGTTTCAGCCAGGCCTGCTGTGCTCTGGTCACCGGGGGGATTGCACCGTCCGGTGAGCCGGTGGTCAGCTCGGTCACAACCTCGGGCCACACCGTGGCCAACACGTTCTGCTCGTCGTCCATGCAGTTTCCTCCCCGGAAGTAGGTCGATAGGAGCAGACGGCCGGAGCACGCGGGGAGGGTGTGATGCGACCGTTCTCGAGGTCGGTACCGTGATCCTGCGTACGTCCGTAACCGGTTCAGACACTGCCCGGGTCCCCCGTCCAGGCGGCGGCGTGGCACCGTCGGCCCTACGAATATGCCACTCCGGGGGTCTTTCCACACAATTATCCACAGATGTGGAGAACCTTGGGGAACAGGGAAACGCGCACACGCGTGTCGACCACAACGCTACGACCTGCGGTTCTTTAGCAATCGCCTGGCTAAGTACGGTGGTGGTCGAAGTGAGCTGTGACCAGGGGTATAGACGAACTCACGGTTACCGCGAGGACGCCGATGCTCTTCGGCGCCGGATACTGCCTGGTCGAGCGGCCTGATCCGGTCGGGTGGGGCGAGTTTGACCCGTCACGGGCCGATCAGTACCCTCGTACAGTCACCCCTTGGTGCGGTGGCGGTCTTGTGCTGACCGCGTTTAGGTCGTGATCGACCGACTGTGCGCCAGGACCGACGCGCGCTGATGATGACCAGACCTGCGATTCATTCGCGCAATACACGTATCACCGACAAGCTTCGGGCACTACCTGGTGCCCACCTACTCGAGGAGTGTTGACCGTGGCCAAGGGCAAGCGGACGTTCCAGCCGAACAACCGTCGTCGGGCGCGGGTTCACGGCTTCCGCCTCCGGATGCGCACCCGTGCGGGCCGCGCCATCGTATCGGCGCGTCGCCGTAAGGGCCGCGCAGAACTCACAGCCTGATCCTCGCTCTCGGACGCTCGGGTGTTGCCTGAGCCGTATCGGTTGCATCATCGTGCCGACTTCTCCCGGACGGTGCGCCGCGGCCAGCGAATCGGGAGGCGGGATCTGGTCGTGCATGCGTTCGTTCACGGGTATGACGGAGTCGTGGGCGCTGATAGACGACACGACGATCCGATCCCGAACGATGCGCTGATCCGCGTAGGTGGGCCGCGATTCGGGTTGATCGTCAGCAAGGCGGTGGGCAATGCGGTGATTCGACACCGCATCGCCCGCCGCCTGCGTCATATGTGCGCCCAGGTGATTGCCGAACTGCCCGCCGGGACGGACGTCGTGATCCGCGCGTTGCCGGGCGCCGCGACAGTGTCCTCGGATGACCTCTTCCGCCAGCTTCACGGCGCACTACGCAAGCTCGGCGTCGCCGCCACGGTCTCGGGCGGTCCGGCATGAGCGTGTCCGCGCAGATCGCCCGCCTGCCCGTGAACGCACTGATCTTTCTGATCGAGCTGTATCGGACCTATATCTCCCCCACCCGCATGCCGGTGTGTCGATTCACCCCGACCTGCAGCGAGTACGCGGTCACCGCACTTCGCACCCGCGGCCTGTTCATCGGGCTCGGATTGACGGTCGTGCGCTTGGCCAAATGCGCGCCCTGGCACCCTGGTGGGTGGGACCCCGTCCCGGAACGGAAGCGGAGCACCCTTCGCACCGATCCGGCAGACGAGGCAGCTACCGACGCGGCGCCGCAGGAACCGAACCTGCCTGCCGAGCCTCCGTCGGGGCCGAACGCTTGTAAAGGATCGCCGCACGCGGTGATCGGCGACACGAACGACGGGAGTGCATAGAGCCGTGCTCGACTTCATTTATTACCCGGTGTCCTGGATCCTCTGGTTCTGGCATCGGGTCTTCGGGTTCGCGTTCGGCGCGGACAACGGCCTCACCTGGGCGCTGGCCGTGGTGTTTCTGGTGTTCACATTGCGTCTGGTGCTCTACAAGCCGTTTGTGAAGCAGGTGCGCACCACAAAACAGATGCAGGAGCTGCAACCGCAGATCAAGGAGCTGCAGAAGAAGTACAAGAACGATCGCCAGAAGATGGCGGTCGAGATGCAGAAGCTGCAGAAGGACAACGGCTTCAACCCGCTGATGGGCTGCCTGCCGATCCTCGCTCAGGTGCCGGTGTTCCTCGGGCTGTTCCACGTGCTGCGCTCGTTCAACCGGACCGGTCACGCCTTCGGCCAGCTCGGCCTGACACCCGAGCAGAACGCGAATACCGCGAACTACGTCTTCAGCGCCGCTGACGTCCAGTCCTTCCTGAGCGCCCGTATCTTCGGCGCGCCGATCTCGGCGTTCATCACCACGCCGGTCAACGAACTGCAGGCGTTCGCCGACTTCGGCGGCGTGCCGAGCAAGCTGAGCATCGCGCTGGTCGCCATCCCGCTGATGGTCATCGCCGGTCTGGCGACCCACTTCAACGCGCGCGCGTCGGTCACGCGGCAAACCCCTGAGGCCGCCGCCAACCCCCAGGCCGCGATGATGAACAAGCTCGCACTGTGGGTGTTCCCGCTCGGCGTGCTCGTCGGTGGTCCCTTCCTGCCGATCGCGATCCTGCTGTACTGGGTCTCCAACAACATCTGGACCTATGGGCAGCAGCACCTCGTCTTCGGCCGCATGGCGAAGGAAGAGGAAGCCAAGAAGCAGGCGAAGCTGGAGCAGCGCGCGCAGAACGCTCCGAAGCCGGGCGCCAAGCCGGTCAACGTGAAGAAGAAGCCGGCGCCTGCGACAGAGGCCGAGCCGTCGGAGGCGGCCGACGCCGCTCCGTCCACGAACGGCACCGCCAAGCCGACGAAACAAGCCGCGGGTCAACGCCGTTCGAGCAGCCAGAAACGGTCGGGCAACCGAGGCAGGCCGAACCAGAAGCGCAGGCGCTGACTACATGATCGGCGGGCTAGTTGGTCCGCCGCGATCGCTGAGCAAACCTTGATCGCGAATACCGCCCGGCGGCGAGTGCCCGGCGCGCGCGATGAGCAGATGAAGGAAATCAAATGACTATTGAGACTGACGGAGGGGACGCCACAGTGGCGACGACGATGGTGAACGCCGAGACGGACACCGGCGATGTCGTGAACGATGCAGAGGATGCACTCATCGAAGAAGGCGAGATCGCGGGCGACTACCTCGAGCAGTTGCTCGATGTGCTGGACTTCGACGGCGACATCGATCTCGACGTGGAAGGCGATCGCGCCATCGTGAGTATTGACGGCGGCCGCGACCTGGCGAAGCTCGTCGGCCGCAACGGCGAGGTACTCGATGCTCTGCAGGAGCTGACTCGCCTGGCCGTGCAGCAGGCGACGGGT
This sequence comes from Nocardia sp. NBC_01730, assembly GCF_035920445.1. Taxonomy (NCBI): domain Bacteria; kingdom Bacillati; phylum Actinomycetota; class Actinomycetes; order Mycobacteriales; family Nocardiaceae; genus Nocardia; species Nocardia sp. NBC_01730. Next base: position 5,978,954 of record NZ_CP109162.1, on the reverse strand, counting down.
GTGCGCAGTCGGTTGATGCTGGACGTGGCGGGGTGGCGTGCCAAGCGTCGGTCGGAGCTGAGCGCGCTCGGCGTGGCCGTGGCGCAGCGCGTGCTGGATTCGGGTGCGCCGGAGCCGCTGGCGCCGATGACGCCGTTCGAACGCAAGATCGTGCACGACGCGGTGGCCGCGGTCGATGGTGTCAGCAGCGAGAGCGAAGGTGTCGAGCCGAACCGTCACGTGGTGGTCGTTCCCTCCTGAACATCAGACTTTCCCGAGGGCGTCATGTTTCGCGGCGGGGACGGGTAGTGGTTGGATAGGGCCTCTGGTCTTCGGACCGGGGGCCTTATTCGTGCCCGGCGCCCGACTGCTCGCTCGCTGATCGACTCGAGTTCGGAAGGATGTTTCACGTGGAACGAGATCTCGGTGGAATCACCGCGGTGCCAACAGAGCTGGAGCCACCCGCGTCGGCGGCAACCGTTTTCGGTGACCGACTCGATCTCGCGCGGCGATACTGCGCGGCGCTCGCAACCGCCGGTGTGGAGCGCGGGTTGATCGGCCCCCGTGAGGTGCCACGCCTCTGGGATCGGCACATCCTCAATTGCGCGGTGCTCGGCGATCTGATCGCCGAGGGCGCGTCCGTGGTTGACATCGGTAGTGGCGCCGGGCTGCCTGGCATCCCGCTCGCGATCGCTCGACCGGACCTCCGGATCACCCTGGTCGAGCCGCTGCTGCGCCGCACGATCTTCCTGAGCGAGTTCATCGAGTCGGCCGGGTTGGACATGACCGTTGTGCGCGGCCGCGCCGAGCAATCGGGCGTGATGAAGGAGGCGGGCGGAGCCGACGTCGTCACGTCGCGCGCGGTCGCCCCCCTCGGGAAGCTGGCCCAGTGGTCGCTCCCTCTCCTCCGCGACCACGGACACATGCTCGCGCTCAAGGGAGCCAGCGCGGCGGAGGAACTTGAACGCGATGGAGAAGCGCTAGCTCGGGCCGGCGCGGGTAACGCGATCGTTCTCCAGTGCGGTGTCGGGTTGGTGTCCACGCCGACGATGGTGATCAGCGCCGAGCGGCTTCCCCGTGCCGAGCGGAGCTCGCGGCGGCGGGTAGAGCGGACGGTCGAGCGCCGAGCGAAGGGCGCAGGCCGCAGCGGGACGGACGAGCGTGGGCGAGTGAGGCGTTCGGCTCGGAAGGCCAAGTAGGAGAATTCGGTTCGCCCAACGGGTGCGTGTGAGGTCCGTTCCATCGGGCACCTCGTGCTGGCCTAACAGGTGCGGTCGATTGCGGGTAGCGGACGGGCGCCTCTGAGGGGCGGCGCATTTCGTCACTCTGACGGAAGGTAGCGGACCCGCGGGACAAGCGGTGTGGATCCGAGTCACTCTCGCATCACTCCCCGACTGGAAGCGCCGTGCATCCGTTGCTACCTCGACACCGAGAGGCGACCCACAGTGGCTTTCGCCGTCTCCGGCCGTGTCCATGTTCCCGCAAGGTTGATTCCTGCAGTCCATTCGTCGCAACAGCGTTCGTGATTGAAGTAGCTGGGGTTCTTCAGGTTCTTGTCCGATCGCATGGGAAGAGGCAGCGGACCAGATCTGGAGCTGCTTGACGAACTGTTCTGTGGTGACTCGCCGATGTTTCACGTGAATCAACCTCGGCGCCATGTCGGCACCTAGTCCGTCGCATTGCATGACAGGGGGCTAACGAGGCGACTCTCAGGTTTCAGACGACGCGAGGGCTTCCGGGGCGCGCCAGTATGGAAGTTGCGATCCGAGCGGCGGTACCGGTTGGCTCAGTGTCGAAGAAATCTAGCTCGCCCGAATGGATTCACGTGAAACATCTGCCTGAGGCGCGTCGCAGGAAAATTCCGCAGAGCAGTGCCAGTCTGTGTGGCGGGGCGCAGCTCGCTCCCCCGATCAATCGGGATCGAATCCGCCGAGCCGCTTGCGGCATAACCCTGCACTGGTCCGCGCCGCCACACCGGTTCGGCCCCGCCGACTCTCCTGGAATCATGCAGAAGCCAACGCCGCATCCTCGCATCGTGATTCGATCCCACTCGCAGTACCGCTTCCGCCAGGATCAGGCCGTTGGGCCACGGCAACTCCGACGACCATTTGGTGCGGGCACATCAAGGTCCCGTCCACTCACCCGTGCTCCACCGCGCATGGGATGCACGTTGGGACGGAAAGCCAAGGGGGCCGATCCGCCGGAAGCCTCTTGTGGCACCAATGTTTCATGTGAAACAGCGAACACCGAGTCTCGAATCCTGCGGTTTTGCGTGTCCCTTTGCGCGTCGCCGCGATTCAGCTTTCTTATCGCGCTCAGTGCTGGCAAGCTAGTGGGCGTTGGGCGTGAGCGTAGATGCCACGGAGGAATCTGGTTGTCACATCGGCAAGGGCTCCGCTCGGTCGATCGGGCGCCGCGAACCCGGTTGAGCATCATGTTCGATCTCGACAAAGGCTGTTGCCAGACACGGCGCCGTCCCCGCCTGGCGCGTACACGTCGTCTGAAGTTCTCGGGTAAGGAGCTGTCTATGTCGAGCGGTCCGGCGAATGTTTCACGGGAAACGACGTCGCGCGTGCCGGGGATGCTGGACTCCAGCAATTTCGACGCGGAAGCATTCGGAAGCACACCGTTCGGGCACATCTCCCCCAGTGAGACCCCGATAGCCGCCGAAGCTCAACGTGCAAGTCAGGTCCTCCATCCAGGAAAGGTGACTGTGCCGAAACCGCACGAGCAACGCATCATCACGATCGCCAATCAGAAAGGCGGCGTCGGGAAAACGACCACCGCGGTGAATCTGGCGGCCGCTCTGGCTCATCAGGGGATGACGGTGCTCGTGATCGATCTCGATCCGCAGGGCAACGCCAGTACTGCCCTCGGTATCGAGCATCACTCGGGCGTCCCTTCTAGCTACGAGCTCCTCATCGGCGAGGTCTCCATCAGGGACGCGATCCAGCAGAGCCCGCATAGTGAACGACTCCTGTGCGTTCCCGCGACTATCGATCTGGCGGGCGCCGAGATCGAACTGGTGTCGATGGTGGCCCGGGAGGGGCGACTGAAGGCTGCTATTCAAGAAGCGAACATCGCCGGGTACGACATCGACTACGTGATGATCGACTGCCCGCCCTCACTGGGTCTGCTCACCGTCAACGCGATGGTCGCGGCTAAGGAGGTGCTGATCCCGATCCAGTGCGAGTACTACGCGCTGGAAGGCGTCGGTCAGCTCCTCCGCAACATCGGTCTGGTGCAGGCGCACCTGAATCCGGAGCTTCATGTGTCGACCGTGATCCTGACGATGTACGACGGCCGGACCAAGCTGGCGGACCAGGTCGCCGAGGAGGTCCGTGGGCACTTCGGCGATGTGGTGCTGCGCTCGGTGATTCCGCGCAGTGTGAAGGTGTCGGAGGCGCCGGGCTACGGCATGACGGTTCTCGATTATGATCCAGGCTCCCGGGGCGCGATGAGCTACCTGGATGCTGGTCGCGAGATCGCGGCCCGCGCGATAGTGCTTGGCCCCGCGACGAAGTCGGTGGAGTGACTCGGCGTGCCGATCTGATGCTCGGCAAGTCCGGTTTGGTGGCGGAACGAGGAAGGGGTCGATAGACCGATGAGTCAGGCGAAGAAGGGTGGGCTAGGGCGCGGTCTAGCCGCGCTGATACCGACGGCACCGGCGGCCACGCCGGGCCTCAGCAGCGCCGCGGCAAGCGTCATCGGTCTGGATCCGATCGGGCCGCAGCCCGCCTCAACCTACCTGCACCGGGTTCCCGACCCCACCGACGACAGCGCCGAACTCGCGGCCGGTGGCGCGATCTACCGAGAGATTCCGCCGGATCAGATCGAGCCGAACCCCAGGCAGCCGCGCACGGTCTTCGAAGAAGAAGCGCTGTCCGAGCTGGTGCATTCGATCCGCGAGTTCGGTCTGATGCAGCCGATCGTGGTGCGCAGGGTCGTGCCAGGCGCCGACCGCTATCAGCTCGTCATGGGCGAGCGACGCTGGAGGGCCTGTCAGGAGGCCGGCCTGGCAATCATCCCCGCGATCGTCCGGGAGACCGCGGACGAGTCGATGCTCCGCGACGCCCTGCTGGAGAACATTCACCGGGTACAGCTGAATCCGCTCGAAGAGGCGGCCGCCTACCAGCAGCTGCTGGAGGAATTCGACGTTACGCACGAGGAATTGGCGGCCCGGCTCGGTCGTTCCCGCCCCGTGGTGACAAATATGATCCGTCTGTTGAAGCTGCCTATTCCGGTGCAGCGCAGGGTCGCAGCGGGCGTGCTGTCCGCCGGACACGCGCGGGCACTGCTCGGTCTCGAGGCGGGTGCGGATGCTCAAGAGGTGCTCGCCGCCCGCATCGTCGCCGAGGGCCTCTCGGTTCGCGCCACGGAGGAATCCGTCACGCTGGCGAACCGGGATCCGGACGCCACAGCGCCCTCCCCCGCTCCCCAGCGGAAACCGATTCACATGCCCGGGCTGCAAGACGTGGCGGAACGGTTGTCCGGTTCGTTCGACACCAGGGTCACCGTGAGTCTGGGCAAGCGCAAGGGCAAGATCGTCGTCGAATTCGGATCGGTCGAAGACCTCGAGCGCATCGTCGCCCTGATGGAGCAGAACACTCCCACTGTGTGACAGAAGTGACAAAAATAGCTTGTGATTCCGATGGGTGTGGATCCGCTGCCGAAACGTCACTGTGACGGCGTGGGTTCACGTGGGTCGCGGGGCGTTGCACGGCTCCCCGCGGAACACCACAAGTTCTCCGACCAACAGCACAGCGATATGGAATGAGGCGGGTTCTCTTTGATCGCTTATTCTTGCTGGCGAGAAACCATTGATGCGGCATGAGCGTGGATGAATCGGACAGCTGGAGGCTGAGCAGAGCGGTGTCGACCAGCGTCACAGCACTAACCCTCGGTGGACTGGAGAAGCTCCCCGCACATGCGCGGCGCTGCGTGTTCTGGGAGATAGATCCTGCCGTGGCCGAGGACTCCCGCAACTTCAGCGATCCGGTCTTCGAGAAGGAAGCCTGGTTGTCGACGGTGATGCTGGAGTGGGGCTCGTGCGGGCAGGTGGCGAATGTCGACGGCAACATCGCTGGCTGCGCCTTGTACGCGCCGCCGAGCGCGGTGCCGCGGGCCACCCTCTTCCCCACATCTCCGGTGAGCCCAGACGCGGTCCTGCTGACCACGCTGCGGGCCGAATTCCCCTATCAGGATGCCGACATCGCCCACCGGCTGATCCAGGCTGTCGTGGCCGATCTGGTGCGCCGCGGTGTCCGCGCGCTGGAGGCGTTCGGTATTCGCACCGACCCACCGGCGCGGGCGCTGTCGGAGCGATTCGGCTCGATGACCCTGATGGAGCGGATCATCGCGCCGATCAAGGGCGCAGGCGTGCCGGGCGCAATGACCGAATGCTCGCCCGAGACCTGCATGGTCGACGCTGACTTCTTGGAGGACGTCGGCTTCGAGGTGGTCGCTCCCCACCACAGATTCCCGCGGCTGCGGTTGGAGCTCAATTCCGATCACGGCTGGAAGGAAGACGTCGAACGGGCGTTGGACCAGCTGCTCGCCGCCGCCTCGATGGCTCCTCCGGCCCGCGTCGGAGCATGCTGAACCGAATCGATATCCGAAGCGCCACTTGCCGATAGGAAATGGCAAGTAGCGCTTCGTGATTCGATTGGGACCCCTACTACATCCGATCCGCCGCGGCAAGCTCCTCTGCCAGCAGCTCCGCGAAAGTGTAGGTGCCGGTGGGCTGGTCATCCTGACCGAGCAGGTACAGCCGCTTCACCGAGATCAGGATGGCTTCGGCGATCACGTCGCGCATACGCGGGTTGGTGAGCACCGAGGCGTCGTACGGGTTTGTCAGGTAACCGATGTCGACCTGGACGGTCGGCATCTTGGTGAGTCGCAACAGATCCCAGGTTCGTGCATGGGTTCGGCAGTCCTGCAACGAGGTTCGCGCTACGACCTCGCGCTGGATGAATCCGGCCAGCACTTGGCCGATCATCGACACCGAGCCGTGCGAGTTACCGAAGTAGAATCCGGCAACGCCGTTGGCCAGCGGACTCGGGTTGACGGCGCAACGCAGCGAGATCATGAGATCTGCGTCGAACGCGTTCGAGGTGTCGGCGCGTTCGGAGTCGGTCGGATTGGCGCCCCACGGCCGGGACAGGAAGGTCTCCATACCGGTCGCCGCCATCCGGCCCTCCAGGCGACTTGCCAAGTCCCACAGGACTTCCGACTGGTAGACGTCGCCGTACTCGGTGGGCACCACGTAGCCCTTGTCCGGTCCGCCGAGGCCCGGATCGATGACGATCCGTTTGCCGGTGAGCTGCGGACCCGCGCGGTGTACCACCTCTTCCTCGGCGATCCGGTGTGGGTTGCCGCCGGTGACCCTTGCACCGAGCAGGTCGAGCGAGCGCAGCGTGTCGGGACCGCAGATGCCGTCGGCGGCCAGCCCGATCTCCCGTTGGAAGGCCGTGAGCCCGTCATGGGTATGCGGACCGAAGTAGCCGTCCACGCGGTGGACGTAGAAGCCGAGGTCCTGCAGCCTGCGCTGGAGCGTGGCCACGTCGTCGCCGTACAGCGGCGCGGAGAGTTGGTAGATCAGCGTCCGCGCACCGAGCCGGTAGGACGCTTCCTTCAGTGCACGGTAGGTCGCGGGGCCGACTACGCCGTCGACCAAGAGCCCGCGGTGCTGCTGGAACGCGCGCACCGCGGAGTCGAGGTGATGGTCGAAGATAGCGTCTTTGTCCATCCAGTACTCGCGCGCGCCCGCGCGCCCGGTACTGACATGGGCGTGTAGGAACCCGAGGCTTGCCAGGGTGCTCCGAACCTCTGCTACGGCTGGACCGGTATCGCCGTGACGAAGTCGGTGCATGCGTGAGAGCCCTTTCCTTCCGTCAACCCGCGGGTACCCACTCATGCGATGGCACACACCCTCGCACGACCGGAGCGTCGGTCGATTGTCTCAAACCTGGACCGGATTTCGGCAATCCCGGGTCCAGGCATCCTACGGCGCGTCGTCGAATCGCGTCGTCAGATGACGCCTTCGAGTTCCCGCAGAAGGGCGGCTTTGCCCTTCGCTCCGACGATCTGCTTGACCGGCTTACCGCCGCGGAACAGCATCATAGTAGGCAGCGAAAGAATCTGATAATCGCGGGCGGTGCCGGGGTTTGCATCCACGTCCAGTTTCGCGATGGTCAGCTTGTCCGCATGTGTCCCTGCGATCTCCTCCAGGACTGGGGCGACCATCTTGCACGGTCCGCACCAGTCGGCCCAGAAGTCGACGAGGACGGGCTTCTCGCTGAGCAGCACGTCGTCGGCGAAGGACGCGTCGGTGACGGTGACCGTCTTGGCAGACTCGGCCATAAATTCTCTCTCCTTGCGGTGAAACGAGACGGAAGCTCAGTTGGCGGGTACGGAAACCGAGTCGCCCGCGTTCTCGAGGCGGTTCGAGGTGATGTCGCCATGTTCGGCGAGCCAGCGCTCGGCATCGATAGCCGCGCGGCAGCCGGTCCCCGCGGCGGTGATCGCCTGACGGTAGGTGTGGTCGACGAGGTCGCCCGCGGCAAAAACGCCAGGCACATCGGTGGCGGTCGACGGGTGCAGCACCTGCACGTAGCCCTCGTCGTCCAGCTCGACCTGGCCCTCGACCAACTCGCTACGCGGATCGTGGCCGATCGCCACGAACAGGCCGGTCGCGGCCAGTTCGGAGATCTCGCCGGTGCGGGTGTCGCGCAGGGTCAGGTGGGTGACGCTGTTCTCGCCGTGCACCTCGAGCACCTCGGAGTTCAGCACGAACTCGATCTTCTCGTTCGCCCTTGCCCGCTCCAGCATGATGCGGGAGGCGCGGAACTCCTCTCGGCGGTGCACGATGGTGACGCTGGAGGCGAACTTGGTCAGGAAGATGGCCTCCTCCATCGCCGAGTCGCCACCACCGACCACGACGATGTCCTGGCCCTTGAAGAAGAAGCCGTCGCAGGTGGCGCAAGCGCTGACACCGCGGCCGAGCAGCCGCTGCTCACCCGGCACGTTCAGGTAGCGGGCGGCCGAGCCCATGGCGAGGATCACGGCGTGCGCCTGGTAGGTCTGATCGCCGACGGTGACCTTCTTGATCGGACCGTTGAGATCGATGGCATCCACGTCCTCGGTGCGGATGTCGGCACCGAACCGCTTGGCCTGCTCGCGCATCTCGTCCATAAGATCCGGGCCCATGATGCCGTCGCGAAAGCCTGGGAAGTTCTCCACTTCGGTGGTGGTCATCAGTGCGCCGCCGAACTGGGTTCCCTCGAACACCAGCGGCTGGAGCTCCGCGCGGGCCGCGTACACGGCCGCCGTGTAGCCGGCAGGGCCGGAGCCGACGATGATCAGGTCGGAAACTGGCGTGCTCATGGGGCCTTCCGGGGAGAATCGGTGGACGTAGCGGTCAACAACAGGGTAATGGCTGTTGTTCCCACGTTGACCGGGTCACACCACGAGCGTGGCCGAGATCGCAGTGTCAGCCGATGTCCTGCAGCGCTCTCCGCTGAGGATCGTCTGTGCGGCAACCGGTCCCGACGACCAGGGCGGTGATCTTGGGCGGGCGCGGGCCGGGGAGCAGGATGAGAACCGCGTCGCGGCCCTGGAACCTGATGTCGGTCGAGCCGAGCACCGCACGGTCCAGTCCGTTCGCGTGGACGCAGCGGTCGAGCGCTCCCGGCCTCGCGAGCGAGCCGGAGATGTCGTGGCGGCCCAGCGCGCTGAGCGCGGCCGTGGCGGTGAGGTCGTCGCCCAGTTCGTCATTGTTGCCTGCGGTCGGCTGGACGGTCGGCTGAGCGGTCGGCGCGACGTCGTCGTCGTCGCGCAGCGTCGTCACGGCAACTCCTGCGCACGCCACCATCGCGATCGCGGCCGCCGCGGCGAGCCAGCGACGCCTGCTGTGGCGTCGCTCGTCGAGCGAGACCAGCGGTGCGGGAACGGATTGGGAAACCATTGACTCGCCGTCGGATTCAGCCTCGGAACCGGATGACAGCCGGTGGATAGCGGTCCTCGGCTCGGTAGGAGGCTCGGACAGGTCCAACTCATCGACGACCCGCGCGAGCTGTGCGGCCACGTCCCCGGGCATGGCGTGGATGATGTGCTCGTCGCGGCCGAGAGCGCGCAGTTCCGCGGTGACGTCGTCGAGCGAGCGCAGAAAGCGCAGCGCCTCCGGATCGCGCGACACCACCGGCCACAACTGCTCGCGCTGCTCCGGCGTCACATTGCCGGCGTGCAGGTCGGCGAGCAGGTCGGCGGTGAACGGAGGCTGCGGCACGGACCGGGTCGCCATCGCACCTCCGTTGTTTGGATCTGACATCACGGGGATCCCTCGACGACGGGGACTACATGGACATCGTTCAGTGGTTCGTCACTATTAATGACGCATCTCAGCTACCTCCGGTTCCCCGGATCACGCAGAAACTCCAACCGCTCTTTCAAACGCTGCCGCGCCCTGGCGCACCGGCTCTTGATCGTCCCCTCGGGCACACCGAGCATCGCTGCCGCCTCGGACACGCTATACCCCTCCAGATCGATCGCCACCAGCGCAGTGCGCTGCTCCGGCGGCAACGAGAACAGCGCGTGATCGATGATCATGGACATCTCCAGCTCGGCCATCTCGTCGCGGTCATCGCCGGGTTCGGGCATGGTCTCGGGTGAGAGCGAGAACGCGCGCCTGGTCTTGTTGCGCCGGATCCGGTCCAGGCAAGCATTCACCACGATCGCGTGCAGCCAGCTGCGCACCTCGGCCTCGGCGCGGAACGAGGCCGCCCTGCGGTGGGCGGATAGCAGCGCGTCCTGTAGCGAGTCGGCCGCGTCCTCCCGGGTATAGGACGCGCGCAGGGCGGTCTGCCAGAGATGGTCGTTGTGCCTGCGCAGCAGCTCCGCGAACGCGTGCCGCTGGCCGCGGACATGCGCCTGCAGCAGTTCGATATCAGAGTATTCGTCGGGTACGAACGAGCGTTCGCGGTGCGCGACCGGCCGCGACGTCCCCCCGCGAAGTTCCTCGTTCAATTCGGACGACAATGCCAACCCCTTGGACAACGCTCACAGCAGCGACGGGCACCGTAGACCATCGCCGAAATTTCGCAGCATCCAGGAACGAGACACCAGAACCCGGGAAGCTCCCCTGCTGAGAGCGCGAGAAGATCATATCGTCCGTAACGATTTGGCAGCAACAAACCGATCGGGCTGAGCTTGATTGGAGTGCGCGACACATGGCGCGCGAGCGAATGGCCTGCACGAACGATGCGTGCGGCAGAAGTCCTACCTGGGCCGGGCTAAGGCGCGGCGTCGAAACGAATATCGGTGACAGCGGTTTGGAACTGACCTCCGGAGTTCCCCAGTCCGGTGATCCAGACGAGCACGTAGCGGGCGGCTTGGTCGGCGTGCACCGGGATGTCGGTGACGCCGTCGCCTAATCGGGCGGAGCCGATCAGCTGGGTCTGATCCAGGGTTGGTGAGCCGGTCGGCGAGGTGCGGATCTCCACCGAGGTGCCGGAGCTGGGCGAGTTGATCGAGACGTTCGTCAGCTTGGTCGGGCTGGGTAGCGTCGCCAGCAGGCCGACCCCCTTCTTGAGGGCCGGGAACTGCTGGAAGTACTGATCCGTGCGCCACTCGGTGCCCGGATCGTTGTCCAGCACCGCTTGGACGTGGCCGACGCCATCGGGGGTGCCTTCCGGCGAGAACACAGATACACCGGTCACCGGCACCGGGACGCCGTTCGACGCGATGTTCGGGCCCGCGGCTGCCGGTGTCGGTGAGGGCTGGCTGTTGGTCGTGAGACCGATGTTGCGCTGTTCGTTCAGCGGCGCGTCCGATGCGCCAGGCGCGAACACGCTGACCATCCACCAGATGACGATTCCGACAACTAGTGCGGCGAGGATGCCGAGCCCGACCATGATCCACATCATGCGCTGAGACCGTTCCCGCTCCGCCGCAAGCAGTTCCGGATCGGCGAGCGAGTCGTCGGTGCGCGCTGGTGCGCGCTGGCCCAGTCGCAGCACCGGGATGAAATCGGTCTTCTGGTCGACCACCGACGCCTGCTCGAGCACATGCTGCACGGTGGCGGCGGTGCGCACGCCCTTGTTCGACTCCAGCGATCGCACGGCGACCGCGGAGATTTCGAATGGCACTTCGGGACGGATCTGCCTGGGCTCGACCGGGGTGCCGTCCGGGCCGAGGTCTGCGAGGTGCAATCCGCCGATCGTCGCTGTGGTGCCGGAGACTCCGCCGAAGCGGATCGGCCAACGCGCGGTGATCAGCGCGTAGAGCATCGCGCCGAGACCTCGTACGTCGGACTGGGCATCCGAGTCGGACAGCGTTCCAGGGAAGGCGAGCACCGCGTCGCCGGACGCGCTGATGCGCACCCGATCCGGGTGATCGATGGACAGTGATCCGCCGCCTCGGTGTGCCAGCTCGGCCGCGGAGGCGAGAGCGCGGATCGCGCGCGCCGCGCCGATCGGCGAGGGCACCGTCTCCGCCATCTCGCGCAGCGAACGGCCCGGCGTCCACTCGGCCACCACGATGCCGCCGGAACTGCCGCGCACGACGTCGAGCACACGGGCGAGGCCGGGCGAGTTGATCCGGCCGAGGCGTAGCGTGCGCGACAGGATCGCCTGCGGGCCGTCGTGGCCGGAGTTGTCGGTGGCTTTCTGGTCGGCGTCGACGAACGTCAGCGCGACCTCGCGGTCGAGCTTGATATCGAGCGCCTGCCAGAACCGCAGGCCGCGTGCGCCGCCGTGGCCGGCCAGCAGCCGGTAACGGCCACCGGCCACCGAGGCGCCAGGAATCAGCTTGGGGCCGCGCGGAATTCGCCGTGCGCCCAGGTTTTCACCACCCATCGGCGGCATTTCCGGCGACCCGATCGGGATCATCCCGGTGTCGTACATCGGATCGCGGGGCGGCATATGGCCGTCCTGGGGTCTCGCCGCGTCCTGATTCGGCGGAGTCGTCCCCGGCGCCTTGTTCGCGTACGCGGGATCCAACGGCTCCCCCGCGGTCGGCGGAACATCCGTATACAGTCCGCCGGCCGTGGTCGCAGAAGAATCGGCGGCTGGGACGCCGCCCACCGCGTCGTCGCTCACCCTCGGTCCTCCTTCGCCCTGATATGTCGCGGTTTCGGCGAATTCGCCACTTGTGCTTCTCTGCCGAACAGGGTACGGGAACTCGCCCACACCGGTGATGTCAACGGCGTCGGCTCTGATCACTGGCAGCACCATGGTCTGGGCGTCCATGTACGCGTCGAAGCGCGGGTAGGCCAGATACGGGTCGGGCCTGCGGAGCACCTGTGTGACATAGGGATCTTCGACCGGGCTCTCCAGATCGAGATCCGGTGCGGGCGGGGTCCAGCCGAGGCGCCGCGAGATGGCCACGGTGATGGCGACGATTTCTGGAATACCGGCGAGTCGCATGAGGCCGAAGGCCACCGCCAACATGACTATCGCGGTGATCGCCACCCGGACCAGCGAACCGGGGCCACCGAAGGACTCGGTCAGCCGATCCAGGCCGAGTACCCGGTCGATTATCCACATCACCGCCCCGCCCGCGAGTGACGCGAGTACGACACGTGTCACCGTGCGGCCGACGTTGGCCATCCTGAGATCGCCCAGACTGCGGTGCAACAGATAGCCGCCGACCACTGCGCCGACCGCGAAGCCGAGGCCGTTCGCGACACCCAGCGCGATCACCACATGCTCGGCATCGGTGACGACGGGGGCAAGCGCGGAGAAGACGATCTTCGCGGCGGTGATGCCCAGGATGATCCAGGTCGGAATCCACGCCTGCTCCCTGGCATAGAACACGCGCAGGTGGATGAGCACGAGTGAATACGGAATCAGCGCGAACGCCGACCAGCTGACCGCGAGCCCGAGACGCGCGGCATCCGAGCCGCCGAAATTGCCGTACCCGTACAGTGCCTGGCCGACCTGCGGACCGGCCAGCGTGAGGAACGTGACTACCGGGACCAGCGCGATCATGGTCAATCGCGTCGCGGCAGAGAGGTCGTCGACCACCGCGGGCGTGTCGTCGGCCGCGGCGTTGCGGCTCAGCCGCGGCATGATCGCCGTGAGCACCGTGACGCCGAGTACGCCGTAGGGCAGTTGCAGCAGCAGCCATGCGTTGTTGTAGATCGCCGGACCCGCCGCATCGGCATGCGAGGAGATGCGGGTGGCGAAGATGAAACCCGACTGGCTGATCAGGACATACAGGATGATGGCAGCGCCCATGCCGCCGAACTGTTTGAGCCGCGCGTCGATACCCCACAACGGGCGCAGGTCGATGCCTGCCCTGCGGATCGCCGGCACCAGACTGACCGCCTGCACCACCACACCGACCGTGACGCCCACGCCGAGCACCAGCAGCTTCGGGTCGCTCATCCGGACCGGGTCCAGCGTGATCTCGCCGGGCATCAGCACATACATGCCGAGCACGGTCAGGACGACCAGATTGTTCAGCACCGGAGCCCACGCGCCGGGCTTGAACATCTGCCGTGTGTTCAGGATAGCCGTGAGCAGCGCCGACATTCCGTAGAACAGGATCGCGGGTAGCAGCAGGAAAGCCAGCGCCGTGGTCAGGCCGGTGTTCACCTTGCCGTCGTCGGAGAGGAAGACGTGCGTGGTCAGCAGCGGTGCCGCCGCGGTCGCCAACAGCGCCGCCGTGGCAAGGACCACGAAGGCGGCGGTCACCAGGCGCCGGACGAAGGCCTCCCCGCGATCGGGGTCCTCCTGCTCGGCCCGCACCAGGGTCGGCACGACGATCGCGGTGAGCACCGCGCCCAGCACCAGCTCGGCGATCATGTTCGGGATCTGGCTGGCAACGGTGAACGCACTCGCGATGGCTGGGCCGAGCACAGTCAGCAGCAGCAGCTGCTTACCGAACCCGGTGATGCGGCTGATCAGCGTCGCGAAGGCGATCGATCCGGAGTCACTGAGCAGTCGGGAACTCGAAGTCTGCTTCGGCTCGGCGGGCTTCTCCGCGGTCTCGGTGGCAGCGGGCCACTCCTGGGTCCGGGGGCGGTGCGGCGAGGCGGGCTCGCGTCGGACCGGAGCGGGCGGACGCTGCGGCGGAGGGTACGGCTGCGGAGAGGCATACCGTGGCGGCGGCACGCGGCCGGACTCCGGCGCGGTGGCCGGAATCGGGCCCGAGTGCGGCGGACGCGGGGCCGCTGGAATCGGGCCCGACTGCGGCGGACGCGGAGTCGCCGGAATCGGACCTGACTGCCCCGGACGTGGGGGCGCCGGGGATGGGCCCGGCCGCGGCCCGGCGGCGGGGGGCGGGCCGGATTGCGCGGGCCGTGGTCCTATGGGTAGTGCACCGGGCTGTCCCGGCCCTGGACGGGGCGGCACCGAGCGCGGCTGTGCGGGGCCAGGGGGTCCCGGCGGGTACTGCCGCTGGCCGGGGTGCTGTACGGGACCGGGACGCTGGGGCGGCAGCGGCGGCCGCTGGGGTCTCGGTTGCTGCTGCGGTGGCGGCGGGATGCGCTGGCCCGGCCTCGGCTGCTGCGGTGGGGCCGAAGGATGACTGATCTGCGGCACCCTCGGCATCTGACCGCTGTACGGGCCGACGTTCACGTCCGGATCCTCGGACTCGGCCTGAGGCAGAGGCGGGCGGCGTTCCCATGGCGCGACCGGCGCCCGGCGCGGGGATGGCCCGTCACGCCGATCTGCTGGTATGGGCCGATGAGCCGATATGTCATCGTCGCTCATCATGCCTCCTGTACCCGCCGGGATATCCGCATCCCCGTCGGTGCGGTGAGCCGCGTCTCGCCGACACCGTGACCGGTGAACGCTCTGCCCATCGCCGCCCTCCGGTCCGTATCGGCACGGGAACACTGTGATTGTCCTCCACCGTGCCATACGACACTGCGGCAGACCACATCAACGCAGGTGAAAGGCGGTTTGCGAGGGCCCGTCGGTGCGGGCCCGCTCACCGGGCCTCCTGGTGCTGCTCCTGCTCTCGAAGAACCCGTCTCCGTGCGCGCCGGTAGCGGTTGACCCGCCGCCGAGTGCTGGGGTCGAAGCCCTCGTCCGCCGGATCGGGCTGCCCGTGGAACCGACGCCACAAACGGCGGCCGGCCAGGAAGAACAGCAGGAGTCCCGCGCATGCGGTAATTATCGCCAAAGCCTGGCCGTAGGCGTTCGAACGCACCGAGACTTGCGTGGGATTACCGAGCGGGATCCCGTCGGGCGTGGTCAGCGAGATGGGAATGACCAAGTTGCGACTGTCACTGACCTCGGTCGGAACCTGGAACGAGCGCGTCCCTTTCGCCGGGAGCTGCTGCTCGCCGGGATCCGTGATCTTCGTCTCCGACGGGGCCCCGATCCGGAACCGGACCCGGATGGCAACCGGCAGGTCATTGCGCGCGACCAGCAGCAACGGGCTCTGCTCGGACGCGAGCGTATATACCCCGCCCGGCGGGAGCACGGTGACCGAACGGTAGAGGCTGTCCATCGTCCGGGTGGTCTGGTCCAGCCTTCGCTGGGCGAACGTGTCCGGTTGCGCGGCGTCGCCCGCGCGCCGATCCGACAGGCTCAGTACGCGGATCAGGTCGTCTCGCAACGGGGTGAGGAAATCGTGCGAGGTCGGCTCGGCCTCTGGCACGTCGACCAGCGCACGCATCATCTCGGTGATCCGACGGCCCTGATCGCGCACCGGAAGCACGAACCGGCCCGGCACCGCGTCCTGCGCGGCCTGCGCAAGGTAGTTCAGCTCGTAGGGCTGCGGGTCCGGCGGCAGCGTCACCAGGTCGGGGAACGGGCGAGCGGTGGCGAGGTTGGCGCGCAACAGCAGGTCGACCTGACGCAGCAGCGCGGTCGCCTCGTCCCGGTTCGCACCCCACTGCTGCGGTGGGACGAGCAACAGCGAGCGCGGGCCGTTCGCCTCCGGGTTGAGTGCGCTCCAGGACACCGCCCCCAGCGCGTCCTGCAGCCGCGCGGCACGCGAATCGTTGGTGACGTCGTAGCGGACCCGGGACGGGGTGAACGACGGCGTCGGCGGATTGGAGCCGACCGCGGCGAGCGCCGTCGCGGACCAGATATCGAAGGTCGCGGTGTGCATCGCAGGATCGGCCGCAGGACTGGGCGAAGGCGTCGCGGCGCCGTTGACCGGCGGCACGGCCTCGGGTGGGTTGGACGGCTGGATCGCGGTGATCTCGGGCATCCGAACGACTTCCGGCCCCGCGGGGTCCGCAGTCTGGATAGGTGAGTTCGAATTGCCGGTGGGCTGGCTGCTTTCGGTCAACTGTGCCGAGTCCGCGGTGCCCTCCGGAACGGTCGCAGTGTCGGCGAGCACAGCGGTCCCGAAACCGTGGCTCCGCAACAGGAGTCCGGCGCCGTCATCGATGCTGCCGGAATCCGGCAGGCTGACCCCGCGCACCGAGCGGGTGGTCAGAATCGAGTCGACGATGTCGGCGGGTTCGTTGATCGCGCGCGCGGACAGTGCCGGATCGTTCACCGCGGCCAGCGCCGCGAGATCGACCTGTGCGAACGGCAGCGCCACCGTGCACATCGACCCGGCCAGCGCGCGCAGCCGATCCAGCCAGGCCTGCGCCTGTTCGGCGCCTGCGCCCGCCCTGGTCGCGCCGTCGGGGTCGGACGGACTGGCCAGCACGCGATAGCCCCTGGTCATCGCGCGTACCGTCAGGAGCAGGTCAGGGTCGATGGCGAGGCATACCGCCGAGGCCAGGGCGCGGTCCCGGCCGCCATCGGCGCTGAGCATCCCCTCCAGCGCGGCCAGCAGCTGATCGAGGCGGCCACCTTTACCGAGCGAGGCGGCCAGTTCGTCGTCGGTAAGTTCCACCTTGCCGTCGACACTGCCCGGACGGCCCGCGACCTGCCTCGGGCGGTCAGCCAGTGGCCACAGCAACGTCGTTGCCACCGGGGCGCCGGTAGGCGCGGATACCGGCTCGGCGGCCGCACCCGACGAGTCTTCGCCCGCCGCGGGCGGCACGCCGACCACCGGAAGCAGGAACCTGGCGTCGTCGAGCCTGGCCTGTGTGCCGTACGCCGGTTCGCCGTTCACATTCAGCAACAGTGGGTAGACGCCCGGGGTAGTGATGCTCAGCGACGGCAAGCCGCTCTCGGAGCGCAACGGAATGCTCAGCGTGAACTGCATGCGCTGGCCCGGATTCAGCCGCTGCGCGACATCCTCGAAGCTGCCGGTCACGTCGTAGTTGATCTGGTCGAGGCGCAGCGTCGCCCGCAGCCCGCTCGGTGCGGTAATGGCCGCCGCCCGCTGGATACGGATGCTGACGTCGTCCACCACGCGGTCGCCGATATTCGTGACCGTGCCCGAAACGGTGAGCAGCGGATCGCTGGTTGTGGTCACCGCGGTCGGCGACACCGAATCCAGGGACAGCTTGAGGAATTTCGGGTTCGAGGAGGACCCGGACCCGGTGGGCTGCGCCTCGGCTGCCGGGGAAATCAGCAGCGGTAGCGTCGTCATCGGGCCGAGGATGGTCAGGACCGCCACGAAGATCCGGAACAGTCCACGCGTCATCGCTTGCCGGTCTCCATCCGGTCGATCAGTTTATTCGCCATCTCGGCCAGTCGCCGTTCGTCGGCGTAGGCCAGCCGAGAATTCAACTCGCTCAACGGAACCCACGCGACCTGAGTTACCTCCACGTCGGCGTCGGACAGTTCACCACCGACCGATCGCAGCAGATAATGATGCACCGTTTTGTGTACCCGCCGGCCGTCGGTAACGAACCAGTAATCGATGCTGCCGAGTTCGGCGACTACGACACCGTTGATGCCGGTCTCCTCGGCGACCTCGCGGATCGCGGTCTGCTCGGCGGTCTCGCCTTCTTCGATATGCCCCTTGGGCAGCGACCACAGTAACCGTCCGCGGCGGTCGGTGCGCCCGATCAGGGCCGCGCTGCGCTTTTCCCGAGGACCGTCCAAGCCGTCGACGACGAGTCCGCCCGCCGAGGTCTCGCGGACCGTTCGCATCCGCGACTTCGCGGCATTGGCGGCCGAACCGCGGCGCCGAGGCTGGCGGCGTCGACTGTTCGCACGATCGGCCGGAGACACCTGGCAATCCTACTGTGTTGAATTGCCGCGCCTGCGGCGCGGCGTGTTCACGGCCCCTTGATGGCTCGCGTCCGAGCGGCCGCCGCTGGCGACTTCGTCGCGGACGCGGCGGCCGCTCGGACGCGAGCCGGGCCGTGAACGGGAATGCTTGGTCTCGCTGCGCTCGGAACTGGGTGTAGAGCCGAGTGGATGCGTTTGGGTGGGCAACTGTGGCACCGGTTGTTTTGGCTGGTGAGGGGGTGGTTGCCGGTGGTGACTTCGTCGTGGGCGCGTCGATGGAGCGGACGCGAGCCGGGCCGTGAACGGGAATGCTTGGTCTCGCTGCGCTCGAAAGCGGGGGCCGGGCCGGGTGGATGCGTTGGGTAGGAAACTGAGGTACCGGTTGTTTTGGCTGGTGGAGGGGGTGGCTGCCGGGCGGTTGGTGTCCGGGTGGCTGGAGGTAGGCCGCGAGTGGTGGGGCGGCGGTGCGTGGTGATCGGGTGCGACTCGAATTGCGCCGGACGGCGGGTGCCGCTGCCTCGGTTGATGCGGATGGCTCTATATGTCTGGGGGTGCTGCGCGGGTAGCGCCGCGATATTCGTTGCCGCGCCTCGGTAAGCTGCTCATTCGTGGTTTCGCCCAAGTCCGAGGACGCTGCGCTGGATAGACGTACCCGATTGCTGGCCGCGGCGGCGGTGACCCTCGGGAGGCTGTCCGATGTGCTGACGCCTCTGGGCGAGTTGTTCGCCGCGCGGGGGCACGAGCTGTATCTCGTCGGCGGCAGCGTGCGGGACGCGGTGCTCGGCAGGTTGGGGACCGATCTGGATTTCACTACCGACGCACGGCCGGAGGCGGTGCAGGAGATGCTGCGCGGGTGGGCCGATCATCTGTGGGACACGGGCGGCCTCGCGTTCGGCACGGTCAGTGCGGCCAAGGACGACCAGCAGCTGGAGATCACCACCTTCCGTGCGGACAACTACGACCGGGTGTCTCGCAACCCCCAGGTGACCTTCGGCGACTCGCTCGAAGGTGACCTGGTGCGCAGGGATTTCACCGTGAACGCGATGGCCGTCAAGATCGGCGCGGACGGCTCTTTGGCGTTCGTCGATCCGCTCGACGGGATGGACGCCCTGCTCGAGGGCATGCTTGATACGCCTGCCGCGCCGGAGAATTCGTTCAACGACGACCCGCTGCGGATGCTGCGCGCCGCACGATTCGTCTCCCAGCTCGGGTTCGAGCTGCATCCGCGGGTGCGGGCGGCGATCAGCGCGATGGCCGATCAGATCGATCGGATCACCGCCGAGCGGGTGCGGGTCGAGCTCGACAAGCTGATCGCGGGCGCGCATCCGATCGACGGCATCAACATTATGTGCGAGACCGGGCTGGCCCAGCGGGTGCTGCCCGAGGTGCCCGCGATGAAGCTGGAGATCGACGAACACCACCAGCACAAGGACGTCTACTGGCATTCGCTCACCGTGCTGGAGCAGGCCATCGACCAGGAGGATGGCGACCCCGACCTGGTGCTACGCTGGGCCGCGCTGCTGCACGACATCGGCAAGCCCGACACCAAGCGTAACGAGCCTGGCGGTGGTGTCAGCTTCCACCACCACGAGGTGGTGGGCGCGAAGATGGTGCGCAAGCGGATGCGGGCGCTGAAGTATCCGAAGCAGTTCACCGAGGACGTGGCCCGGTTGGTTTTCCTGCACCTGCGCTTTCACGGCTACGGGAAGGGGCAATGGACCGATTCGGCGGTGCGCCGCTATGTCACCGACGCCGAGGACCTGCTCCCCCGCCTGCACAAACTAGTCCGCGCCGACTGCACTACCCGCAACAAGCGCAGGGCGGCCGCGCTGCGCGCCACCTACGACGAGCTGGAGGGGCGGATCGAGCGGCTGCGCCAGCAGGAGGACCTGGCCAAGGTTCGCCCGGACCTGGACGGCAACGCGATCATGGAGCTGCTCGGCCTGCCGCCGGGCCCCGAGGTCGGCCGGGCCTGGAACTATCTGAAGGAGCTGCGGCTCGATCGTGGTCCGCTCACCCGGGACGAGGCCGAATCGGCGCTGCTGGAGTGGCGGAAGACGCAGAACTGACCGAGTCAGAAGACGATCAGGGTGCTGCCCGCGAGTATTGCGGAGCGGATCTGGGCCAGATCGAACGAACCGGTGATCTCCGGTAATTCGATCCGGAACCGGATCAGATCGTCTTCGCGTTGGGTGGAGATGATCCGGGCGTTGTTGGGCAGCCGGTTCAGCGGCATTGTGGGGATACCGACCATCCTGCGCGGTATCCGGATGCCGAACCAGGCGGCCTTGCGGACTTCGATGCCGAGCCGGTTGTCTGTCACGGACGCATCGACCAGGGCGGTCATTCGCATTCGCCGGTGCCGTGCCAGGATCAATCCGGTCTTGTGCAGGTCGAGCGCCCAGCTCAGCGGTTGGGTGTTGAGCCAGCCGACCACTGCGGCGGTGGTGACGGTGCCGTCGATGTCGAGCTGTGCGGCGCGCAACTTGGTCGGCATGCCGGGGATCAGACGGACGCCGTGGGCGATGACCGTCACGGCCTCGATCCGGTGGTCGTCCCAGCGCAGCCGCGACAGCACCGTCTTGGTTTGGAAGTGCGCGCCACGGCGGCGCACCTTCAGCACCTGCAGGGTGGCGTCGAGGTTGTGGCCGAGTAGAGTCGCGCTGACCTCCTGCCCGCCGAACCGGCTCAGGATACCTTCGCTGAGCATAGTCATCAGGACGTCCGGCAGCAGCGCCGTGGCGGTCCCGGCGCCGAGATCGGCCACCGGGTCCATCCATGCGGTCCCGAGGGAGATCCACTGTTCCAGCCAGGATCGATCGAACAGGCGTTTCCCGAGATCGACGGCGCGCCACGGCGACCAGGACTTCGGATCGAAATACATGGCCATGATTGCTCCGAGCGTACTTGGCGGCGGAGAACACAGCCATGATGCTGTGCGCCGGCTCGCATTCTGCGCGGGGGTGTCCGCCGGACGGTGGGCGCAGGCGTGAAGCCGACAGCTTGGCCATCAGTGCCACGCTGTCGCTTTGTGCTTTGATTTCTGATTGCCCTCCACCCCCACCCAGTGCAGGTATCTTCGCCATCGCACCCCGCCCCGTTAGTGGGCGCGCCGAGCCTCAGGAATATTCAGCACCCGTATCCGCCGCCGCCCGGAGTCTCGACGACCAGTACGTCGCCGGGTCCAAGCTGCGCCGAATCCGCGCCGCTCAGGTGCACGACCGTACCGTCGGTGCGTTCGATCCTGTTGACGCCCAACGCTCCCGGCGCACCACCCGCCATGCCGTACGGCGGGACCTTGCGGTGACTCGACAGGGTGGAGACCGTCACCGGTTCGGTGAACCGCAGGCGGCGCACGGCACCGTTTCCGCCGCGCCAGCGACCGGCTCCTCCGCTGCCAGCGCGCACTGAGAATTCCTCCAACAACACCGGCAGTCGCCACTCGAGGACCTCGGGGTCGGTGAGCCGGGAGTTGGTCATATGGGTCTGGACGACGCTGGCACCGTCGAAGCCGTCGCCAGCACCGGAACCGGAACCGATGGTCTCGTAGTACTGGCTGTGGTCGTTGCCGAAGGTGATGTTGTTCATCGTGCCAGACCCCTCGGCCTGCACGCCAAGTGCCGCGTACAGTGCGCCGGTAATCGCCTGTGAAGTCTCGACATTGCCCGCGACGACGGCGGCAGGTGGTGCGGGAGCGAGCATGGATCCGGAGGGGACGATGATCCGCAGCGGCCGCAGACAGCCGTCGTTGAGCGGGATGTCGTCATCGACCAGCGTGCGGAAGACGTACAGGACCGCCGCATTGGCAACGGCATAGGGGGCGTTGAAGTTGCCAGGCAGCTGTGCCGATGTACCGGTGAAATCGACAGTTGCGCTGCGGTTTTCGCGATCTACCGTGACGCGTACCCGAATGATGGCGCCCAGGTCGGTCTCGTAGGCGTATGAACCGTCGTCGAGCGCGTCGATGACGCGGCGCACCGATTCTTCGGCGTTGTCCTGGACGTGGCGCATGTATGCCTCGACGACGTCTAGCCCGAAGTGCTCGATCATCCTCCCGACTTCTTCGACGCCCTTGGCGTTGGCGGCGATCTGCGCGCGCAAGTCGGCGAGGTTGGTAGCCGGGTTGCGGGATGGGTACAGCGCCTCGGTCAGCAGCCGGTGGGTCTCCTCCTCCCGGAACTTTCCGCTCTCCACGAGCAGCCAGTTGTCGAAGACGACACCCTCCTCTTCGATACGGCGACTGTTCGCTGGCATGGAACCGGGTGCGATGCCGCCGATTTCGGCGTGATGGCCGCGGGAAGCGACGTAGAAGAGGATCCGCTCTCCCGCCGAGTCGAAGACTGGCGTGATTACTGTGACGTCGGGCAGATGGGTGCCGCCATGGTAAGGGTCGTTGACCGCGTAGGTGTCTCCGGGGCGCATGATCTCCCGGTGCTTATCCCCGGGTCGCTTCGATCCTTCCCGCCGACGCCGAATGACCTCCTTGACACTGGTGCCCATGGATCCGAGATGGACGGGGATGTGTGGGGCGTTGGCGACGAGATTGCCGTCAGGATCGAACAGCGCGCATGAGAAGTCCAGGCGCTCTTTGATATTGACCGACTGAGCCGTCGACTCCAGACGCGCACCCATCTGCTCGGCGATGGACATGAACAGGTTGTTGAAAACCTCAAGCAGCACCGGGTCCGCCTCGGTACCCGCCTCCGGTCTCGCGACCACGGTCGTCCGCTCCATGATCAGGTGCCCGATGCCGTTCGCAGATGCCTGCCAGCCGTCGTCGACGACGGAGGTCGCGTTGGCCTCGGTGATCACGGCGGGCCCGTGTACGGTCTCGCCCGGCACCAATTCCGCACGTCGGTAGAGGAAGACGTCGCGCCAGACACCACCCGTGTGCATTCGAACGGTTTCTGGACCTGCCTCGCTTGCGGCGCGTTGGGCGAGACTGGACAGCTCGGGTTGTTCGGTGAGCCCGGTCGCCTCGACGGAGAGGGCTTCGAGAACAATCGGGCGGTCCATAGTGAAGGAGTACGTGGCGCGGTGGCGTTCCTCGAAATCCCTTGTCATCCCCATGGGTTCGGTGAGCCGCACGGCGAGGGTGGTGTCAGTGCCGTCGTAGCGCAGCTGAGCTCGCCGCACCACGCGGATTCGCTGCTCGGGGATGCCCTCGGCCAGCAGTTCTGTGCGAGCGGCGGACTCGAGCGCGTCGGCGGTGTCGGCGACACGCGGCATCGACCCGGGACGCAGCGGCAGTTCCACGGACTGCTCGCGCATGGCCGTCGTGTCGGCCAGCCCGATGCCGAGCGCCGACAGCACGCCGGCCATCGGCGGGACGAGAACGGTGCGGATGCCGAGGGCATCTGCAACCGCGCAGGCGAGTTGGCCGCCGGCACCACCGAACGTGGTCAGCGCGTACCGGGTGACATCGTGACCTTTCTGCACCGAGATCCGTTTGATGGCGGCCGCGATATTAGCGACGGCGATCTGCAGATAGCCCTCGGCGACCTGCTCCGGGGTGCGATCGTCCCTGGTGCTTTCGGCTATCTCGGCGGCCAGCTCGGCGAACCGGGTTCGCACCAGCTCATCGTCGAGCGGTTCATCGCCGTTCGTACCGAAAATGCTGGGAAAATAGGCGGATTGGATGCGGCCGAGCATCACGTTGGCGTCGGTCACGGTCAGTGGTCCGCCACCGCGATAACAGGTCGGCCCCGGCAGAGCGCCTGCGGAGTCGGGCCCGACGCGGTAGCGACTGCCGTCGAAATGCAGGATCGAACCTCCGCCGGCCGCGACGGTGTTGATATCCAGCATCGGGGCTCGTAGTCGCACACCGGCGAGCTGCGTGCTGAACACCCGCTCGTACTCGCCGGCGAAATGCGAGACATCCGTGGATGTTCCGCCCATATCGAAGCCGATCACCTGGTCGAACCCGGCGAGCTGGGACATCCGGACCATGCCGACGATCCCGCCGGCCGGTCCGGACAAAATGGCATCCTTACCACGGAACTTCCCGGCCTCGGTGAGTCCGCCGTTGGACTGCATAAACATCAGCCGTACGTCCATGAGCTGGTCGGCGACCTGTTGGACGTACCGGCGCAGTACCGGCGAAAGGTACGCATCCACTACGGTGGTGTCCCCCCGTGGAACCAGCTTCATCAGCGGGCTCACCTCGCTGGACAGCGAGATCTGCGGAAATCCGATGTCGCTGGCGACCTGGCCGATCGCCCTTTCGTGCGCGGGATAGAGGTGGCTGTGCATGCACACTACGGCGACGGCGCGAATACCGTCGGCGTACACCCGTTTCAGCTCGGCGGCGAGAGTTTCCAGGTCCGGCGGTGTCAGCACCGTACCGTCCGCTGTGACCCGTTCATCCACCTCGATCACCTGCTCGTGCAACAGTTCCGGTAGCACGATCTCGCGGGCGAAGATCTGCGGGCGATTCTGATACGCGATCCGCAGGGCATCCCGGAAACCCCGGGTTATCACCAGGACAGTTCCTTCACCTTTGCGTTCCAGCAGGGCGTTGGTGGCGACCGTAGTGCCCATCCGGACTGTGTCGATGCGGCGTTCGGTGCCGGTCGCGCCGTCGGCCGCGGCATCGAGGATTTCGCGCACCCCCGCCACCGCGGAATCGGCGTAACGCGCGGGGTTCTCCGACAGGAGCTTGTGCGTGACGAGTCTGCCGTCCGGGCGTCGGGCGACCACATCGGTGAAGGTGCCGCCTCGGTCGATCCAGAACTGCCAGCCCGGCTCCCCCGGACCGGAGGTCGTCGTGCCTGTCTCGGTCACCGGAATCTCCCGTTCTGAGTGCATACACGCCGGTCGATCACACCGCGCACGATACCGAACGGCGGTCCGTCACATCGACCAGCAGCATGGTGGTCCACCGAGCCCGGTGACGTCGCCGTCAGCGGCCCGAATCCAGCCGGGCATGCATGAAGTACACGTTGTAGCTGTCCCACGCCGAGAGCATGAAGTACAGATCCTTGCCGGTCGACCACGGGTGAATGAACCCGCCGTAGGACTTCGGGTAGTCGCTCGTGGACACCAGCGGGATCGCGTCTGTCCATACGCCCTGCGGGCTCGCGGCCGTGCGCAGCACGATCGCGCCCCGCGCCGAATCGAGGTAGACCATCTGCCACCGCGCGGTTTCCCGGTCATAGCGCACCGACAGCTCGCTGGCCATGCCGAGCACAAGGGGAGTAGCCAGGTTTTCGGCCGCGGGCGCCCAGGTGCCGCCGACCCAGTACTGGTAGGCGGACTTGTTCAGCACCTCGTCCTTCCGCACCCTGGCCAGTCCGATCATGCCGATGCGACCGTTGGGCGTGCCGAACATATAGACGTGGTCACCCTGCGGCACCATCGCCGCCACTTGGAACCGACCGACACCGAAGAGGTTGTCCCACTTGGCGTGCTGGTCCTTCTTCCAGGTGCGCCCTTTGTCGTCGGAGTAGGCCAGGCCGCCGTAGTTGGTCCACCACAGGCCGGGGATGCGGCTCCACCGGTTCACCGACATATAGCTCAGGTACTGCCGGTCCCCGATGGCGAACCCGGAGGTGGGGATGGTGGTGGTCTCCCAGTTCTTGACCTTGCGGCTGCCCAGGATCTCCGCGGCGTGGCAGCGGGTGTCCTGCGCGAACGTGTCCAGCGTCAGACCGTCGGACAGATCGCGGTCGGAGCTGAAGCCGATCACGTTGCTGCGCCAGTCCTGGTCGTCGTGGCCCGCGCCACCGCCGCCCCAACCCTTGCCGAAGGTGTCGCCGAAGACCACGGCGACCTCGCCAGGCTCGGTCTCCCACATGAGGCCGAGGTCGGTGCCGTCGACCTGCCAGCGCATGTCGGTGCGATTCTCCGAGCCGTGCCCGGTCACCTGCCCGACCAGCCGCACCGACTCGACGCGCGGCCCGTCGATCGGTGCCGCGAGCGGACCCGGTGCAGCCGGGTGCACCACCTGCGGCGGGGCGGGTTGCGGTTCATCGCCGGGGACGCCGGGCACCGGGATGGGAATCGGTTCGGTCTCCGGCTCGAACTCGATGCGCGGCAGCTTGATCGGCTCGCCGGAACCGCTGCCTGAGCCGGAACCCGAACCAGAACCGCTGCCTGAGCCGGAACCGGAGGCGGAGCCCGAACTCGAGCCGGTCCCGTCGTCGATGCCGTTGTCCGGCGTCGGGCTGGGGTCGGGATCCGGTTCCGGTGGCTTCGGGGTGTCCCGGATGTCGGGGCACGGGTTCTCGCACGGATCGGTCGGCAGCGGGGCGGGGACGATCCGCGTGTTGTCCTGCGGCGGGTCGGGCACCGGAACCGGTGTGAGCTCCGGAATCGGTACCGGGATGTCGATCTGCGGCGGCAGCGGCGGTGGAGGCGGCTGTGCGGGATCGGGCTCGCGATCGAGTGGGTCGAATCCGGCCTCGCCGCAGCTGTTCACCGGTGGCGGCGCCCACGGGAACGGTGCGGCCTGCGCCGCGGGCATCGGCAGAGTGAGCACTCCGGCGAGTAGGGCGCCGAACAGCGCGGGCGCACAAGGGGAGGTGATTCGGGATTCGCGCATCACGTCGGTTCGGCCGATCGGCTATTCGGCATCCCGGACGGATAGGGCCGATCGAATATTCCACGCGCCCAGCAGTTCTCGCACCGCGTCGGGGTTATTCGCCGAAAAACCCATCTCGTGTTGACTCCTATCGAATCGGGCCGCAGAAAGAGCAACTTACCCGAATAGCGTCTGTGAATGTGGGACGACGGAATCGGAGAATTACTCGAGAAATGGAACCGGTGTCACGGTGTGCGCGTCCAAACACATATGAACGAGATCGAGTACGTGTTCGGTACCGGTGACGGGAGGGTGCACGTCTGGACCAGCGAGGCGGATCTGCAGCTCACCGGCACCGGCATGGCCGACGCGGTCGGGCTGGACTTCGACGGTGACGGCTTCGCCGACGACGCGCTGTGGGATTCGGGCGGCTCCGGAATCGCGGACATCGCGGCGCTGGATCTCGACGACGACGGCGTGCTCGACTACTTCTTCACCGACCCCACCGGCCTCGGCACCTGGGATCACCAGATCACGGGATTGTCCGCCGATGCCGCGAGCGAGCCGTTCGACTGGATCGTGCGCACCGGGGCGGATGGGCCCGATCGTTCGGTCACCGATGCGCCGCACTCGGATTCGGGGTCCCCGCACCCGGACGCCGATCACCCGGCGGCGCTGCCCGATCGTGCCCCATACCCGGCCGATACGCTCCCCGAACATTTGGCGCACTGGTTGAGCCGCGATGGTCGGAAGCTCGGCGACGAACCGATCATCGCGTAAGCGTGCCGCGGCGCGTGTTCAGCGCGATTGCCGCGATTCCCGCGCAGTAGATCGCGGCGCCGGCCAGCACTACGGCGAGCGATCGCCCATCCTCCGGCATCACCAGCGCAGCAAGGGCGATGGCCAGCACGAACGCGATGTTGAAGACGGTGTCCTGCAGCGCGAATACTTGGCCGCGCCGTGCGTCATCGATGTCGATCTGCATGGTGACGTCACCGGTCAGTTTGATCGTCTGTCCGGCCAGTCCCAGCAGGAACGCACCGACCAGCAGGAGCTGATGCGCACGCTGCATCGCGGTGGCCGAATCGGCGAACGCGATCGGCGTGACGAGCGTGAGCTGCACCAGCGTCGCGGTGAGCAGACCGGCGACCACCGTGCGCGGGCGCCCGAAGCGGGGTATGAGCAGCGGCGCGACGACGGCGGCAACCAGCATGCCCGCCGCGGTGGCGGCTATAGCGACGCCGAAGCCGACCAGACCACCGCTGAGCCCGGAGCCGTCCAGCGGAGCCTGGCGCAATACCAGCACCATGATCAACGTATTCACGCCGAACACGATCCGGTGTGTGCCGATGCCCAGCATCGCCGTGGTGACCTGTACCGATTCCCAGGCAGCCGCGGCGCCCGTGCGCAGGCCTGCGGCGATGGCGTGCACGGTGTTCTCTCCAGGCTTCGCCTCGGCTGCGGGACCGAGAACCCGCGGGCGGAACCCGGCCGCCAGCACCGCGCCGAGCACCGAACCGGCTCCGCTGAGCGCCACCGCGACCGCCGAGGCGAAATCCCCCGCCCCGATCAGGCCGATCACCGCCACCGAGGTAGCCGCGCCGAGCCCGGCACACCCGGCGGCCACCGTCGTGAACACCGCGTTCATCGGCACGAGCCACGCTCGAGCCAGCACCCGGGGCAGTGCCGCCGACACACCGGCCAGTACGAACCTGCTGATTCCGACCACGGCCAGCGCCAGTAACAGCAGCGGCGTCTCCCCCATCCCCGCGAGCAGTCCCGCGCTCACCACGCCGATCAAGGCCGCACGGAACA
Source organism: Nocardia sp. NBC_01730 (assembly GCF_035920445.1). Classification (NCBI taxonomy): domain Bacteria; kingdom Bacillati; phylum Actinomycetota; class Actinomycetes; order Mycobacteriales; family Nocardiaceae; genus Nocardia; species Nocardia sp. NBC_01730. The sequence goes on along the minus strand of NZ_CP109162.1, from coordinate 5,950,601 downwards.
CGTTGGCCACCAGCAGCACGGCGCGCCGGTCCCATCGATCCAACAGCGCACCCGCGTACGGTCCGATCAGCGAATACGGCAGCAGCAGCACCACGAAGCCTGCGGCGATGGCCAGCGGATCGGTCTGCCGTTCGGGGTTGAACAGGATCGCGCCCGACAGCGCCGCTTGGAACATCCCGTCGCCGAACTGCCCGGCGAACCGGACCACGGCCAGCCGCGACACGCCCGGGCTTTCACGCAGCGCGGCGCGCAGCGGGGCGGGCCGTTCCTCCGCGGAGCTCAGACCTTCGGAGCGACCAGTCGACACGTTCGCGAGGGTACTGCGTCCGCTCGACAACGAGCGAACAACTTCTCGACCGGCTCAAACCTGGTCGAGGAGCGTGCTCACCGTCGCCCGCATATCCGGCGCCATCGGCAGCTCGTCGAGCGCACCCGCGTCGATCCAGGCGAACGCGTCGTGCTCCCGTGGTGTGAGGGCGACATCGCCCGGTTCCGCCTCCACAACGACGCTGTATTTGCGCACTTTCGCCTTGGTCCGGGTCGCGTAGTCGAATCCGGCCAGAAAGCTGGTGACGGCGCGTACCCGCAGCCCCGTTTCCTCCAGCAATTCCCGCGTCACGCATTCGGCGAATGTCTCCCCGGATTCCACACCGCCGCCGGGGAGTTCGTACATACCGCCGTGATAGTCGTCGGGCACCCGGCGCACCACTAGAAGTCTGCGCTCGCGGAACACGGCGACACCGATCACGAAATGTGTGATGCCGTCGCGGTGCGCTTCACTGCGGAGTTGCCGCTCTATCCGGGCGAGTTCATCGGGTCCCAGCACGTCGTCACCTCCGGTTCCATTGTGGCGCTTGGCGGTCGGCGCTGGGTCGCGCTATCCGGCGAGATGGCCCGGCGTTTCGACGTACCGGTTGGTTCTGCTCGCCTGCCGTTCACCCAGTGGTCGCTCGCGTAAAATGCCGAGTGCAGGACAATTTACTAGGAATGTGGAGTACCGCGATGGGAGTGCTCCTACCCTGGATGGCGATCGGTGCACGGTCCCGAGAGGAGGACCTGATGTCCACACTCACGACACCACACATCGATGTTCACCGCGGCGGCGACCGTTTGAAGACCCGGATCTCGTGGCTGGATTCGAAGCACTCGTTCTCGTTCGGCGAGCATTACGATCCCGACAACACACATCACGGTCTGCTGCTCGTCAACAACGAAGACATCGTTTCTCCCGGTCAGGGCTTCGATACCCACCCGCATCGCGACATGGAAATCGTGACCTGGGTGCTCGGCGGCAGCCTGGTGCACCAGGATTCTCTCGGCCACAGCGGCATCATCTACCCCGGGCTTGCCCAGCGGATGAGCGCGGGCACCGGCATCCTGCACTCGGAGAAGAACGACTCGTGGCGACTGGATGACCATCGCTCCGAGCACGAGGACCCGGTGCATTTCGTGCAGATGTGGGTGGTGCCCGATGAACCAGGCCTCACCCCGGGCTACGAACAACTGGAGATCGATGACGAGCTGGCCGGCGGTGGCCTGGTGACGGTCGCCTCGGGCCTGCCGCGCTACCGCGATCGCACCGCCATCGCGATCAACAGCAGCCATTCGGCGCTGCATGCGGCGCGTATGGCAAGCGCGGAGCCGGGCGTCGAATCGGTCGTAGACCTGCCCGACGCACCGTACCTGCATCTGTTCGTCGCGCGCGGAGAGGTGGAAATGGAGGGGGTCGGCCCGCTATATGAGGGCGACGCGGTGCGTCTGACCAGGACCGGAGGGCAGCGCGTTGTCGCGAGGCAGCCTTCGGAAATCCTGGTGTGGGAGATGCACGCGCGATTGGGCGCCCAGTAGTCGTTTCGCATCAATGTCTGTCGGGAGCGGTCTGTCGGGAGCGGTCTGTCGGGAGCGCGATGACGGCGACCGTCGCGCACTGTCGTACCACCTCGCCCGGACCGAGCATCGCGAGGCACTGACGGAGAGGAAGTCCATGTCGCAATATCCCCCGCCCGGCCAGTACCCGCCGCCCCCGGGGCAGTACCCGCCGCCGAGCCAGCCCGCCTATTGGCAGGAGTCGCCCAAAGGCAGGGGCCTCGCGATCACCGCGCTGGTGCTCGGCATCCTCGGATTGCTGAGCTGCTGGACGGTCGTCGGCGGTTACTTGTTCGGCATCTTCGCACTAATCTTCGGCGTAGTCGCGCTGATCAAGGCCCGCTCGGGTACCGCGGGTGGCACCGGCATGGCGATCGCAGGCCTAGTCCTCGGCGTGCTGAGCCTCATCGCCGCCATCGTGATCACTGTCGTGGGCTACAGCTTCTTCGTCGACTCCGGCGGCAAGGACTTCATCGACTGCATCAGTAAGGCAGGCAACGACCAGTCCAAAATCGATCAGTGCGAACGCGAGTGGAACCAGAAGCTACAGGACAAATACAGCGTCACACTGACTCCGCCGCCCGCTCCTACACCCCGGTGACCGCGGCGCACGCCCGGGTGGCGGTGATCACCTCGGCGAGTTCGCGGCGGAAGTCTCCCTCAGGCGCGTCGACCCAGACCCGATAGCCGCCGCGTTCGTCGGTGGGTGAGGGCAGCACGATGTGGCTGCCCGGCAGCGCGATCGACGCGCAGACCCGGAACAGATCGGCGAACAGCGTGGTATCCAGGTATGAGTTATCGGTAGGGCCGGTCAGGAACGTCCAGCGGTCCGAGCGCGGATGCGCGATGATCGGCCCTGGCCGGTGTTCGAGTCCCGCGGTGAGCCGGTCGCGCACCTGCCTGCCGAATGCGGCGGGCATCACGACCGCGCCCACGGAGCCGACTTCCAGCATGATCCGCCCCAGGGTCGGGTCCACGATGCCGTACAGACCGTGCTCCGAGCCATACCGGTGGCAGCGATCGAACGCGTCCTGGGTCTCCGGGAAATCCGGGGGCCCGGTATGGCCGTATGTTTCGGTGCGGGACGTAGTCATGACGAACAACCTCGCCTCGATGCGGGTGGATCGCTGGGAAACCGACCGCTGCTACCGACCCTAGCCGGGTGCAACTGGGTTGACAATAGTCACCCGCGGGTGAGTCGGAGGGGGCGTAGCATCGCCAGGCATGGCACCCGTGTCGCCGACCGTCGCCCGCTGGGAACTGGTGCTTCGGCTACGTGAGCTGCGGGAACAGCGCGGCTTCGACTCCGCGGGCTTCGCCGAGCGGGTGGGGTTCACTCCGGCCAACTGGTCGCACGTGGAGAAGGGCAGGCGCGTGCTCACGACCAGCACCATCGGACCGGTGCTCGAGCTGCTCGAGGTGGAGACCGAGGAACGCGCGGAGCTGCTCGCTCTACTGGAGGCGAGCAAGCAGCGCGGGTGGTGGGCGAAGTCGTCGGCGCTGATCGGACCGGAGCTGCAGCGGTTGTACGGGATGGAGTTCGGTGCGCAGAGCATCCGCAGCTACGACAGCCTCGTCGTGCCTGGCCTGCTGCAGACCGAGGACTACGCCCGCGCGCTGATCAGCGCTGATGTGATGATCCGCCCAGTACAGGTCGAGCAGCTGGTGGCGATTCGGATGCGTCGGCAGGAGCGGCTGCGCGGCCCGGACCCGGTCGAACTGACCGCGGTGTTCGGCGAGGGCACCCTACTGCAGGAGACCGGCGGGCCGGAGGTGCTTCGCGGGCAGCTGAACTATTTGGCGGATCTGATCGACGAACTGGAGACGGTGGAGGTGCGGGTGATCCCGTTCGCCGCCACCTCGGGCGCGGTGCTCGGCGGCTCCAGCTTCCATCTCATCGACTTCGCGGGCGAGCAGCTGCCCACCTTCGGCTGGGCGGAGAGCGCGGTGTTCGGCGGGGCGGTGGACGACCCGGATCTGGTGCGCGATCTCAGCTTCGCGTATGTGCGCGCGCTCGAACAATCACTCCAACGCATGCAGTCATTGGCCCTGATCAGGCACTATTCCCGCGTGTAAAATCCTGGCCATGGCCACCACCGCAAGCCCCATGCCGGTATCCACCGGCTGGTTCACATCGACTCGATCGAACAACGGCAATCAATGCGTCGAAGTTCGGTTCGATGGTGATGCGGTGCTCATCCGTGACAGCAAGTATCGCCGCAACCCGGCACACCGCACGGCCGAAGAGCCCGTCATCACCGTCACCGCCGCCGAATGGACCGCGTTCCTCGACCTCCTACGCACCCGCGGGCGACCGGAGGGCGAACTGAGTACACACACCGCCGCGGACGGTCACACCACACTCCGCCGCGGCACAACTACCCTCACTTACACCCCTGAGGAGTGGGACGCCTTCCTGCTCGGCGCCCGCGACGGCGAATTCGACCACATCCACCTGCCTGCCTGATTCCGCCGCTCACCACCCCCCGGTCGCATGCGGCCGGGGGGCCGACCCGCGCGCGTATCGGCATACTGGATGTCGTGACTTCCGAACTGACCCGTCCTTCCGGTATCGATCTGTCTCATCTCGACCAGGGCGTGCGCGTACAGGACGACTTGTTCGCGCATGTCAACGGCAAATGGCTGGCAGAGCATGAGATACCGGCGGACCGCGCGGCGGACGGCGCGTTCCGCACGCTGTACGACCAGGCCGAGCTGGACGTGCAGGCAATCATCCAGAATGCCGCGGCCGCCGACGCTGAGCCGGGTAGTGACGCCCGCAAGATCGGCGATCTGTACTCCAGCTTCATGGACACCGACACGGTAGCCGCCGCCGGTCTCGCGCCGATCTCCGCCGAGCTGGCCGCCGTCAACGAGGTAGCCGACAAGGGGTCTTTTGCCGCGCTGCTCGGCCGGTTGCAGCGCACCGGCGTCGGCGGTGCCGTCAGCGTCTACGTCGACACCGATGACAAGGACTCCAACCGCTACCTGGCGCATGCCACTCAGTCCGGCATCGGCCTTCCCGACGAGTCCTACTACCGACAGGACGAGTTCGCCGAGATCCGCACCAAGTACATCGCGCATATCGGCCGCATGTTCGGCCTCGCCGCAGCCGACCCCCGCCTCGCCGCACTGCTGCCCGCGGACCTGGACACCGTCGGGCAGCGGGTGTTCGAGCTGGAGCAGAAGCTGGCCGCAGGGCACTGGGACGTGGTGCGTCGCCGCGACGCCGAACTGCGCTACAACCTGACCACGTTCCAGGCGCTGACCGAGGAGAATCCCGAGTTCGACTGGGTTGCCTGGGCTTCCGCGCTGGCCGAGGGCTCGGACCGCCCCGGGCCCGAGCTGTTCGCGGAAGTGGTGGTGGGCCAGCCGGACTACCTGCGCACCTTTGCCCAGGTGTGGGCCGCCGAGTCGCCGGCCGACTGGCGGGCCTGGGCGGCTTGGCGGGTGCTCCGTTCACGCGCGCCGTATCTGACCGACGCGCTGGTCGAGGAAAACTTCGACTTCTACGGCCGCACCCTCACCGGCACCGAGGAGAACCGAGAGCGCTGGAAGCGCGGCGTCTCGCTGGTGCAGGACCTGCTCGGTGAGGCGGTCGGCAAACTGTATGTGGCCGAACACTTCCCGCCCGCGGCCAAGGCCCGAATGGTCGAGCTGGTGGCCAACCTGCAAGAGGCCTACCGCCGCAATATCGCTCAGCTGGACTGGATGGGTCAGGACACCAGGGCGGCCGCGTTGGCCAAGCTGGAGAAGTTCACCCCGAAGATCGGCTACCCGGACAAGTGGCGCGACTACTCGGCCGTCGCGATCGACCCGGCCGACCTGGTCGGCAACTATCGCAACGGCTACGCCGCCGACCACGATCGGGACCTGAACAAGCTCGGTGGCCCGGTCGACCGCGGCGAATGGTTCATGACCCCGCAGACGGTGAACGCCTACTACAACCCGGGCATGAACGAGATCGTGTTCCCCGCTGCCATCCTGCGGCCGCCGTTCTTCGATATGAACGCCGACGACGCCGCCAACTACGGCGGTATCGGCGCGGTGATCGGGCACGAGATCGGCCACGGCTTCGATGACCAGGGCGCGAAGTACGACGGCGACGGCAACATGATCGACTGGTGGACCGACGAGGATCGCGCCGAATTCGGTAAGCGGACAAAGGCTTTGATCGACCAGTACAGCGCGCTGTCGCCCACGGCCCTCTCTGACGAGCACACCGTCAACGGCGAGTTCACCATAGGCGAGAACATCGGTGACCTCGGTGGCCTTTCCATCGCGCTGCAGGCATACAAGATCTCGCTGGACGGCGGCGAGGCGCCGGAGATCGACGGTCTGACCGGTCTGCAGCGGGTGTTCTTCGGCTGGGCGCAGGTGTGGCGCTCCAAAACAAGGACGGAGGAGGCCATCCGCCGTCTCGCCATCGACCCGCACTCCCCGCCCGAGTTCCGCTGCAACGCCGTGGTGCGCAACGTCGACAGCTTCCACGAGGCGTTCGACGTCGAACCCGGCGATGCCCTGTACCTGGACCCGGCTGAGCGCGTGAAGATCTGGTAACCCGACGACCGGAATCGGTCCGGTCGGCCGGTTCTCAGCGCACGCGGTCCTCGGTTTCGGCGTCGAAGAAGAAGACGTCGTTCGCCTTGGGCCGCAGGCGAAGTCGGTCGCCAAGCGCCACCCGAAAGCGACGATCGACGCGCGCGACCACCTTCCCGGAACGGCTGGTCCACCCCTCGATGACGCCGTGGCTGTAGACGAACGACTCCGCGCCGAGTTCCTCGAGCAACTCCGCGTCCACGGCCAGGCTGTTGTCGGTGTCGGTGGTGACCTCCCACGACTCCGGCCGGATGCCGAGAACCACTCGGTCGCCCGTTTCAGCGCTGCGTGGCAGCGGAATTCGCAGATCGCCGAGCACGGCGGAACCGCCGTGCACGGGCGCCTCCAGCAGGTTCATGCCCGGCGAACCGATGAATCCCGCGACGAAGGTGTTCACCGGGTTGTCGTAGAGCTTGCGGGGCGCGGCGATCTGCTGCAACTTGCCCTCGCGCAGCACCGCCACGCGGTCGCCCATAGTCATCGCCTCGACCTGGTCGTGGGTGACGTACACCGTGGTCGTGCCGAGCCGCTTCTGCAGCGCGGCGATCTGCGAGCGGGTGCTCACCCGCAATTTCGCGTCCAGGTTGGACAGCGGCTCGTCCATGCAGAACACCTGTGGACGGCGAACGATGGCGCGCCCCATGGCAACTCGCTGCCGCTGGCCGCCGGACAGCTTCGCGGGCTTGCGGTCGAGTAGCTGCTCCAGTTCCAGCATCTGCGCGGCCTCCCGCACCCGGAGCTGGGTCTCGGCCCTGTTCATGCCCGCGTTGCGCAGCGCGAAGCCCATATTCTGCGCGACGGTCATATTCGGATATAACGCGTAGCTCTGGAACACCATCGCCACGTCGCGAGCACGGGGAGGCAGGCCGGTGACGTCCTTGCCGCCGATCAGGATGCGGCCTTCCGCAACGGATTCCAGCCCGGCGAGCATGCGTAGGCTGGTCGACTTGCCGCAGCCGGACGGGCCGACGAGCACGATGAACTCGCCGTCGGCGATGTCGAGTTCGAGCTGGTCGACGGCGGGCGCCTGCGCGCCGGGGTAGCGGTGCGTCACACCCTCGAACTGCACGGTGGCCATGCTGTCGGTCTCCTCGTGTCGGACGACGGGTACTACTTGGGCAGCTTCGGGGTGATCTGCCGGTCGATGATTGCCTGGAGCTGGCTGGTCACATTCGCGAACGTGGCTGCCACGTCGGCGTTCTGCAGGCCGATCTGCTCCAGGCCGGTGCCGATGATCTGGTCGCCGCCCGGCACGAATACCCGTGCGTAGTCCTGCGACTTGGTCAGCGACAGCTGCTCGATGGCGACCTTGGAGTTCGGGTTCTTCGTGAGGAAGTCCTGTTCGCTGGGGTCGCGCACGGCCGACTTGCGTACCGGCATGTACCCGGTGCCCTGCGAGAAGTACGCCGTGTTCTGTGCGTTGGTGACGAACTCGATGAATGCGAGCGCGCTCGCCTTTCGCTCGTCGGAGATGCGCGCCGGGATGGCCAGCCCCGCGCCGCCGGTGGTGACGCCGGGCCCGTTCGGGTGCGGAAGGACCGCGGTGCCGAAGGTCAGCTTGCCCTCCGCGTTTTTCTGGATTCCCCTCAGGTCGCCGGTGGAGGCGATGGTGGAGGCGATCACGCCGGTGCCGAAGTCGACCGCGATCTGCGGCTTGATGCCCGCGTATTTCTTGGTGTTGATCATGTTGCGTAGGAACGTGCCCGCCGCGAGGGTGCCGGGGTCGTTGAACTTCAACGTCCAGTTGTCCGAGTACGCGCCGCCGAAGGTCCAGTTCGGGCCTTGGAAGGTCCAGGCCAGGTAGTTCTTGGCGTCACCCCAGCCGTGTGCGAGCTTGCCCTCGCCGACAACCTCCTGCAGTTTCGGTCCCCACTCGTCGAACTCCTGCCAACTCTCCGGGCCGCGGTCGGGCAGACCAGCGCGGTTCCATACATCCTTGTTGTAGTAGAACAGCGGGGTCGAGCGGGCGTAGGGCAGTGCGTAGTGCTTGCCGTTGAACTGGTAGTCGGCGACCAGGGAATCGACGTAGTCGTCGAGCCGCACCCCCGCGTCGGCGAAGTGGCCGTCCAACGGTTCGATGGTGCCGTTGAGCGCGTAGTTGAACCACCAGACATCCGACAGCACAACGATATCCGGCAGGTCACCGCCGGACAGTGCCGCGTTGAACTTCTGCGACACCTCCTCGTAGTTCTTGCCCGCGTCGACCAGGTTCACCTTCCGGTCGGGATATTTCGCCTGGAACCGGTTGATCAGCTCGGTCTCGAGTTCCTTCGAGGTGCCGGGGTGGTTGGACCAGAAGGTGAGGGTCTTGCCGTCACCGGACTGCTTGGAGCTGCCGCCGGAGCCCGCGCACGCGGTCAACCCAGCGCCCGCGGCGACCGCCCCGGTCAGCCCGAGGAATCCGCGCCGGGTAAGTGCCGATCCCCTTGTCGCTGCGCTCCTGCCCGCGGGAGCCGATCCCCTTGTCGCTGCGCTCCTGCCCGCCGAGGCGGGGAACTGTGAAACGGACACGTGGCATCTCCTGTATCGGTTAACCCTTGACCGCACCCGAGGTGAGGCCCTTGATCATGTGGCGTTGTAGCAGCAGGAAGACGAGGAGGATCGGCAGCATCGTCAGCAGCGTGCCCGCCATCACCGGGCCCCAGTTCGTCACGCTCGGATTTTCGGTGTTCTGCAGCAGGGTCAGGCCGACCGGCAGTGTGGCGACGGTCGTGTCGTCGGCCATGAGGAATGGCCAGAGATATTCGTTCCATTCGTTCACCAGCGTGACCACCGCGAACGCGACCATGGTCGGCCCGGACATCGGCAGCACCACCCTGGTGAGCAGCCGCCACCAGTTCGCGCCGTCCATCCGCGCCGCCTCGATCACCTCCGACGGCAGCGAGAGAAAATGGTTGCGCATCAGGAACGTTCCGAAGGCGACGCCGCAAAGCGGAACGATGATTCCTTGGAAGGTATTTCGCCAGCCGAGCTGAGCGATCAGCGCGTAATTGGAGATCACGGTGATCTGGTTCGGCACCATCAACGCGGCGATAATGACCAGGAAGACTGCCGTCTTGCCGGGAAATCGCAGGAATACCAGGCCGTACGCGCTGAACACGCCGAGCACGAACTTCACAGCGGAGACGATCCCGGTGACGATCAGCGAATTGCGCAGAAATGTCCAGAACGGCAGTGTCGTGGTGGCTTCCTCGTAGTTCTCCGGGTGCCAGCTGTGCGGCCAGTACACCGCGGGCTGCACATAGATGTCGGGCCGAGCCTTGAACGAGGTGATGAAGATCCAGAACAGTGGGACGCCGACGATGATCAGCACGCACACCATCGCGGCGTAGCCGAGCAGGGTCACGGCGCGCTGTCTGCGTCGGTAGGAAAGCGTTTCCACGGCGGGGTGTTTCACTGCTCGCCCCGATCCATGATGCGAACCTGCACCAGCGTGACGACCAGCAGCACCAGGAACATGATGGTGGCCACGGTCGCGCCGTATCCGGCGCGGAAGTTGCGGAAGGACTCTTGGTAGACCTGATAGACCATGGTGGTGGTGCCGGTGCCCAGCGGGCCGCCGCGGGTCATCACGTTGATGATGTCGAACACCTGCAACGAATTCAGCAGCACCGTGATGGACAGGAAGAACGTGGTCGGCCGCAGCTGTGGCAACAGAACTTTGGTGAAGGTGGTCCAGCGGCTCGCGCCGTCGATCTCGGCGGCTTCCATCAGTTCGGCTCGAACCCCTTGCAACGCGGCGAGATAGATGACGAAGGTGTAGCCGAGGTTCTTCCATATGTAGGTCACCGTCACCATGCACAGCGCCCAGTGCGGGTTCTGGTAGAAGTCCGGTACGTCGTTCACACCAACGCGGTGCAGTACGTCCTGGATCAGGCCGAAGCTCGGATCGAAGATGAACTGGAATGCGACACCGATGGCGGCGCCGGAGATGACGAACGGCGCGAAGATCGCCGAGCGGACCACGTTGCGGCCGAAGAGCTTTCGATCCAGCAGCAGGGCAAGCGCCAACCCGACGACCATGCTGCCGACCACCGCGGCCGCGGTGAACAGCACGGTGTTGGTGACGACATCCCAGGAGTCCGACCGACCCCACCATTCGCGGTAGTTGTCGAACCCGATGAAGGTGGCGATCGGATCGGAGATGTTCCAGTCGAAGAACGACAACCGGATATTGTCGATCAGCGGTCGGTAGACGAACAGCGCGAGCAGGGCGAGATTCGGCAGCACCAGCACCAGGAACAGCGCGTAGTCCTGCCACGGCCGGTTCCACAGCCCACGTCCGCGTGGCTGCGGCAGAACTCGTTCCGGCCTGGTACGCACGGCGGAGACTCTACGGACCGGAGCAAACAGCCGGTGACGATTGCTCGCCGACGCGTTGAACTTCTCGCGCACCGGCCAAGTGAAGCAAACACCGGAGATGCTACGACCGACTTCAGACTATTCGATCGTTTTGTTCATCAGCCGTCTTGTTCGTCAGCGCCCCCGAAGGGGCGCGACGCGACACGACAACTGATTTCGCGAGCACATGGGTACCTCACCGGGCACGCCCAAGACCCAGCCAGGTACTTACGCAGGACCTGCGCCCGTCCTACCATGCACCCCAACTGGTACGGCCTGAATACGCGGAGTGGCGGTTCAGTTCAGTTCCAGTCGCCCAAGCCGTCGCCGGCGCTGAGCGTGCCGCCCTGGGTGTTCTCCACGATGACCGGGTCACCCTTGCGCGAGTTCTCCATGAACCATTTGGCGTTCTCGGTGCTGACGTTCAGGCAGCCGTGGCTGGCGTTGGACACGCCCTGCTGAGCAACGGACCACGGCGCGGCGTGTACGAAGATGCCGCTGTTGGAGATGCGGGTCGCGTACTCGACCTCGAGCTTGTAGCCCTCGGGGTCCGTGACCGGCACGCCGTAGGTCGACGAATCCATGGTCATCTTGGGCAGCTGCTCGCCGACGATGTAGGTGCCGTTCGGGGTCTCGTGCTTGGGCTTGCCCATCGAGGTCGGCATCTCCTGCACCACCTCGCCGTTGCGGGTAATCGTGATGGTGTGGGTGTTGTCGTCAGCGGTTGTCACGAGCGCGTCGCCGATCTTGAACGAGCTGGTCGTGCCACCGGCCTGCACCTGCACGTCGGTGTTGTCCGGCCAGAACTCGTCCGGCCGCCAGCGCACCTGCCTGTCGCCGCGCCAGTAGAAGTGACCGGGGGCAGGCTTGGACGAGGTGACCTTGATGGCCTGCTCGGCGGCAGCGCGATCGGCCACCGGGTCTTTGAAGGTGATGATGATCGGCTGCGCGATGCCGACGACCTCGCCGTCGGTGATGTTGATCGCCGGCGGGGCGAAGTTCGCCTGCGGATCGGTGGCCGATGCGGCCGAGCCCGTCCCGACGCCAGGAATCGGTTCGGCTTGCGCAGGCGCGACGAGCATGACACCGGCCGCCGCAATCGCGGCAGACAACAGGGCGCCCTTGCGCATCCGGCGGGTTAGGTGGCCTCCCTGACGGCGTGCAGGCAGCGACCTGGTGTGCAAAGCGGCTTGCATAGGTTTCTCGTCCATTCCAATTTTTCGCACGCGCGCGTAGCGAGATCTCTCATTCGTACGCGGAGCCAGCAGAGCGCCCCACAGATATTGATGGCCCGACCCCTGTGGTCCCTTCCTACCGTCCCGGTGCGCCCCGGTGCCAAGCGGTGTTTCACATTTATTCACGCCCTGCATGCTTTGTGACTTGCGTCATATTCGCTTTAGGTGGGCATAAAACCGTCGAACATCCGGGTCACAGGGGTAGGCGCGGTTTGCGGCCGGCGCCAGGCCGGTGACCGGAAGGCGTTCTTCCCAAACGTGTTAGTGAGATAAATCACTCAATACATCGAAGGTAATCGAGCGATGCGGACCAGTCGCAATGTTGTTCGGGACCGAAACCGGCGTGCGACCGTGCGCGTAGCGCGGCCCGAGCCGCAGGCGCACCCGGCCGAGGATGGTGGCCAGCGCGATCCGCAGTTCGTAATCCGCGAGCGCCGCGCCGACACAGCGTCGGTGGCCGCCGCCGAACGGAGCGAACTCGAACGGCCCGTACTTGCGCTCGACGAACCGGTCCGGATCGAAGCGTGCCGCGTCGGACCAGACATCCGGGTCGGAATGCAGCAACGGCACCGCGACCCCCATCGTGTCCCCCGGTGCGAGTGCCACGCCGCGCAGCGTGCACGGCGCGGTAAGGCGGCGCAGGACGATCGGCACCGGCGGGTGCAGGCGCAGCGTCTCCTGACACACGGCATCGAGGTAGGGCAATCCGGCCAGCTCGATCGGGCTCGCGCCCAGACCGGCCTCACGCAGCTCCATGCGCAGTCGTTCCAGCGCTTCTGGCGCGCGGTGCAGATGGAACAGCCCCCACACCAGGGTGGTCGCCGTGGTCTCGTGACCGGCGACCAGCAGGGTGCGCAGCTGCTCGCACAGGTCGTCGTCGGTGGGTGCGGTGCCATCGTCGTACCGGGTGGACAGCAGCATGTCTAGGATGTCGCTGGAGCGGGCGTCTACGGCCTGCCGCCTGCGTGCGATGTCGGCGCGGATCAGCCGGTCCAGCCGGTCGCGTGCCACGACGAACCGGTCCCATGGTGCGTGCCCGAACAGTCCGTGCCGCAGCGCCGGCACCAGCATCAGCGGCCCGGAGAACGCGGTGAGGAACTTCGTGACGGCTGCGGTGTACTCGACCCGCCGCTCATGGCTGTCCACCCCGAACACCGCCGCCAGGATCACCCGCAGCGTGATCGCCCGCGCGGCCGCTCGCGAATCGATGCGCGCTCCGGGCTGCCACGCCGGGCCCGTCTCGCCGGACATCTCCCGCAGAGTGGAGTCTCGGATGATCTCGCCGTATTCGCGAATCCGCACGCCGTGGAACGCCGGCGCGAGCAGCGCCCGGTCCTGTCGGTGCCGCTCACCCGATGTAAGGATCAGCGACGCGGCGCCGACCAGCGGCTCGATCGGATTCGGTCGCGGGGGCTCGAGGAACTCGACCGGCGCTCGGAACATTTCGCGTGCGCCCTCGGCCGTCCCCGTGAACAGCGCCGCGCCGAATCCCGGAAAGCGGACGCAGAACGGATCGCCGTCGCGCGCCCTGCGCCACCGAAAGTACCGCTCGAAATCGATGCTCGCCGCCAGCGCGTGCAGCGCGGTCAGTCGCGGCGCGCGCGGCTGTGCGCCTTCCTCGCCCGCTCTCGTCCGCGGCGCTCGCACGTCCATACCGATAGATACGAACTCGGCCCCCGTCGGGTTCGACCAACCGGACGACTGCGCGGGGACCAGCGCTACCGTTCGGTCCCGCCGAGTTTCTGCCTTCGCACCGTGGCCTGTGCCGTCGCCCCGAGCCGCGCGAGCCTGGCGTCACCGAGCGCGGTCACCGCGCCGCCGAGCCGGTTGGTCACGAACGCGATCGACATGCCGAGCTCTGGATCGGCGTAGGCGCCGGACCCGCCCATGCCGTAATGGCCGAACGCCTTTCGTGGTTGCTGCTTGGCCATCAGCACCGGACGGTGATAGCCGAGGGTGAAGCGGATCGGTACCCCCAGCACGTAGTCGCGACTTTCCGTCGGCTGCACCCGGCCGATCGTCTCGATCGTCTCCGGGCGTAGGAAACGCACGACGTGCTCCGGCCCGGACGCACCGATCCCGCGAACGCCTTCGGGCTGGTCGGTGTAGACCGCGCCGCCGTTGGCCAGTGCGCCGTACATCCGCGCCAGCGCACGCGCCGAGAACACGCCGTTCCAGCCGGGCATCACCGCGTCGTGCACGCGCGGGTCGCGGACCAGTTCGTCGAAACTCTCCGGCATGCCCGCCTCGGCAAGCCCGCGCACGGGCCGCACCCAGGACAACACCGACGAGGCGGTGTTCCAGCGGATCCCAGGGGGGCTCAGGGGCCGGAAGATCCTGGCGATCCGGCGTCGCTCGGATTCCGGCACCCGGAACCAGAACTCGTCGAGTCCCAGCGGATCGGCGATCTCATCGCGTACCACGTCGATGAACGCCGCGCCGGTCACCCGTTGCACGATCTCGGCGACCAGCCAGCCGAAGGTGATCGCGTGGTAGCCGGAGGTTCGGATGCGGCGCGGGTCGGGCGGGCTGGCGGCCAGCGCGCGCACCACCATGTCGTAGTTCAGGATGCCCTCGCGCCCTGGGACGAGGCCGCGCACCCGGTGCAGGCCCGCCCGGTGCGAGAGCACGTCGCGCACCGTGATGTCGTCCTTGCCGTGCGCGGCGAATTCCGGCCAGTACTCGGCGACCGGAGTGTCGTAGCCGATCAGGCCACGTTCGGCGAGCCGGTGCACCACGGTTGACGCCACACCCTTGCCGGTGGAGAAGGTGAGTGCGACGGTCTCCCCGTTCCAGCGGCGGCCCTTGTCCGCCCAGCCGGCCCAGATGTCGACCACGGGTCTGCCATCGAGATAGACCGTGAGTGCGCCGCCGCCGCGCGCGGGTTGGGAGAACATGCCGAAGAACTGGTCGGCCAGCCGGATGAATCGCGGGTCGACCAGCATTTCGCGCGGCGCGGTCGGTTTCCTGTCCGCCGAGTTGGCGGGCTCGAACTCGTCCGCCGCCATTGCCGAAACCATGGGGTCACCTCCTGACCGCCGTTCGTCGGGCCGGTCCATCAGGTTAACCGGTTTTACACCGTCTGCCAGCTATTCGAGGATGTGACGAGGCAGGCGGCGGTCATATCGGACGCGTTCGCGGAGTCATAGTGCACGTCGGCGCACCGGAATTCCACCCTACCCAGATCGGTTGCCGACGGCCCGTTTCCTGCTTTCGGCTCGACGTGTGCTCGGTCCATAGTGTATTCATGGCGTGGTATTTCAAGCACAGCCATATCAACTTCGGATTCTTGCGGGGGTGTGAGTTCGGAGCGTTACAGCTCGGGAGGACTGTACGTGTCTCGTCAACCGACCTGGGGTCGTCTCGCGTTCGCCGGACTTGCCGTCGCGGCGGGGCTGGCGGTCGTCGGGTGCAGCTCCACCATCAACGGCACCGCCCAGCCCGCTGTGAACAACGGGACGATCGACGCCGTTTCGGTCACCAGCACGCCGAAACCAACCTCGGGCAAACCCACTCCGAGCAGCAGCAAGCCGGCACCGACCACCAAGGGTGGCGAAACCGACTTCGAAGCCAACGTCGGTGACTGTGTGACACTCGGCGGCACCACCACCAACGCCACCATCGCCAAGTCGTCGTGCGGAAGCCGCGCGGCGAACTACAAGGTGGTCGAGAAGAAGCCGAAGAGCTCGCAGTGCGTGAGCGACGCCGACAACTACTACGCCGAGACCGTGAACGGCATCGAGCAGGGCGCGTTGTGCCTGGACATCGACTGGGTGGTCGGGGGCTGCATGGACGTCGGAGGCGACGATCCCAAGCGCATCGACTGCACGGGTTCGACCCCCGCGAAGGGTGTGAAGGTGGTCAAGATCCAGCAGAACGCCGACGATGTCAGCGTTTGCGGCAGCGGCACCGGGTACGTCTACGACAAGCGCCGTTTCGTCGTCTGCGTCCAGGAGCTCTGACCGTGTCTCCGGCCTGCCGCTAGGTTGGTTTCGGTGAGTACCACCGAGCTTCCCCGGCTGCGATCGGGTACCGGGCGTTGGATTCTGCTGGCCACCATCCTCGGGTCGTCGGTGGCCTCACTCGACGCGACAGTTGTCAATATCGCGCTGCCGCGCATCGGGGATTCGCTGGACACCGATGTTGCCGGGCTGCAGTGGACGCTGAACGGCTACACGCTGACCCTTGCCTCGTTCATCCTGCTCGGTGGCTCACTCGGCGATCGGCTCGGTAGGCGCAAGGTCTTCATCTGGGGCACTGTCGGTTTCGCGATCGCCTCGGTGCTGTGTGGCGCCGCGACGAACATCGAGATGCTGGTCGCAGCCCGCATCCTGCAGGGTGTGGCGGGCGCGATGCTCACGCCGGGCAGCCTCGCGCTGATCTCCTCGTCGATCGATCAGCGTGACCAGGGCGCGGCGATCGGCCTGTGGTCCGGCTTCGGCGGTGTGGCGGGTGCGCTGGGTCCGTTCCTGGGCGGCTGGCTGATCGAGGTGGCGGGCTGGCGGTCGATCTTCTTCCTCAATGTGCCGCTGACGCTGGTCGTCGTGCTGGTCGCGCTGAAGCATGTGCCGGAGAGCCGTGATCCGAATGCGGTGACCAGGCTCGACGTGCCGGGCGCCTGCGTGGTCGCCGGGGCGCTCGGCGCGCTGACCTTCGGGTTGATCGACTCCATGCCACTGCTCGTCGGCATTGGCGTCGTGCTGCTGGCCGTGTTCGTCGTGATCGAGGTGCGCAGCG
The DNA here is from genome assembly GCF_035920445.1 of Nocardia sp. NBC_01730. NCBI lineage: Bacteria > Bacillati > Actinomycetota > Actinomycetes > Mycobacteriales > Nocardiaceae > Nocardia > Nocardia sp. NBC_01730. The sequence continues at coordinate 5,933,823 of NZ_CP109162.1, read as the reverse complement.
ACCACCCGCTGGTGCCGCCGTCATTGTTCGGCTCGCGGGTGTTCACCGCGGCCAACCTCGTCACATTCGCGGTCTACGCGGCCCTCGGCGGCGTGTTCTTCCTGCTGGTGTTGGAATTGCAGCTGGTCGCGGGCTATTCGCCGTTGCTGTCGGGCGTCGCGACCGTGCCGGTCACGCTGATCATGCTGGTGCTCTCGGCGCCCGCCGGACGCTGGGCACAGCGGCATGGCCCGCACCTACCGATGTCTGTGGGCCCGCTGCTTGCCGCGACGGGTTTGGTGTTACTGCTGCGCATCGGCCCCGACACCGCCTACCTGACCGACGTCCTGCCAGGGGTGCTCGTCTTCGGGCTCGGGCTCTCAGTGCTCGTGGCGCCGTTGACCGGGGCCGTGCTCGGTGCCGTGCCTTCCAGCGAGGCGGGCATCGCCTCCGGTGTGAACAACGCAGTCGCTCGCACCGCGCAGCTGCTCGCGGTCGCCGCGCTGCCCGGGCTCGTCGGTATCTCCAGTGCGTTCAGCGATCCGGCCGCGTTCGATGACGGCTTCGTCTCCGCGATGTGGATCTGCGTCGGCCTGCTGGTGGCGGGTGCGGTGCTCGCCGCGGTTCTGCTTCGGCCCGCGCGGCACGTGCCCGTTCTGGACAACGTCGACTGCCTGCCGCAGTGCGCGGTGGCAGGCCCGGCGCTCGCACCGGCGCACAGCGAAGAATGAGCGGCCCGGACGGATCGCTATCCGTCCGGGCCGCTCATCCGGGTAAGTCCGGCGTCGATCAGATCGGGGCGTAACCCGCGCCGACGCTGCCGCGCGCGTTGATGTCACCGATGATGGCGCTCATGTTGGTGCCTACCTCCGGGCCGAAGCAGGCGATGGCCAGGTAGGCGTTCACCATGCCGACCAGCGTCGTGCCGACGACCACCGGCGCGCCGGAGTCACCTTCCACGACGCACATCTGGCTCCAGGTCTCGACGTTGGTTCGGAACACATCACCCCAGGCGATGCCACAGGTGTTGCCGGTGGTGCGTCCTTCTTTGCAGACGATCTGCGGGAAGGTGGCCGGCGCGCCGATTCCGGTGATGGTGACGTTGCCGACCCGGTTCACCGGGATGATCTTGCCCGGATCGAACTGGATGACGGCGTAGTCCAGGTCGTGGTTGGAGTACGCGAACCGGCCGATCACGCCTGCGCCCCGGTCGGATTCGGCGTACACCTGCGAGCCGGGATCGCCACAGTGTCCAGCGGTCAGGCCGACCAGACGCCCCGCGTTGTCGTGGCCGATGGTGGTGACGGTGCACTCGAATTGGTTGTCGATGATGATCCCGGATCCACCTCCCACGACCGGCGGGCCCGGTTGGGCGTTGGCGGCCCCTGCGCCCGTACCGAGCAGCGCCGCGCCAAGGGCGACGGCGAAGGCGGCATTTGCCACCTTGGCGAGTTTGCTGAACATGTCCCTCCAGACGTCGGAAGTCCGCACGATATCAATCTGTCGCACCCATCGTGTCAGTAATCTGCTCCGGGCGCGTCACCTAACACAGGTTGTCCACCCGAGACCTGCTCAACCCTATTTTGTACATATCACATCGAATGTATCTTATACGCTGACAATAGCGGGACGCTATCGGAATTGCGAAAATCTGAGTCCGCGTTTGTCTCACCAGGGTAGGAGTAGTCGACCTGTTCGTCTTCGGAATCGAATGCGAATTTAAATGAATATTATCCGTAGTAATTCGATGAGCCGCGGAGTGAAGTGCGGGATTCGCGCAGGTGGGCAGTAGCTGTTCTAGTGGTCCAACCGGCAACCTTGGGATAAATCCCAAGGTTGCAGCCATCATCTCTTTGCTTTTCATGAAGGGTGACAGACATCTATGACTGCGATCACTAGTCATTGGTGTGTTCTGCGCTACCCCGTAGTAAGGTGCGTCAAGCAAACGAGTCGTCGGGGCATCCAACCGGCGTCGAGAGGGGTTTAGCCAGTGCAGTCGACCGAGAGTCCACCTACAGGGTCACGGTTCGGTGACGCGGTCGATTGGACGAAGTCGTACTGGGAGGATCATCCGAAGCGCTCGCTGGAGACTTTCGGTCGGCAGATCACGATGGGCATCGCGGCCGTCGCCGAACTGTTCGTCGCGATTTTCCGCAGGCGCTTCCCCTTCGCCGAGTTCGTCCGGCAGTGCGCTTTCATGGCGAGCGTCTCCGCTGCGCCCACCCTGCTGGTCGCCATTCCGATCGGCGTGATCGTCTCCATCCAGGTCGGTTCGGTCGCCGGTCAGGTCGGCGCCACTTCGTTCATCGGTGCGGCCAACGGCCTCGGCATCATCCAACAGGGTGCGCCGCTGGTCACCTCGCTGATGATCGCGGGCGCCGTTGGTTCCGCGGTCTGCGCCGACCTCGGCTCGCGCACCATCCGCGAGGAGATCGACGCCATGAGGGTGATGGGCGTCGACCCGCTGCGCAGGCTGGTCGCGCCCCGGCTCGGCGCGGCGATGCTCGTCAGCGTGCTGCTGTGCGGCTTCGTCGTCTTCGTCGGCTTTCTGACCGGCTACATCTTCAATATTTTCGCGCAGAACGGTACGCCGGGCTCGTATGTCGGCACCTTCTCGTCGTTCGCGGTGACCACCGATCTGCTTGTCGCACTGGTGAAATCGCTGATATTCGGTCTTCTGGCGGCAATCATCGCCTGCGATACCGGATTGAACACCCGGGGTGGTCCGGGCGGTGTCGCGAACTCGGTGAATTCCGCGGTGGTGAGTTCCGCCATCATGCTGTTCGGGGTGAACCTCATCATCACCCAGGTTTACAACGCACTGTTCCCGTCACAGGTGGTCTGAGCCGGTGTCATCAACCTATGTACCTCCGCTGCTGCGGCCCTTTCAGACGATCCGGAAATCCGCTCAGGCGCCGGTCGATCTGCTTGCCAGGCTCGGCCACCAGGTGTTCTTCCTGTTGCGCTCGATCGGCTCGATTCCTTTGGCGCTCAAGCACTATCCCAAGGAAGTGTGGCGCCTGCTCTCCGACGTCACATGGGGCAACGGCAACCTCGTCGTCGGCGGCGGCACCATCGGCGTCGTCGTCATCCTGAGCGCCTTCGGCGGTATGACCGTCGGCATCCAGGGCTACAACTCACTGAACCTGCTCGGCTTGAGCCCGATCACCGGCGCCATCTCGGCCTTCGCGACAACCCGCGAACTCGGCCCGCTGCTCGCGACGCTCGCCTTCGCCGCGCAGGCGGGCTGCCGGTTCACCGCGCAGTTGGGCGCCATGCGCATCTCCGAGGAGATCGACGCGCTGGAGTCCATCGCCATCCGGCCGCTGCCCTACCTGATCAGCACCAGGATGTTCGCGGCGATGGTTGCCATCATCCCGCTGTACTGCCTCGGCCTGGCCATGGCCTACATCTCCTGCGCGCTCACCGTTCAGCTGATCGGCGGCACCGCCACCGGCACCTACCAGCACTACTTCTACCAGTTCCTGATCCCGACGGACGTGATCTATTCGCTGATCAAGGCGATTCTGTTCGTCGCGATCACCACCTTCATCCAGTGCTACTACGGCTTCTTCGCCTCCGGAGGTCCGGAGGGTGTCGGCGTGGCCGCCGGCCGGGCGATCAAGATGAGCATCATCGCGGTCGTCTTCGCGAATCTGTTCATGACATTGGCGATCTGGGGCATCAACCCCGGCATCCGGATCTCGGGGTAATCACCAGATGATCATCGATCCCAGTGGGCGTGGACCCACCATGCGGCAGCTGCTCATCGCGGGCGTATGCGGTCTGGTCGTCTTCGCGCTGGTGCTGAGCTTCTTGACGCTGCGCTATAAGGGCTTCTTCCAGGAGAAGGTGAACGTCACCGCGAACCTGACCACCACCGGTGACGGCCTGCCCGAGCAGGCCGACGTCAAGTTCCGCGGCGTGCTCGTCGGCGCGGTCAAGAATGTCGACATCGCGGCCAAGGGTGAGCTGCAGAAGGTCCGGATCGAGATGAAGCCGGAATTCGCAGGCGACATCCCGGCCAATGTGACCGCCCGCGTGGTGCCGAGCAACCTATTCGCCGTCACCTCCGTCGAGCTGGTCTTCAACGGCCCCGCCGATCAGTACCTGCACGAGGGCTCGACCATCGACGAGGACCGCAGCAAGGGCACCATCGCGTTGCAGGACACGCTCACCACGGTGCGCAACATCCTCGACGAGATCGACCCGGTGCAGTTCGGCCGGGTGCTCGGCACCCTGTCGCAGGCGCTGGACGGCAGCGGCCGGATGCCCGGCTCCACCGTCGAGCGGTTCGACCGCTGGCTGCAGGCCGTCGACGACTCGATCCCCGATCTCGGCATATTGCTCGGCGATTTCTCCGCGTCGTTCCACGCGCTCAACCGGTCCGCGCCGGAACTGGTCGACGTGCTCGGCACCTCGGTGCAGACCGCGCGCACGATCGCCGACCGTCGCAGCGAGCTGGTCGCGCTGATCACCGGGACCAGCGGCACCGTGGACACAGTGAACGATCTGTTCGCCCGCAACCCGAATGTCGGCAAGGAGGTCACCGCGGGGACCAGCGACATGTTCGGTGCGATCACCGCCGACCCGACCGCTATCACCCGGAGCCTGCTCAACCTGAGCGAGACCATGCGCCGGATGGACACCACATTCACCTGGGGTCCGCAGAAGCAGCAGGTCTGGAACGCGGGTGTCACACTGACGCCGTATCGGCTGTACACCGTGGCCGACTGCCCGCGCTACGGCGAGATGGCGGGCCCTAGCTGCTCGACGGCCCCCGCGGTCAACGATGTGGGCGAACTCCCCGAAAAGCTGAAGCCGCGCGCTCTGGCCTCGGCCGCCGGGCTGCCTCCGGTGGTGCCGATGCCGGGTCTGCCGCTGATCCCGGGTGTCACCACTCCGGACCCGAGCCGGGCTACCGCGGCCGCTCCGACCGGCGGCGCACTCGCTCCGTTCGCGGGCACTCCGCTGGAGGGTTTGTTCCCGATGCTGCCGCCGGGCCTGCTTCCGCCTGCCGCAGCAGTGCCGGCGCCCGCCGCTCCGGCCGCGGCCCCAGAAGGCACGCCGTCGGCCCGGCCGATCGCCTACCAGGGCGACTCCGCGATCGTCGCGCTGCTCGGCCGCAAGCCGACCACCGCCGAATATCTGCTGCTGAGCTCGATTCTGAAGGGCGGAACCATGCAGGTGTCCGACAATGGTGCCGGACGATGAGCATTCGCAGGCCGCTGATCGGATTCGGCATCTTCGCGATCGTGTCCATCCTGGTGACGGTGCTCGTCTGGAACACGTTGGCGCGCATCGTCAGCGGTGACACCAACACCTACACCGCGACGTTCTCCGACGTGCTCGGTCTGCACGAGGGCGACGACGTGCGGATGGCGGGCGTGCGGGTGGGCAAGGTCGAGAAGATCGAGCTGGGCCGCGACACCAACCTGAAGAAGTCGGTCGCGAAGGTGACCTTCGTGGTGCAGCGCGACCAGACGCTTTTCGACGACACCAAAGCGCTTGTCCGCTACCAGAATCTGATCGGTCAGCGGTATGTGGCGCTGGCTCCCGGTAAGGAGTCGAGCCCGGCGGCGCTGAAGAACAAGGGCTCGATCCCGATCGAGCGGACCGAGCCGTCGTTCGACGTGTCGGGTCTGCTCAACGGATTCCAGCCGCTGTTCCAGGTGCTGCAGCCCGAGCAGGTCAACCGGCTGTCGGAGACCTTCATCCAGGCATTGCAGGGTGATGGTGTCTCGCTGAGCGCGTTCATCGTGCAGGCTGCGCAGCTGGCGACCGACTTCCAGCGCAGGGACGCCATTCTGTCCGATGTGATCTCCAACCTGTCCGGTGTGATGTCGGGGTTGGCCAAACGAGGTGATGAATTGGAGACCCTGGTGACCCAGACCCGGGCCTTGATCGGCGGGCTGTACGAGCAGGGGCAGTCCTTGCAGGCATCTACGGTGCAGATCGCGAACGCGACCACGTCGCTGATCGACATGATGGGACAGATCCAGCCGAAGCTGCAGACCGCGCAGAACTCCACCAGCGCGGCGCTGACCCTGCTGCTGGACAACGGCGCCAAGCTCGACCAGGCGGCGATCGACCTGCCGAACATTCTGGCTGCCGCGGGCAGGCACGCCTCCGAGGGCGCGTACGCCAACGCCTACATCTGCGGTCTGGACGTCTCGCTCTACGGCATCCTGTTCCCCCGCGGTCTGTTCTCGCAGATCGGTGGCACTTCGCACTCGGCGGTGTGCCGCCCATGATGACGAAGCTCAGATCCAGGTTCGACAACAACCGGTACTTCTGGCTGGGCATCCTCGGTGGTGTCCTCATCGTGGCGCTGCTGCTGGTGTCCAGCGTCTACAAGCTCGCCGGAGTCGGCGAGCAGACGGTCGAGGCCGAGTTCGTGCAGGCCGCAGGCATCAAAGTCGGCGACAGGGTGAACGTCGCGGGTGTCGGCTCCGGCCGGGTTGCCCGTGCGAAACTCGAGGGTGACCACGTACTGCTGACGTTGAACGTGAGCAACGATGTGAAGCTCGGCCCGGACGCACGCGCCTCGATCAAGATGGCGACGCTACTCGGAGCGCGGTTCGTCGACCTCGATCCCGGCGACGGCTCCGGCCTGAAGGGCGGGCGAATCCGGGTGTCCAACACTTCGGTTCCCTACAACCTGTCCGACGTGGTGCAGGTCGGCACGCCGAAGTTCGAGGCGCTCGACACCCAGAAGCTGGCGGCATCGCTGAACTTGATCAACAAGCAGATCGGCGACTCGCCGGAGCTGACGGCACAGGCGCTCGACAGCGTCGGCGCGCTGGCCAAGGTGATCGATGCTCGCAAGGGTGAGGTGGACGGTCTGCTCAAGGACCTGGACCGGGTCACCCAGATCCTCGGGGACAATCGCAACAGCGTGCTGCTGGTGATCACCCAGGGCGAGGCCATCGCCAACCGGGTGATGGAGCGCCAGGGCCTGCTGCGGCAGCTGCTGGACAATATCGCGACGCTGACCAAGCAGCTGCAGGAGATCGGCGCGGAGAACAACGATCAGCTCGGCCCGACGATTCAGCAGCTGAACACCATGGCCGAGGGCCTGCAGAAGAACAAGGACAACCTGGATCGCATGCTGTCGCTCATGCCGCCGACCTTGCGCTACCTGGCGAACTCGTACGGCGGCAGCGGTCCATACGGCGACGTAGGCCTGCCGTGGCTTTTCCCGGACAACTGGCTGTGCTTCGCCCAAGTCATCGAGGGGTGCCAGGGATGAAATTACGCAGCGCTTTCCAGCTGAAGACCGTCGCGAAGACACTGATGATCAGCGCCGCCGCATTGGCGGTCGGCAGTTGCTCGCTGCTGCCGAGTTCGGTGAACAACGCGCTGGGCACAACGATGCGGATCACCGCGGACTTCGAGAACATCGCGGGCATCTACGAGGGCAATCCGGTCACGGTGCTCGGACTCGACGTCGGCAAGGTCGACAAGATCGTGCCCAAGGGCACCCTCATTGAGGTGCACATCTCCATCGACAAGGACGTCAAGATCCCGAAAGACGCGATGGCGGCGATTATTTCGCCATCCATCGTGACCGACCGGCACATCGAACTCACTCCGGTCTATACCGCCGGTGACACCATGTCCGACGGTGCGCATCTGCCGAAGGGCCGCACCAAGACGCCGGTCGAGCTGGACACGATGATCAAGACGATTGATCAGTTCGCCGCCGCGCTGAAGCCGGAGCCCGGCCAGGAGGGCCTCGGCCCGCTGTCCGGCCGGGTGCTCTACCCGATGATGAACGGCAACGGCGCGAAGATGCGCGACACCCTCAACGCGCTGTCCGGGGCGCTGAAGGTCGGTGTGGACAACAAGGACGCGGTGTCGAACATCATCGTCAAGCTGAACGACCTCACCACTATGCTGGCCGAGAACGACCAGTCGGTGCGCGATTTCAGCAACCGGATGACGCAGATGAGCGGCCTCCTCGCGGAGCAATCCCCTGGCCTTCAGGCGACATTGGAACAGCTCAACGCCTTCCTGGCGAACACGAGCACCACGTTGTCGCAGTATAGGGATCAGCTGTCGGGCTCCATGACAGGTCTGACCAACGTCACCCAGCAGTTGCGTGACAACGCTTACGGCATCAACGAGGTCGTCGACCTCGCGCCGATGGTGATGCAGAACATCGATGGCATGGTGAACCGCGAGCACGGCTATGTCCGGCTGCACGGAGTGATCGGTACTGCGCTCTCGGGTGAGATCGTCAGCCTGTTCTGCGAACGGATCCAGATGAAGGCGGATGGCTGCCGTACCGGAAACATGCAGGACTTCGGACCCGACTACGGGCTCACCGCGGCGCTGCTCGGACTGACGAAATGACGTACCGCATGACGATCAAGGCACGCAGGGCGCTGGTCGCCGCCGCCGCGGTGACCGCTGTCGGCGTCACCTCAGGGTGCGGGCTCACGGTGGAGAAGCTGCCGCTGCCCAAGCCGGGCATGTCCGGAGACACCTACACTGTGCACGCGGTGTTCGAGAACGCCCTGAACCTGCCCGACCAGGCGAAGGTGAAGATCGGTGGCTCGGACGTCGGCGTGGTCTCCAACATCTCGACCAAGAACTTCCAGGCCGTTGTCGATCTGACCATCAGCAAGGACATCGAGCTGCCCAAGGGCAGCACGGCGGAACTGCGCCAGGCCACCCCGCTCGGTGACGTGTTCGTCGCGGTATCCAAGCCCAAGACCGAGCCCGGCACGCAGACGCTGCACGACGGCGACACCCTCACTCTGCAGAGCACGTCCGCGGGCGCGACCGTCGAGCAGTTGCTGATCTCGGTCTCCCTGCTGTTCAACGGAGGCGGTATCGCCAGCTTGTCGAAGCTGGGTGCGGAGCTGGACTCCATCGTCGGAGGGCGCGGCGGGCAGCTTTCCCACCTGATCACCGAGATGACCGGTGTGGTCGGCAGTTTGAACGACAACACCGCCCGCGTCGACGGTGTGCTCAACGAGTTCAGCACCTTGGCGACGACCATCGAGTCGCGCCGCGCCGAGCTCGGTGAGGTTGCCGACACGCTTCCGCAGATGATCGGCGCCATCGCCGAGAACAACAGGGCCATCGGCGAACTGCTGACCAAGGTGTCCACCACGAGCGCCGCGCTCGGCGACTACGCCGACACCACCAGCCAGCAGTTGAGCAGCCTGCTGGACAACACCCGTCAGCTGATGGACGCGCTGGCCAGGACTGGCGACGGCTTCGGCGTGCTGCTCGATCGGATGCGGGTGCTGCGGCCGAAGCTCGACGCGACTTTCCGAGGCAACAGCTTCGCGGTGTACGCGACCGCCACCAATCTCGACCTCAGCGCGCTCACCGATCCCCAGCACGGCAAGCTCCCGGATCTCAACGACCTGCAGGACTTCGCGGGCAGCCTGATCCAGGTGCTGCAACTGGTGTACGGCCGGGTGACCGGAGGACACCGATGACCTTCTTGTCCAAGCTGTTCGGGCGCAAGCTGCTGCTGTCGAATTTCGGCCTGATTCTTGTGTTGCTGGTCGGGGCCACGTACCTGATGGTGAATGTCATGCGGATCAATCCGCTGCGCTCGGACTACACCATCACCGTGAACCTGGACCGTTCCGGCGGTCTGCAACCGGGCAACGACGTGACCTTGCGTGGATGGCGGATCGGAAAGGTCACCTCGATCAAGCTGACCGACCGCGGCCAGGCCATCGCCGCCACCGCGCAGATCGAGTCGAAGTACCGGATCCCGGTCGACACCGCGATCGCCGTGCAGGCGCTCTCCGGCGCCGGTGAGCAGTACATCGACTTCCGGCCGAACGCCGAGCAGGGGCCGTACCTGGCCAACGGCGCGGTGGTCGAGTTCGATCCGGAGAAGATTCACACACCGACGCCGGTGTGGTCGGTGCTGGACAACTCCAGCGCGCTGATCGCGCAGATCGAGCCGGACAAGTTCAAGGTCATCCTGAACGAGCTGGACATCGCGCTCAGCGGTGGCCCGGATCAGCTGCGCGGCATGGTCAATGGGATCAGCCTGGCCGCGGCGGGCCTGGATTCGCTGTTGCCACAGACCACGAACCTGATTACGAACCTGCGCACCATCTCCGAGACCACGTCCCACGCGCAGCCGGATCTCGCCACCTTGACGCGCAACTCCGGAACCCTATTCGAGCAGTTCAACAACGCGAACGCGGAGCTGCAGAGCGTACTCGAGCAGGCTCCTGGCCAGCTCACCACCCTCGGAGCGGTGCTGGACAAGACGGCCGACCCGATCACCAGCCTGGCGACCAACTTCCAGGCGATCACCAAGGCGGCGCAGCTGCGGCTACCCGCGCTGCGTGCGCTGTTTCCCTCGCTCGCGCTCGGCGGCGAGGCGCTCGGCATCCCGGCGCACGATAACGAGTTCTACGCGATCGTCGACATCTGGCCGCGGCCGTTCTGCACCTACAACACCCCGAAGATCCGCAACGAAGTCGTGCAGGACGGCACGCTTCCGAAGTGGAATTACTGTGAGAACCCGCCGCCAGGGCAGCTGATCCGTGGTGCGGCGAACGCGCCGCGGCCTGATGTGCCGAACAACGGCGCGCATATGCCGCCGGGTGTGGATCCGAACGAGCGGACCCTTCCTCCGGTGCGGTGAGTTCGTACCCGGCACGGCGGCCATCCCGTCGGCCGGGCATACTCGCCGGTTGAACGCCTACGGTTCGCCTCTGTCGCGGGCCGGTCAGCCAATCGGCGCGCGCTGGTGCGCGCCGGGAAAGTGCAGGTTGTATCGATGTCTACCGACGACGGCGAGACCGACAAGGACGCCGAGACCAAGGCCGCCGACAACGACGAGGCCACCGAAGAGGTGACCGCCGAATCGGAGGATGACGCCGCCGCGAAGGCCGAGGAGTCCGAGGCGGAGAAGGCGGACAACGAGAAGACGGAAGAGAAGAGCGAGCCCAAGGCGGGCGCTGGTCCCGCTACGCCGAAGAAATCCGCTTCGCTGCCCTTGGTGGCTGCATTCGTGGCCGGTGTGCTCGCAGTGGCGGCGATCACGGCGGTCGTCGTGTTCTTCCTGCAGGGCAAGGACCGCGGTGACAAGCTCGACGCGATCCGCGATTCGACCAGCGCCGCGTGTGAGTTCGGCAAGGACGTCTCCGTCTACGACTATTCGAAGAACCTCGACGACTACTTCACGACGGTGAAGGCCGGCGCGACCGGCGAGTTTCTGAAGGAGTTCGACGACGCGACCAAGGCGCTCAAGGACGCCATGGTCCAGGCGCAGGTCAAGTCCTGGGCCGACGACGTGCAGTGCGGCTACCAGTCCGGGGACCAGACCTCGGCCAAGGTGCTGGTGACCCTCACGCAGTTCCGGACCAACTTCACCCAGACCAACCCGGAGCGGCAGTTCGTGGTGGTAATCGCCCAGCTGCAGAAGTCGGGTGACAAGTGGCTGGTCGAGAAGCTCGACTCGCCGATGCTGAAGGGCGCCGGCACCGGCCTGCCCGGCGCGCCCGCGCCAGGAAACGGCCAGCAGCCCGCACCGCAGCCGGGCAACTAGCAGAGAGGCCTCCGGCGGTGGGCAGAGCCACCACAGGAAAGCCCAGCTCATCAGGCAGCCCACTACTCACGACAACGCCCCTGCTCTCGTGAGAGCAGGGGCGTTCTTCGGCTTCGGGATCAGGCAGGTCGCATGGTGATGGTGCCATCCAGGGACCGCACCCGGTACTGGCCTGGTCCCGGAATCGGCGCATCCAGGAACAGGTTCAGCTGCCTAACGAGTTCGGCGACGTCGACGCCCATCCGGTGCCGCAGTTCGAACGTTGGCACGGCATCAGGATCGGCGAGGATTGCCAGCATGAGGTGCTCCACGCCAACGTAGTCGTCACCGCGTTCGTGGGCGATCCGCTCAGCGGCGGAGATGATCAGCTCATAGTCCTGGGTGTGCCTGATCGACATCAGTCCATCCTCCCATCACATGCCGAGGACTTCGGTCCATTGGTAGTAGGTGTGGCCCCACGAGTCCTTGTACTTCTTGCACAGCCAGAACCGGTTGCCGTGCGCGTCCCTGGTCCGGACGTGCTGGTTCTCATTCAGCCGGGTGCAGGTCAGTGCCGGTTCCCCGTCGGGACCTTCCTCCGATTCCGGCCATGTCGCCGAGTCGCTGTACTTGCAGGCGCTGTCGTTGTTGTTCGGGTCGACGTGACCGAACAGGCATGGTCCGGCCGTGTCTTCCGCCGCGGCGGTTGCTCCGCCGAGCACGGATGCGGTGATGGCGCAGGCCGTGAGCATGGCCCCAAGAAAGTTACGCATTCTCATCTCCCCTTTGTCTTCTGGTACGAACGCCCCCGCCGATCTCCTCGGCAAGGGGCGAATTTTCGCGTGTAGAGCTCAGTCCTGGCCGTCGTCGTCGGCGTTAACCGGGACGTTCCAGTCGGTCCACGTCGGCCGAGTTGCCATCCGGACCGGGGTTGTAAAGCTCGTTCATGCGGTCCTTACTCGGTTCTATCTCGGATATCCCGACTGCTGCCGGGACGTTCTATAGGCGGGCGCCGGGGTCAGGCGTTGGTGGTGCGGTACTCCCGGTAGGGGCGTGTCGCGACCAGGCGGAGTCCGCAGTCGGTAATCCGCCAGTAGGTGGGGATTCCGTCGGTGTTGGCTGTCCATCCGTCGTGAGTGAGGGATGTAGCGGCGGCCCGCACGGTTGTCGCAGCGAGCTCCGTCCGGGTGCTCAGTTCCTGGGTCGTCAGCGGCTGGCCTCGAGCCAGAGCACCGAGCACCTTGGCTTGGGCCTCACTGAGTGCCACCGGATTTCCTCTCCAGCGCACGCAGGGCGTCACGGACTAACTGGAGCAGCTCGAGGGACTCGTCTTCGCTGGCTTCCCTGAGGAAGTCGGCGGTCTCCTCGGCGCTGTAGGGCCAACCGTCGGCGCCGATGATCGACAAGGTGCCGTCTACGTAGCTCTGCCGGATGCCGATGGGCTCGTTGTCACGAGTCATGGTCGGACCCGTCCCCGGAGCCTATGATGTACGCCGTCGCGGCGAGGTACTGAAGGCAGGACGGCCCGTGGCCACCGTGCACGTTGGTGACGAACTGGGCCTGGTCCAGCGACCGGAATGTGCCCTTGGCGTAGCAATTACGGTGGAAGTGGCGCCATTGTTCGGCGTCGGCGAGGGTGGTCACCGGGCGGTCCGCCACGGTTTGACGATCTTGGCGTCGATGAGGACGTCGAGCGCCGCGGCTTTGTCTGCGCACGTTTCGGTGTCGCAGCCGATCCGCGCCTGCCACACCAGGTGTGCGTCCTCCGGGGTGTACGGGAAATCAGGTGCGAGATGGCACGTCTCAGCGCTTCTCACAGGCCGATCGAAGAAACAGATCGTGCCGTAGAAGACGGCAGCGACCGTGAAGGCGATCAAAAGAGCGATCGGCATCTTGTCTATACCCCCGGGCATGGTGTTGTGGTGTTGGAAGCGCCCGATGCCGGATCACGGCCCCGGTCGGGGTTGAGGCCAGCCCCGGCATGGGGAGCTGAACCTCACGTTAAGAACGAGACATGCACCGATCGGGTACATTCCGTACCCCATGCCATCTGGTCGGATACGCTTTAATCCAGTGGGTAGCCATAGGAGGGGCACCATGCAGGACCCCAAAGGTGAAGCGCCTGTCGGCACACGAATCAAGTGGCTACGCGAGCGCGCAGGCATGTCGCGCCCGGTCCTGGCCGGGCTGGTCGGGCGGTCGGCGGAGTGGATCAAAGCGGTCGAGACAGGCAGGCTCCAGCCACCGAAACTGCCGATGCTCCTCCGGATCGCGCAAGCGCTGGAGGTCAAGGATCTCGCCGAGCTGACCGGCAACGGTCACGCCGTGTCGGTGGCAGTGTTCGCCGGCGAGCAGCACGAAGCGCTGACCGAAGTACGTTATGCCCTCACCGACTATCGGATGACAGCCGGTCTCCGCGCCAGCAGCGTCGAGCATCTGGCGATTCGCCTGGACCAAGCGTGGAAGATTCGCCATATCAGCCCAGATCACCGAACCCAGCTAGGCGCCTTGCTCCCTGGCTTGATCAGGGACGCACAGCAGGCTGCTCGCATCCCTGGGCCGACGCGGAGGAAGGCGCGGCGGATCCTCGCTGGCGTCTACCAGTTGGCGGACTTCTACGTCGCGTATCAGCCTGCGCCGGAGTTGGTTTGGCTTGTCGCGGACCGTGCCATGAACGAGGGGTTCGAGGCGGACGACCCGTACGTGATCGCGTGCAGCACGTGGGCGATGGTGCAGGCGCTGCGTGACTCCGGCCGTTGGGAGGAGGCGATCGGGATTGCGCGGGATGCGATGGATCAGCTCGCGCCCTACCTCGGCAGGGATGAGACGCCAGACGATTGGCGGGGTATCGCGGGCGCGCTCGAGGCTGAGGTGGCGTATGTGCATGCTCGCCGTGGTCGTTATGGCGAGGCGTGGGAGCACTGGGAGGCCGCCGATGGGACGGCGCGGCAGTTGGGTCCGGGGTATCGGCATGTGCAGACGTCGTTCTCGGTGCCGGTGATGGCGGCCCATGCGACGACCTTGGGTGTGGAGTTGCGGCGATCGGCTGAGGCGCTGCGTGCCGCGAGGGAGTTGGACGCGGAGACGATCGTGTCGGTGCCGCGCCGCAGTCGGCATTACATCGAGGTTGCCCGTGCGTATTCGCAGCGGCGGGAGGCGGCTGCGGCGTTCGCGATGTTGGAGAAGGCGCAGCAGACGGCACCAGAGACGATCCGGTACAACGGGTTCGCGCGCGAGATGCTGCATGGGCTGGTGAAGTCTCCGCCTACGGGGATGAGCCGCGATGTTCGGGAGCTGAGTCGACAGGTCGGTCTACCCGTCTAGGTCAAGATGAGCCAAATGGCTCACGTCAGGGCACTGCCTGAAAAAAGGGGGGTACTCGAACGCGAGTACCCCCCTTTCGTGTGTCGGCAGCGCGCCCCGTCCGACGTGCCGAGCGTCTGACAGGGCGCTGTCCCGGCGTGACCACGCGCCGCTACCGTGGGCACGTTTTGGGCACAATCGACCGGGATTCGGCGTGATCGGGCGAGATGTCGTCAGAGATATCTCCACAGATCAGAGCCTATTTAACCTAGCCCAGAGGCCTCCGGCGGTGGGCCGAGCCACCACCGCCGGAGGCTATTCGGGTGGTCTTCGCGATCCGCGCGAGCGGATCAAAACAGCGTCAATGTCTGTGGTGCCGACGGCGCGGCCGCCTTCCCCGCGGCCTGGTCTTTCGGCGCTTCCGGCGCCGTCGACGCTTCCTCCACAGTCACCGCGGGGATTTCCACGGTGTTCACCTCGGCGACCGCCGCGGTGACCGCAGCCTGCCGAGCCGCTTCTCCGGCCAGCGCGTCGGCCTGCTCGTTGAAGTAGTTGCCGACATGTCCACGGACCCAGCGGAACCGGACCGGACCCGGCCTGCTCGCGATGGCCCGGTCGATCTGCCGGATGAGTTCGACGTTTTTCACGGCGCCCCCGGTGGATGTGCGCCAGCCGTTGAGCCGCCAGCCCGACACCCACTCCGAGGCGCACTTGATCGCGTACAGCGAATCGCTTTCGATGAAAAGGGGTTCGGACCCGGAATGGGCGGCGATCGCCTCCAGCACCGCGCGCAACTCCGCGACCTGGTTGGTTCCGGACGCGGCTCCTCCACTCGCCGAGGAGCCCTGGTGATTGACCCAAGCCCAGCCGATGGCGCCGCCGGGATTGCGGAGGCAGGATCCGTCGGTGCTCACGATGATCATAGGTGGCACCCTACGCAATCCGACCGACAAGATCGGTAACGTGGAATTCCTCTATCTCCCTTCGCAATTGGGTCTCCGTGCGGCGGAGTGCCGACTTCGCGGCGGAATCCACCGGACCGACGCACAGGCGCCCGGCGAATCCGCGCGGTGGACTGTACTCCGTCTCCGACGTCAGCGCCGACCGCCCGTAGCCGAGTGGGTCGAAGCGCAGCGTCAACGTCCAGGTCAAACGCCCACGGAGCGTATACCCGATCACCGCGTTGCGGCGGTATTCGGTGATCTCGCATGTCACGGTCTGTCGCCAGAGCCCGAGACGAACGGCGGCTGCGAAGGTTGCGCCGAGGCCGCGGTCGAGTTCGCCGGTCGGCTCGAAGCTCACGATGCCGAACATCCAATTCGGTACGAAGAGATGGTTGTCCGTGTAGGTGAACGCCACTTCTACCGGGGCTCCGACGTCACTCGCGTACTTGATGTGGCCCATAGGCCCTCCCTGTCCCACGACTGGCGTTAAAAGTACTACAGCTCTCCTCTTTATTCGAGAGGTCACCGGAATCTGGTGCGACGTATTTCCAGATCAGGACTGGACGGTCGCTCGGGAGTCTGGGTGGGTGCGGCCGCCTCAGGGCTGGTTGACGATGTGCTCCGCGATCGGGTTACACCGAGACGGCGTGCTCGGCGCCGGGTGGGAGCGCAACCGTGGTCTCGACGGTGGCGGGCTCGGGACCCATGCGCGCGGGGCGTGTCGTCTCCGAGGTCGCCGCGGGCTCAGGGCAATGGCTAAGGCGCAGGTTGTGCTCGCCGAGCGTCGGGTCGGAGAACGCCAACCGCACCTCGCCGCTCTGGATGTCGAGATCGGTGCGCACCGTGGTCACGGCCGACGGTTCGGCGCCGAGCGGTCCTGGCACCGGCGTCGGCAGGTGGTCGGTGAGCAGAGCGAACGCGTTGGTGTCCACCGTGACCGAGAGGGTGTTCGTCTCGGCCTCGGCGAACTGCGCCTCGACAAAGGCGTTGCCCAGCCTGACCTTGCCGCCTCGGTTCGTCGGCATGCGTTGGGTCGAATCGCTGTGTGGTTCCGTGAGTGTCGGTTCGGCTGCCAGCTGTCGCGTGTACGCCGCGGGCAGCGCGAAGCTGCGGCCGGTCAGCATCGGATCGGAGCCGATCGGGCCGCCGCGGTGGGTATGTTTCGGCCCGGACGGAGCGACCGGTCCGGCGAGCTCCCTGCCGGAGCGCTGCGCATCGGCCATCTGGTGCACGATGTACGCACCCGCGACGACGGTCAGGCTGAGGCTGGTGGCGCCGGCGAGCACGATGGCGGTGTGCCGTGCAAGCTGGGCAGGTCTGTGTGCTGTCATGATGCGTCCTTTGTCTCCGTTGCTGCTCCTCAACAGAACGACCCGCATCATCGGAAGTCGTACGTTTGTCCAGGTTACCGGGGTTGCTGGTGGCCACGCCGCGTGGGAGAGACCAGGATCACAATGTGCGGCCAGAGCTGCCGCACCCGGACGGTCGAGCACCGAATGTGAGGGCCTTTTGATGTTTCTGTCGGCACACGAGTGGGTAAACAATCGCGTAGCTGGCGAGCGTCATTCTCGACTGCCACATTGAGACACCCGGCCAACGGCGTCCGGCCGTCGACACGAACGGCGCACTTAAGTGTGGCGCTCGCCCGCTCCCGGATCTTCGGACCGGGTCGGGTGTCAGCGGGTCAGGCGAACTGGCCCGCTGTCCTGCCTTTTCCCGTCGGACCCGCGAAAGCCTGTGCGATAGTGAGCCATTCGGCGGCGTCCTCTCCATGCACCTCGATCGCGAGGTCGTCCGGATGGCGGCGCTGCGTCACCAGTAGGCAGAAGTCCACTGCGGGTCCCACTACTCGCTGAATGGCGTCCACGGGACCCCAAGACCAGATCGCGCCATCGGGCGCCGTCAGCTCAACCAGGAATTCCACTCTGGGCGGGATCTTTTCGCGCACTGTGTACGCGAAGTTCCTGGTCCGCACGCCGATGTGCGCCACGGCGCGCAGGCGCGTGGTGGGAGTCCTGGCGACTCCGAGGGCATCGGCCACGTCCTGCCCGTGCGCCCAAGTCTCCATGATGCGGGCGGTGATCATCGAAGCCGCGCTCAGCGGCGGACCGAACCAGGGCAGCTTGACGCCCGCGGGTACCGCGCGCAACGCATCGGTGAAGGTCGTGCGTCCGTGCCGCCACCGGTCGAGTAGTTCGGCGGGCGGTGCGGCCGCGGCTTCCTCGGCCGCTTCGTCGACGAAGGTGAGTGCACGCGGCCCGGCGTCGGCTACCAGCTTCTGGAAGCCGCCGCTGTCCGCGATGGCGATGGTCGCGAGCTCGTCGGTCCAGGCCAGATGGCCGATCTGGTGCGCGATGGTCCAGCCGGACGCCGGCGTCGGCCGCGCCCAGTCCGCCGGCGCCAACGGGGCGACGAGTCGGTCCAGATCCGCGCATTCGGCGGCGAAATCGCCGAGTAGTGCTTCGAGGTCAGCCATCCATTCCCCTGCCGATCGAGGCACACCGCCTCGGGGTGCCGCCGCGGTCCAGCTTCGCAGCGGGCCGAGAAAGATGCAAGCGTGCGTGCTTGTATTTTCCCCCACTCTGGGGCCGAGCGGTGCTCGGCCCGGCTATCAGCCGAAAACGACCAGGTGCGCGGTGCCGACGACCAAGCAGAGGGCCGCGCCGTGTAGGTAGAGCAGCCAGGTGTCCTGCTCGACCGGCGCGGGAAGTAGGGATAGAGCACGTGCAGGCCGGGAACTCGGACGCCGCGGAACCGCACCGGCCAGAACAGCATCAGCACGCCGGTCCAGTTGGTCAGCCAGCCCGCCAGCGCACTGAAGATCGGGAAAGTGATCAGGTCGACGACGAACTTCGACCGCCGGGTCAACTCCGACGGGCGGCACGGCGCCCGACAGCTTGCACGGCGGGAAAATAGCGGGCGAAGCCTCGCATCAGCTCGAGGGCCGCATCGACGGATCGGCCGTCCGTGACCTCGTCGATTGTCCGATACAGCCGTTCTTCGATCTCGGCGACTTCGGACGACAGTCGATCTCCCTCCGCTGTGAGTGTGAGCGTGATCCGGCGGCGATCGTCGAGCGCGGCTTCCCTCTTGATCAGGCCCATAGTGACCAGTCGATCGACAAGCCTGCTCGGGCTACCGCCGGTCTCGCAGACCAGCAGTTCGCCGAGCCCGGCGAGGGCCAGTGGTTGGTGATCGGTCAGCACCCGGAGAACTTCGGCCTGTGAAGGGGTCAAACCCAACGGCCGCAGATCCGCGGAGAGTATCCGATTTCCCTCGCGCTGAATGGCCAAGACGAGATAGCGCAGTTCCTCAGCTCGCCGCACGCGATCCTCCTCCTTTAAATGTTGTGTAATCAGATCACACAACATTTATCCGCGTGGCCAAGCCGACCAACGGCCACGCGAACCCACGGTTTTCGCTCGAAGCGAACGAGCTGAGCAGGGCGGAACAAACGTGGGAACACCGGGGTTGAGTAGGCATCGCTCAACTTTTGGAAGGGTCGAACACGTGACTACACCACAGAACCTACCGGTGCTGTTCTTGACCGATCCGATCGTGCTGCCGGGCATGGTCGTGCCCATCGAACTGGACGAATCCGCGCAGGCCGCGATCGACGCCGCACGCGCCGCCAAGACCGAGGCCGTGCTGCTCGCGCCGCGGCTGACCGAGGGCTACGCCGCCTACGGTGTGGTCGCCACCATCGAACAGGTCGGCCGGATGCGCGGTGGAGCACCGGCGGCCGTGCTGAAAGCCGAACGGCGCGCCAAGATCGGACACGGGGTCACCGGACCCGGCGCCGCGCTGTGGGTCGAGGCCGAGCCGGTCGAGACTCCCGCACCGGATGGCCGGACCAAGGAACTGGCCGCCGAGTACAAGAAGCTGGTCGTCTCGGTGCTGCAGCGCCGCGAAGCCTGGCAGATCATCGACACGGTCAATCAGCTGAGCGACCCGTCGGCGATCGCCGACACCGCCGGTTACGCGCCGTACCTGACCGCCGAGCAGAAGCGGGAACTGCTCGAAACCCCCGACGTGGCCACGCGGCTCACCACCCTGATCGAGTGGACCAAGGAGTACATCGCCGAGGCCGAGATCACCGAGAAGATCAGCGAAGACGTCCGCGAGGGCATGGAGAAGAGCCAGCGCGAGTTCCTGCTGCGCCAGCAGCTCAACGCCATTCGCAAGGAACTCGGCGAGGACGAGCCCGACGGCGCCGACGACTACCGCACCCGCGTGGAGCAGGCCGACCTCCCCGACAACGTCCGCGAGGCAGCGCTGCGCGAGGTCGGCAGGCTGGAGCGGGCCAGCGATCAGAGCCCGGAATCCGGCTGGATCCGGACCTGGCTGGACACCGTGCTGGAGCTGCCGTGGGCGGTGAAAACCACCGACAGCACCGACGTTTCGGCGGCCCGCGCGGTCCTGGACGCCGACCACCACGGCCTCGACGAGGTCAAAGACCGCATGGTCGAGTACCTGGCCGTCCGGTCCCGCCGAGCCGCCCGCGGCCTGGAAGTCGTCGGCGGACGCGGCTCCGGCGCGGTGCTGGTGCTGGTCGGCCCGCCCGGCGTCGGCAAGACCTCGCTTGGCGAGTCCGTAGCAAGGGCGCTGGGCCGCAAGTTCGTTCGCGTCGCCCTCGGCGGAGTGCGCGACGAAGCCGAGATCCGTGGTCACCGGCGCACCTACGTCGGGGCTCTGCCCGGTCGGATCGTGCGCGCCATGAAGGAGGCGGGCTCGATGAACCCCGTCGTCCTGCTCGACGAGATCGACAAGGTCGGCTCCGACTTCCGCGGCGACCCGGCCGCCGCCCTGCTCGAGGTGCTGGACCCGGCGCAGAACCACACATTCCGCGACCACTACCTCGATCTGGACCTGGATCTGTCCGACGTGCTGTTCATCGCCACAGCGAACGTGATGGAGACCATCCCCGGCCCGCTGCTGGACCGGATGGAGCTGATCACCGTCGACGGCTATACCGAGGACGACAAGGTGGCCATCGCCCGCGACTTCCTGGTGCCAAGGCAGCTGGAACGCAACGCGCTGACCGCCGACGAGGTGACCATCAACGAGGAGGCGCTGCGCGAGATCGCGGCGAACTACACCAGGGAAGCCGGTGTCCGGCAGATGGAGCGGTTGATCGCGAAGGCACTGCGTAAGGCGGCGACCCGGCTGTCCGAGGGCGGAAACGTTCCCACCGGATCGGGGTACGACCCCGAACTCGGCTACGACGCGCTGGTGAAGTCCGAGGACGGAACCACTCCGGTCGGATCGGCCTACGACTCCGAACTGGGCTATGAGGGGCTGGTGAAGTCCGAGCATGGTGGCGCTTCCGCGCAATCCATGACGATCGGTCTCGGCGACCTGAAGGACTTCCTTGGTCGTCCGCGCTTCACCTCCGATTCGGTGGAACGCACCGCCGTTCCGGGTGTGGCGACCGGTCTCGCCGTGACCGGCGCGGGCGGCGACGTCCTCTACATCGAGGCCAACGCCGCCGAGGGCGAGCGCTCGCTGATCCTCACCGGCCAGCTCGGCGACGTCATGAAGGAATCCGCGCAGATCGCGCTGACCTACGTGCGCTCGCACCTGGAGGAGATCGGCATCGAGCCGTCGGTACTGGATCGCAATATCCACATCCATTTCCCGGCGGGTGCGGTGCCCAAGGACGGGCCGTCCGCGGGCGTCACCATGGTCACCGCTCTGGTATCGCTGGCGCTGGATCGTCAGGTGCGCTCGGATGTCGGCATGACCGGCGAGGTCACGCTGAATGGGCGGGTGCTGCCGATCGGCGGCGTGAAGCAGAAGCTGCTCGCCGCCCAGCGGGCAGGGCTGAAGACGGTGTTCATCCCGGCACGCAACGAGCCGGACCTGGACGACGTCCCCGCGGAAGTGCTTGCCGCACTGGATGTCCGCCCCGTCGCCGACGTGGCCGACATCCTGGCCTACGCCATCGAGCCGGTCGCCGAACCGGCCGTGGAACGCCCGGCGTTCGCGGCCAGCGCCTGACAAACGCCGAACCGAGCCGGGCACGGAATCTTTCCGTGCCCGGCTCATTCGTGTGTGCCGAGTGCGCGACAACTCTCTGCTGTCATCCCAAGTGAACATCGACGCGACAACGTCGCCACGGTGCGGCGGATCCTTGACCTGTTGCCGGCGCGAATCGGCGTGGTGCGGTCTGCCTCGGCGTGCTTGTCCGCCTTGTAGCGCTGACGCCGCGCGCCGCGTCGAGGGCAGACGCTCGGCTGACACCGGGGATAGGGAAATGGTGGTTCGGTAGTCGACCGCAGCCGCCATATCACTGTTGCCGAGGTCGTTCAGGTCGCGCGCAATCGGCGCGCAAGGCCGGTGCAAGTGCCGCCGCGCAGTCTGGCGACATGACCACTGTGCACCATGTACCTGTTCTGATTGTCGGCGGAGGTCTGGTCGGACTGTCCGCCGCGTTGTTTCTCGAATACCACGGTGTCCCCTATCTTCTCGTCGAGCGCCGCGAGCAAGCCTCGGTGCTGCCGCGTTCGCGCGGGGTGCACACCAGGACCGTCGAGCTGTTCCGGCAGGTCGGCCTCGAGCGCCGCGTCCAGCAGCTGGCCGCGACGGCGCTGAAGGCGGGCGCGTTCGGCGGCGCAAGCCGGGGTGCCACGCTGCGGACCGCGACGCCGCTGAATCTCGATGGCCTGTATCGGGCGCTCGCGTCCGCGGAACCCAGCCCGTCGCAGTTCTGTTTCGCGCCGCAGGTACTGCTGGAACCGCTGCTCGCCGCGGCGGCCCGGGAGCGCGGCGGCGATCTGCGTTTCGGTGCCGAGCTGGTTGCGTTCCGTGCGGATGACGAGGGCGTCACGGCAACCCTGCGTGATCACTCCGGCGAATCGATCGTGCGGGCCGACTACCTGCTCGCTGCCGACGGAGCGGGGAGCTCGATCCGCCGGGCACTGGGCATCGGCGGCTGGGATCTGCCGCCTACGCACCACTACATCAACGCGTTCGTCCACGTCGATCTCACCGAGGTGCTCGGCGGCCGCACCTTCAGCCAGTGCGAAATTCGCAACGACGACGTGCGGTGCCTGGTGTTGTCCAAGAACAACACCGACGAGTGGTCGTTCCACCTCGAATTCGACCCGACCGTCCAGACACCCGCCGACTACCCGGACGATCGGTGTGCTGCCCTGATTCGGGCCGCGATCGGCGCGCCCGACATCCCGGTCCGTGTACTTGCGAAAAGTGCTTGGGACACCGGAGTTTTCGTCGCCGACGAATACCGACGCGGTCGGGTATTCCTGGTCGGCGACGCGGCGCACCGGCACGCGCCATGGGGCGGCTACGGCGCGAACACCGGAATCGCCGATGTCCACAACCTGGTGTGGAAACTGGCGGCGGTGCTGTCAGGTGTCGCAGGGGACGCACTCCTGGACAGCTACCGGGACGAGCGAAGGCCGCGTGCGCTCATCGCCGCCGAACAGGCACGTCTCGGAACCGATTTCGCGACCCGCTACGGCCTGCCGACCGCCGACAATGCCGACGAACTGGCGCGGCAAACGGATTTCGGCACCGTCATGAGCCGGTTCCGATACTGCTCGAACGCGGTCCTCGGCGGCGAATCCGCGTCGCATGTCGACACCTTGACCGGTCAGGTCGGTACTCGGTTGCCCCACCTGTGGATCGATGCGGACGTACAGGTCTCCACCCTCGACCTCGCCGGCCCAGGCTTCGCGATTCTCGTCGCGGGAGCCGCGGCGGCGTGGCATGCGGCAGCGGCGGAAGCGCAGCGTGACCACGGCTTCGAACTCACCGTGGACGCGCTGCCCGCCGAGCTGTGGTCCGCGCGCACCGGACTGCCGGAAGGGGGTGCGCTGATCGTCCGGCCGGACGGCGTCGTCGCCGCGCGTTCCGACGCCGGTCTGTCCCCTGCCTCACTCACGGCCGTGGTGCGCACGCTCACGGGCCGGACCGAGGCCGATGTCCGCGCCGCCACGTCCGCCTAGTACCGCCGCGTCGGCGTACCGCTGGGTCTGTGTTCCTGGATGAACAACAGTGCGGCGGCGAGCTCGGTCCATCCCTCGATGGAAGCATGATCAGCCCAGCAGCGCGTCTGTCGCTGTGCGGAACGGTGATCGATCCCGCCGGAATTCCGACGGCTTGTCGGACCACTGCGGTAAGAACGGCATATGGCCAGGTGGCTGTTGCACGTCGATCTCGACCAGTTCCAAGCGGCGGTGGAGTTCCGCCGCCATCCGGAACTGCGCGGACTGCCGGTCATCGTCGGCGGGCACGGCGACCCCACCGAGCCGCGCAAGGTGGTGACGTGCGCGTCCTATCCAGCGCGTGCGTTCGGTGTGCGGGCCGGGATGGCGCTGCGCAGCGCCCAGCGCAAGTGCCCGGAGGGTGTGTTTCTTCCACTGGACATGGCCGCATACGAGGAGGCATCCGACGAGGTCATGTCCCTGCTGCGGACTTTCCCGGGCCGAGTCGAGGTCTGGGGCTGGGACGAGGCGTTCCTCGCCGCCGACACCGACAACCCGGAGGGTCTCGCACGCGAGATTCGCGCCGCCATTGCCCGTTTGCACCTGACCTGCTCGATCGGCATCGGCGACAACAAGCTCACCGCCAAACTCGCCACCGGCTTCGCCAAGTCGTCGGGCAAGTCGTCGGCCGAACCGGCCACGGGCGCCGGTGCAGCCGCGGGCGTCTTCCGGCTGACCGCCGGAAACTGGGCTGAGGTGATGGCCCACCGCCCGACGAACGCACTGTGGGGCATCGGCAATCGAATCGCCGCCCGCTTGGCCGACCTGGGCATCGACACTGTCGGCGATCTGATGGCAGCGGACCGGCATCGCCTCGCCGCCGAGTTCGGGCCCAACACCGGCCCGCATCTCTGGGTGCTCGGCCACGGCAAGGGGGACACCGATGTCACCACTGAGTCGCGAGTTCCCGTGGGCCGCAGTAAATCCGAGACATTCCCGCACGATCTCACCGATCCCGGCGAGATCCGTGCCCAAGTGGCGCGGCTGGCCACCGAGGTCGCCGAGGAGATGGCCGCCGCGGGCCGGGTCGGTACCCGCGTGTCCGTGACGGTGCGCACCAACTCCTTCTACACCCGCAGCAAGCAGGAGAAACTGCCCGAACCGACCATCGACGTCGCGCGGATCGCCGAGTCCGCGCTGCACATCATCGATCGGTTCGAGCTCGACCGCCCGGTTCGACTGCTCGGCGTCCGGCTCGAACTCCTCCCGGAGTAGTCGTGGCGCCCCCGGCACCGGGCTCCGCGCTCGTATGCTCGTCGGCATGGAGTTCTGGGCGATGGTGGCACACGAATCGGACAGCGGGATCGTCCTGACCCGGCAGCAGGTCGACGAGGAGTTCCTCGGGCCGGGCGAAGTGACGATCAAAGTGCACTACTCGAGCGCGAACTACAAGGACAGCCTGGCGATCACCAAGGGTGGCGGCGTGGTCCGCAACTACCCGATCGTGCCCGGCATCGACTTCACCGGTGAGGTGGTCTCGTCCTCCGACGACGACTTCGCGCCCGGCGACCTGGTGGTCGCGCACGGGTACGACATCGGTGTCGCCCACAACGGCGGTTTCGCCGAATACGCCAGGGTGCCTGCCGACTGGGTGGTCAAGCTGGAGGGGCTGAGCCCGCGGGATGCCGCCGCGCTGGGCACCGCGGGCTTTACCGCGGCGCTGAGCGTGCAGTCCCTGCTCGACCGTGGCCTCACCCCGGACGACGGCGCGGTGCTGGTGACCGGTGCGACCGGTGGCGTGGGCAGCGTGAGCGTGGACATTCTCTCCGGCCTCGGGTTCGAGGTCATCGCCTCCACCGGCAAAATCGGCGCGGGCGGGCTGCTCAGCGAGATCGGCGCCAACGAGCTGATCGGCCGCCTGCCGGAGGACCCGAGCGCCAAGCCGCGGCCGCTGACCAAGGCGCGCTGGGCCGCGGCGGTCGACAGCGTCGGCGGCACCTCGCTCGCTTACGTCCTCAGCGCCATCGGCTACGGCGGCGCGGTCGCGGTCAGCGGGCTCACCGGCGGGTCCGACCTGCCCACGACGGTGATGCCGTTCATCCTGCGCGGGGTCTCGCTGCTCGGCATCGATTCGGTCAACATCCCGATCGAGAAGCGCCGTGAACTGTGGTCCCGGCTCGGCAACGAGCTGCGCCCGCAGCATCTGTCGACCCTGGAGAACTACGCGCCGATCACCGAGGCGGAGCGGGTGCTGCACTCGATCAAGAACGGAACCCACTCGGGTCGAACGGTGCTCGGCGTCGCAGGCGAATTCTGATCGTCCACCGACCTGCCAGGAAGCCCGGCTCGATTCGGTCGAGCCGGGCTTCGTGGCAGGCTACTCGGCCCGCACCCCCACCGCGGCGGTCTCGCCGACCTGCTCGACGGGCGCGGACCTGGTGTTGCGCATGAGGAACATGGCGACGATCGCGGCGGCCAGGATGCCGACCCCACCCGCGAGGAAGCTGGTCGACATGGCGGAGGTGAAGGCATCGCGGGCGGTGGTGACGAGTTCGGTGTTCCCGGTCCTGGCGGCGAGGGCGAGAGCGTCCGTGATCGAGTGCTTGGCGAGTTCCGGCGTCGACTCGGGCATGCTGCTGGTGAAGGTGCTCGACAGGATGCTCCCCAGGACGGCGATGCCGAGCGCGGCGCCCGCCTGCTGAATGGTGTCGTTCAGCGCGGACCCGACACCGGCCTGCTCTTGCGGCACCGCACTCATCAGCGCGGCGATGGCCGCGGGCTGCGCGAGACCGGCACCCGCGCCGAGCACCACCAGCGCGACGGCCGGCATTCCGAAGCCGCTGTCGGCGGACATGCCGGCCAACAGGCCGAGTCCGACCGCTGAGATCAGCATGCCGGTGACGGCCAGCGTCCGGTTGCCGACCTTGCTGCCGAGCCCCGCGCCAAGCCCGTTGAACACGATGGACGCGACCATCATCGGGATGAACGCCAGGCCCGCCTCGGTCGGCGAGTAGCCGAGTACGAATTGCAGGTACTGGGTCAGCACCAGCAGCAGACCGCCGTTGGCCACCTGGACCAGGGTCAGCGACAGGCTGCCGCCGCTGAAATCGCGGTTGCGGAACAGGCTCAGCGGAACCATCGGGTTGGCCACCCGCTTCTCCCGGATCACGAAGGCGGTCAGTGCTACGACGGCGGTGGCGAGCGTGATCAGGGTGCTTGCATGATCGAAACCGCCCTTGGGGAATTCGATGATGGTCCACACCAGTGCGGTCATGCCGACCATGGACAGGACGGCGCCGGGCAGGTCGGGTGCGGTCCGCGGCCCCCTGGACTCCGGCATCAACACGAGCGCTGCGACGATGGCGAGGACCGCGACCGGGATGTTGATCAAAAACGCCGCGCCCCACCAGAAGTGCGCGATGAGCACGCCGCCGAGCACGGGGCCGCCGACCAAGCCGAGCACCGACGCGGCGCTCCAGAAGCTCATCGCCTTGCGCCGCTCCTCGTCGTCGAACACCGTGATCAGGATCGACAGCGTGCTCGGAAGCACCAGCGCGCCGCCGACGCCCATCACGGTGCGGGCCACGATCATCTCGATCGGGCTCGCGGCCAGCGTCGCCCCCAGTGAGGCGAACCCGAACAGGGCGAGGCCGATGACCATCACCCGGCGTCGGCCGAATCGGTCGGCCAGGCTGCCCGCGGTGAGCAGCAGTCCCGCGAAGACCAGGATGTAGGAGTCCAGGATCCACTGGATGTCCTGCGCGGTCGCGTTCAGGTCCTCGGCCAGCGGCGGCACCGCCACGGCCAGGACGAAATTGTCGATGACCAGAACCAGTGTGCTGAGGCACAGCACGATCAGTATCCACCAGCGCTTCGGTTCGCGGGTCGGTGTCGCGTCCATCGGAAACCCTCTTCCAGCAGTGTTGCGTACGAAGTTCTCGTAATGCGAACACTGTACGCATGAAATTTGGACGTTCGCAAGTGCGAACGTCGTGCGCTAGGCTGGTCGCAACGGAAGGAGTCGATATGCCCGTGGAGAAACAGCAGCTGGGTTCGGTGTGGACGCGCCCGCGGCGCGGCAGGGAACAGCCGGCCCTGACCAGGGAACAGATCGTGGTCGAAGCGGTCGCGCTGCTCGATGCGGAGGGGATGGAGGCGCTGAGTATGCGCCAGCTCGGTGCGCGTCTGAACGCGGGCGCCACCTCGCTCTACCGACACGTGGCCAATCGCGACGAGCTCGTCGAGCTGGTGGTCGACGAGGTGTACGGGGAGATCAGCGTTCCGGAGATCGACGATCCGACGCACTGGCGCGCGGCTACGCGGGAGTGCGCGCAGAGCCTGCGCGCGATGATCCTGCGGCACCCGTGGATGGCCTCGACGCTCGGCCAGGTCGGCCTGTCCTACCTGGGCCCGAACGTGATGCGGCTCAACGATCGCATGGTCGGGTTGTTCCAAGCGGGAGGATTCCCCGGCGACGAGGCGAGCGACGGCATCGGCACGGTGATCAGCTACGTGGTGGGCATGGGTATCACCGAGGCGGCATGGCTGAGCATGCTGGCGCGCAGTGGACAGACCGAGAAAGAGCTGATCGCCGATCTCCGGCCCGCCGCAGAGCAAGCGGCGCTGGAGTTCCCGAGAGTTCAGCAGGCCGATTGGAACAGGGACCCGGCGGAGATGCGCGAGCGGAAGTTCCACTACGGGCTGGACCGCGTGCTGGTCGGACTCGATGCGCGCCGAAATGCTTGACTCACCCTGAGAGGGTGTGGGCTACCACAACCGAACCGCCCTATCGGCTACGGTTCACGTCGCACCAATCTGCGTGATCGCTTATGTCGAGAGGCGAAGTCTGTTGTTGGTGAACCTGTTCTGGCGTTCGATGTCTGTAGTGGCGGTGTCCCTGCTGATGGCTGTGCCTGCGTACAGCCAGGCCGACCCGGTGGACGACTCGCACCCGATCGGGTTGGACCGGTTCTATCACCAGCGGCTCGAGTGGAAGCCGTGCGGCGTCGAGAATGTAGACAAGGCCGGTGGCGAGTGCGCGGATGTACTGGTGCCGCTCGACTACGGGAAGTCCGACGATCGCACGATGACCGTCGCGATTTCGCGGGTGAAGGTCGGCGATCCGGCGCGGCGGCGGGGAATTCTGCTGTCCAATCCAGGCGGTCCGGGTACGGAGGGTCTTGACAGTCTGGATCTGCTCGGTGATGTCCTGTCGCCGGAGGTCTTGGCGAGTTACGACCTGATCGGCATGGATCCGCGCGGGGTCGGCGAATCCGGTCGGAGTCCGCGGTGCGGGTGGCCGGTAGGCGAGATGATTCGGTCGGCAGGTCTTGATTTGCTCGGATTCGTGCACGACACCGTTCAGTCCGGGGGGATGGCCGCGACCTGCCTGATTCGTGATCCGAACAAGCTGCGGCAGTTCACTACTCGCAACACCGCGCGCGACATCGACATTGTGCGAGGTGCCCTGGGTGAGGAGAAGATCAACTTCTTCGGCTTGTCGTACGGCACCTACCTCGGGGCTGTGTTCACGCAGATGTTCCCCGAGCGCAGTGATCGGGTAGTGCTGGACAGTGCGATCGATCCTGACCGGTATTGGGAGGGCTTGGTTCAGGATTGGGGTCCGGCGGACGAGATCGCGCTGGACGACTGGGCCGGGTGGGTCGCCATCCGGGATGACGAATTTCATTTCGGTGCCACTCCGCAGCAGGTGCGGGCAAAGATCGAGGAGCTCGTTCGGGTCGCCGCACGTCAACCGATTGTCATCGATGGGTTTGCGATCGACGATCACTGGCTTCCGTTCATCCTGCACGGATTGCTGACGAACTTTCGGCTGAACGAAGCGATGGCCGCCACCGTGCGAGAGATCGCCGATGCCGCGGGTGGTCCGCCCACTACGTCGCGCACACCCCGACTTCGCGCCATAGTGGCGGCGCTGCGCGACAACGAGAACTCGGTGCTGGCGCAGATCGCCTGCGGAGATGTCGGAGCACCGATTGATCCCACCTGGTACTGGCGCAACATCGAAGAAACCCGTGCCACGCAGCCGGTGTTCGGCGCAATGGCGAACAACATTCAGCCGTGCGCCTTCTGGCCTCGGCCGGTCGAACCTCCGACTGTGGTCCGGAATTCGGTGCCCGCGCTCATCGTGCAGGCGACGGGAGATGCCCGGACTCCTTATGCCCATGGCGTTCGACTGCATCAGGATTTGTCCGAGTCGCGCATGGTGACGCTGCAGGATGTCCGTATCCACATGACGTTCCGGCCCGAACTGAGCAGCTGCGTGAACAACGCGATCAACACATACTTCAGCGCGGGAACTATGCCGGATGCCGATATCACCTGCTATGCGGATCAGTCACCGCTTTAGGCGGACACCGACGACGCAGGATGATCGGTCTCATCCGGGCCGGCGGATCGGTCAAGCGGCGACTGTGACGGTTTCGTCGGCGAACTGGGTGCGGTACAACTCCGCATAGCGACCGTCGGCGGCCAACAGCTGAGTGTGGGTGCCACGCTCCACGATTCGACCGTCCTCCAGCACCAGGATCTGGTCAGCCGCGCGGATCGTGGACAGGCGGTGTGCGATCACCAGGGCGGTCCGGCCGTCCAGCGCTTCCGCGAGCGCCTCCTGCACGGCGGCTTCCGAAGTCGAGTCCAGCGACGCCGTCGCCTCGTCCAGGATCACCACCCGCGGCTGCTTGAGCAGCAGCCGGGCGATGGTCAGGCGCTGGCGCTCACCGCCGGAGAGCCGGTAGCCGCGCTCGCCGACCACCGTTTCCAGACCGTCCGCCAGCGACGTGACCAGATCGCGCAGCCGTGCGCGCTCCAGCGCGTCCCACAGTTCGTCCTCGGTCGCCTCCGGCCGGGCGAGCAGCAGATTGGCCCGGATGGTGTCGTGGAACAGGTGCCCGTCCTGGGTGACGAGCCCGACCGTCTCCCGGATCGACCTGGTAGTCAGTTCGCGCACGTCGGCGCCGTTCAACCGCACCGCACCGCCGTCGACGTCGTATAGCCGGGAAACCAGCTGGGCGACAGTGGATTTTCCCGCGCCCGACGACCCGACCAGTGCGATCAGCTGGCCGGGCTCGGCACGCAGCGACACCTGGTGCAGCACCTCCACCCCGCCGCGGGTGTCCAGATTCGCCACGTCCTCGAGCGAGGCCAGCGACACTTTGTCGGCCGAGGGGTAGCCGAAGCTCACCTCGTCCAACTCCACCGCGACCGGTCCCTCCGGCACCGGCTTCGCGCCAGGCGCGTCCTCGATCAGCGGCTTCAGATCGAGCACCTCGAACACCCGCTCGAAGCTCACCAGCGCCGCCATGATCTCCATCCGCGCGCTTGCCAGCGCGGTCAGTGGCGTGTAGAGCCTGGTCAGCAGCAACGACAGCGACACAACCGCGCCCGCGTCCAACTGTCCGCGCAGGGCGTACCAGCCGCCGAGCCCATACACCAAGGCGATCGCGAGCGCCGACACCAGCGTGAGGGAAGTGACGAACACGGTCTGCAGCATCGCGGTGCGCACACCGATGTCGCGCACCCGGCGCGCTCGCAGCGCGAACTCGTCGGATTCCTGCTCCGGACGGCCGAACAGCTTCACCAGCGTCGCGCCGGGCGCGGAGAACCGCTCGGTCATCTGGGTGCTCATCGCCGCGTTCAACCCGGCCGCCTCGCGCTGCATGCTCGCGAGGCGACTGCCCATCCTGCGCGCGGGGACCACGAACACCGGAAGCAATACCAGCGCGAGCAGCGTGATCTGCCACGAGATACTGACCATCACGCCGAGCGTGAGCGCGAGAGTCACCAGATTGGCCACTACCCCGGACAGTGTGTCGCTGAACGCGCGCTGGGCGCCGATCACGTCGTTGTTCAAGCGGCTGACCAGCGCACCGGTCCTGGTCCGCGTGAAGAAGGCGACCGGCATCCGCTGCACGTGGTCGAACACGGCGGTGCGCAGGTCGAGGATCAGTCCCTCGCCGATCCGGGACGACAGCCAGCGGATCACCAGCCCGAGTCCCGCGTCGAACACCGCGAGCATGCCGATCACCAGCGCCAGGGTGACCACCACGCGCGGCGCCGCCCCGCCGACGATGTCGTCGATCACGTGACCCGCCAGCACCGGCGTGGCGACCGCGAGCACCGCCGACAACACACTGAACAGCAGGAACGCGCCGATCCGTCGCCGATGCGGCACGGCGAACCGGATGATCCGCTCGGCGGTGGCCAGTCGGAACGGCCGCTGCTCCTGCGGCGCGTTCGCCCGCCGGTACATCTGGCTCCACGCCACGGATTCGATACTCACGTCGTTTCTCCCTCTCGCTCCCCACCCATCAAAGCCATGGCCACCGACACTAAGACCTCAACAGCGGTTGAGTTCAAGTCGATTCCGGGCGCGACCGCATTCCGCCGAAAGCGAAACCGGCCGCCGCGCCGATCAGGCGCACCGGACTCTGCCCGTCATCAGCCCGCGCCTGGCCGAGCGAAGGCGAGGCATGGCTCGCGGCCAAGTGTCCGCCGCGTCCGCGACGAAGTCGCCAGTGGCAGTCACCGCAGCTGCGAGCCATCCGAGCGAGGCACACCCCTGTGCCGCCGATACCGCCTCTACGCAACCACATCGGCTCAACTCCCAGTTCCGAGCGCAGCGAGACCGAGCATTGCCTGTTCGCGGCCCGGCTCGCGTCCGAGCGGCCGCCGTGTCCGCGACGAAGTCGCCAGTGGCAGTCACCCCAGTTGCGAGCCATCCGAGCGAGGCACACCCCTGTGCCGCCGATACCGCCTCTACGCAACCACATCGGCTCAACTCCCAGTTCCGAGCGCAGCGAGACCGAGCATTGCCTGTTCGCGGCCCGGCTCGCGTCCGAGCGGCCGCCGTGTCCGCGACGAAGTCGCCAGCGGCGGTCGCTCGGACGCGAGCCATTAGGGGGCCGCGAACACGCCGCGCCCGCGCGGCCAACAAACACAGCTTCTAGGCTGGCCAGGTGACCGAGAACCGGATGGCGGCACTGCACGCCAGGATCGCGGGTGAGGTCGACACCTCCGCACGCCGCCGCGCGGAGTACTCCTCGGACGCCTCGAATTACCGTGTTCTCCCCGCAGCGGTCGTTTTTCCCAAGACCGACGCGGACGTGGCGGCCACGCTGGAGTTCGCCTGTGATCACGGCCTGCCGGTAACCGCGCGCGGCGGAGGAACCTCGGTGGCGGGCAACGCGATCGGCCCCGGGCTCGTGCTCGACTTCAGCAGGCACATGAACCGGATTCTGGCGCTGGATCCGGCGGCGCGCGTCGCCACGGTGCAACCAGGTGTGGTGCTTTCGCAGTTGCAGGCCGCGGCGCGCCCGCTCGGCTTGCGCTTCGGACCGGATCCGTCGACGCAGAATCGCTGCACGCTCGGCGGCATGATCGGCAACAACGCCTGCGGGCCACGGGCCGTCGCCTGGGGGCGCACCTCCGACACCGTACGTGAGCTGCGGATTCTGGACGGCAACCGCACGGAGCGCAGGCTGGCCGCCGACCTGTCGGTGGTGCCGGGGCTCGCGGGGTTCACCAGGGCGCATCTCGCGGTGTTGCGCACCGATCTCGGCCGTTTCAGCCGCCAGGCCTCCGGCTACGGTCTCGAACATCTTCTGCCCGAGCGGGGCGCGTCGGCGGCGAAGGCGTTCGTCGGCAGCGAAGGCACCTGTGGCCTGCTACTGGACGCGACGGTCGAGTTGGTCGCGCTGCCCGCGGCGACCGTGCTCACCGTGCTCGGTTACCCCGACATCGCCACCGCGGCCGATGATGTCGCCGCCGTCATGGCTTGCGCGCCGATCGCGGTCGAAGGCATCGATGCGCGGTTGGTCGACGTGGTCCGCGCCCATCGGGGCCGGGTCCCCGAACTGCCACCCGGCGGTGGATGGTTGTTCGTCGAGACCGCGGGTGCGACGCAGGCGGAGGCGGTGGCGGTGGCACAGCGGCTGTGCCGGTCCGCGGATGCACTCGACGCCAGGATCGTCACCGATTCTGTTGCTGCCGCTGCACTCTGGCAGATTCGGGCCGACGGCGCCGGACTCGCCGGTCGCACACAGGACGGACGCCCGGCGTGGCCGGGGTGGGAGGACGCCGCCGTTCCACCTGAGCGGCTCGGCGCCTACCTGCGCGATTTCGCCGCGCTGACCCGAGACCACGATGTGGACGGCCTGCTCTACGGGCACATCGGCGACGGCTGCATCCACGTTCGCCTCGACCTGCCGATCGCCGACGCGCCGCAGCGTTTTCGTGCCTTCCTCTTCGACGCGGCCGAGCTGGTCGTGCGGCATGGCGGTTCGCTCTCCGGCGAGCACGGCGACGGACGCGCCCGCTCGGAGCTGCTCTCGGTGATGTACTCCCGCGCAGCGCTCGACGTCTTCGCGAGGTACAAGGCGTTGTTCGATCCTGGTGACGTGCTGAACCCGGGTGTCCTGGTCGCGCCGCGTCCGATCGATGTCGATCTGCGGCTCGCCGGGCTGCCGGGTGTCGGGTCGTCGGACGGGTACGGGTTCCCACACGACGACGGCGATCTGAGCACAGCCGTCCATCGTTGTGTCGGCGTGGGCAAGTGCCGCGCCGACGGCGGTTTCATGTGCCCGTCCTACCTTGCCACCAGGGACGAGAAGGACAGCACGCGAGGGCGGGCGAGAGTGCTGCAGGAAGTGGTCCGGGGTGCGCTGCCGTGGTCGTCGCAGGCCGTCGCCGAATCGCTCGATCTGTGCCTGTCCTGTCGGGCGTGTCGCTCGGACTGTCCGGCGGGCGTCGACCTGGCCACCTATAAGTCGGAGGCGCTGCACCGCCGCTACCGCCATCGCCCGCGCCCGCGCGATCACTACTCGCTGGGTTGGCTGCCGCGGTGGCTCGCCGTCGCGAGCCGGATGCCGCGGGTCGTCAACGCACTGGCCGGTCGTGCCGCGCTGCGCCGACTCGGACTGCGGGCGGCGGGAATCGATCCGCACCGTGACGTGCCGCGCCTCGCCGAACGCAGTTTCCGTCGCATATGGCGTGACCTGGACGACGGCGCTCGGCTCGCCGAGTCGGCGGACGCACCCGATCGGCTCGAGGCCCGCTCTGCCCGTGGCCGATCCGAGGATCGCTCCGGCGAGGTGATGTTGTGGATCGATACCTTCACCAATGCCTTCGACCCGGAGATCGCGCTGGCCGCGGCCCGTCTGGTGACCGCGCTCGGCTACCGTGTCCGGATTCCGGAGCGCGGTGTCTGCTGTGGTCTCACCTGGATCAGCACGGGGCAGCTCGACGGCGCCCGTGCCCGGCTGCGCGACACCACGGCCGCGCTGGACGAGCACGTGCGCGCGGGCGGCCTCGTGATCGGACTGGAACCGTCCTGCACCGCGGTCCTGCGCGCGGACCTACCAGAACTGCTTCCGGACGACCCGCGGTCGGCCGCTGTCGCGGCGGCCGTGCGCACGCTGGCCGAGTTCCTCGCCGAGCAGCCGAACTGGCGCCCGCCATTGCGGACCGGGCAGTCGGTGGTGGTCCAACCGCATTGTCACCAGCACGCGATTCTGGGGTTCGATCTCGATCGCCAAATATTAGCCAACATGGATGTCAACGTGAATGAAATCACTGGATGTTGTGGCATGGCGGGAAACTTCGGAATGCAAACCGGCCATTACGACATTTCGGTCGCGGTGGCCGAGAATGGCATGTTGCCCGCGTTGCGTACTGCGGGAGGCGACGCGATCCTCCTCGCCGACGGATTCTCCTGCCGCACCCAGGCCGTTGCCATGGCCGGGCGTCGAGGTCGGCATCTCGCTCAGTTCCTCTTGGGACAATGAGACTTTCGCGCACCCGCCGCGACTGACCGCGGCGAGTGCGCCACATCGCTCAGCTGCCGAAGGGCATGGTGCCGGGCGGAATCTGGTAACCCGAGCTGCCCGCGAAAACGCCGCCCAAGGCGTCGAGCAACCAGTTGAGCGCATTGGTGATCATCAGAAACCTCCGTAATGGCGACTGCCAGCTGTTTGCCGATCGAAACCAGTATCGGCAGGCTATTTCTTCGCGTTACAAAATAACCACCTTCACGTATTATGCAGAATTGCTATCGAATGGTGTGGTATCGCGTTGCGTGTGCGGCAATCCTCGGCCGATTGCGACGGGGGGACGTCCCCGAGCCGACACCGGGCAGAATGATCCGGGTGCGCAACGCGATGGTCGAGCCGGGAGCGGGCCGGACCGGTTCGTCCAGGACCCTGACAGCGGATCGGCCGATCGATCTCGCGTGCACCCTCGCCCCGCTCGGCCGTGGCAACGGCGACCCCTGCCACCGGGTCTCCAGTGACGGCGCGCACTGGCACGCTTCCCGCCTCCACACCGGCCCGGTCACCTACCGGTTGGCCCAGTCCGGGCAGTGCGCCGTCGAGGCCCGTGCCTGGGGCCCCGGTGCGGCCGAATTCCTCGACGGCCTCGAGCACATGCTGTGCCTGGACGAGGACCTCTCGGCGTTCGCCCCCGATCACCCGAAGCTCGTCGACGCCCACCGGCGTTATCCAGGTCTGCGCATGCTGCGCACCGGCCTGGTCTTCGAGGCGCTGGTACCTGCCGTGCTGGAACAAAAAGTGCACACCGTCTCCGCTCGCGCCTCTTGGCGAACACTGGTGCGGCGGTTCGGCGAGCCAGCGCCCGGGCCCGCAGCGGAGGAAATGCGACTGCCGCCGGACGCCGACACCTGGCGGCGGATTCCGTCCTGGACCTATCATCGCGCCAACGTCGGCCCGCAGCGCGCCCAGACCATCGTGCGCGCTGCCCGGGTGGCGAGCTCGCTGGAGCGGGCGGCGCAGGTCGATCCGGCCGAGGCCGCGCGCATGCTGCGGACCATCCCCGGCATCGGAGTGTGGACCGCCGCCGAGATCGCGCAGCGGGCGTTCGGTGACGCGGATGCGTTGTCGGTCGGCGACTACCACCTCGCCGCGACGGTCGGCTGGACCCTGCTCGGTCACCCACTCGACGATGAGGCATTGGTCGACTACCTGGAACCGCTACGCCCGCACCGGTATCGGGCGATCCGATTGCTGGAGATCAGCGGGCATTTCCACAAACCGAAGTTCGGCCCGCGCACGCCGCTCACGGACCACACCTGGCACTGAGCTACCCGGAAGTGCCAGGGCGTGATCGGCCGAGGAGACCGACGTCAACTCAGCTGGGCAGCGCGCGCTCGTCGAGCACACACTTGCCCGCCTCGACCAGCGTCGTGCGCGCGCGGCGGCGCACCTGGCACCGGTCCACGGTGCAGTCGATGTGTAATTGCATTGCGGCGTGGGCTTGCTCGATGCTCATCGCACCGGGATCGGCTCTGCAGGCGAGCAGCCCGACGACCTGTAGGTTCAGCTCGGTCAGCGGCATCAGGCGACTCCCTTTTCGCGGGGGCCGACTATCCCGCGATGCCTGGTCGGGGCGGCGCCGGGCCCCCCGCCCGACCGGCGCGCCGTCGGTCCGACCTCGTCGGCCGGATCGCCGCCCGAACCAGGTGGGGTGGGCACGACTTCGGCAACACGTAGGGCGGCGACCGCCTGCGCGCAGGCCAGGGTCAGAGAGGGCACCACCCAGCTCTCCTGTCCGACTCCACGTGCCTGATGCGGAGTGAGATCGCCGGTCATCAACGACGACGCTATGACGCCTGCTGCCATGACTCCTCGCTTCTGCGTGCGACTCCATGCGTGCCCGAGGGTTTCGTGGTGGGCGACGTACGGGCCGGAGACCTTCCGGGCATACTTCCAGCACACCATCGCCTCGACTGTGGGACAACGATCATCGTGGATATCCAAAATTTTCCCGCGAATTCCCAGCACGAAATCCAGCTCGCGAGAGAGGATTCTCCATAGTGGACGAAAGAGCCCTCTGCCCAAGCGAAGTGCCGGGGAGCCGAGCTTGTGGGTCGACCCCGATCGCCCTCGGGCGGCAATCGGAACACAGAACGGAGCGTGCTGTGTCAGAGAGTTCGGCAAGAGCGTCAGCGAATTTCCAGGAACCGTCCTGCGGGTCCGACAAACCAAGCGGCTCCGAGAATCCCTCCTCAACCCTACCCCGCCGGCAACTCGGCAGATACCTCCGGGATTGGCGCACTCAGGCGGGGCTCACCATCGCCGAGGCGTCGAAGCTCATGGAATGGGGCGCAAGCACTTTGCAGCGCCTGGAGAAGGGGCAGGCCGATCGCATCCGCACCATCGACATCCAGGAACTTTGCCGCATATACGGCATTCCGGACGACCTGGCCGACGGTCTCAAGGGCCTGGCCCAGCAGGCGGCGGTGAAGAGTTGGTGGCACGCCTACGGCGATCTGATTCCCGAAAACTTCGACGTCTACGTCGGTCTGGAGGCATCGGCCCGCCATCTCACCTCCTACCAGTCCGAACTCGTCCTGGGGTTGTTGCAGACCGCCGACTACGCCATGGCGCTGAATCGTCTGGGCTATCCGGAGGATTCGGAGGCGGAACTCCATCGGCGGGTCCAGCTGCGCTTACAGCGGCAGGCACTGATCACGAGGAAGGCCTCGCCCGCCACTGTCGACGTGGTGTTGCACGAGTCCGTGTTGCGCAGAGTGGTTGGTGGCGTGAAAGTGATGGCGGCGCAGCTAAGACATCTTGCCGATTTCGGTACTCGAGACAATATCTCGCTGCGTATCCTGCCGTTCGCGGCTGGTGTCCCGCTCGGAGTATCCACCGGTCCGTTCACGGTTCTCGAGTTCGGAACCGATAGCAAAGGGCAGCCGGTCGAACCGTCAGTGGTGTACACGGAAGGTTTCACCGGGGATCTTTACCTGGAAAGACGTGCCGATGTGCGGCGGTACGATCGGGCCCACGAGTGCCTCCAGCGCTGTGCGCTGGATATTCAGTCGAGTAGGCACCTGCTTCGGCAGGTAGCGAAGGAGTATGTGGCATGAGTTTCGATTTGGTTGGAGCGCAGTGGTTCAAGAGCACCCGCAGCGGAGCGGGCAAGGACTGTGTGGAGGTGGCCTTCCTCGACGGTAGCCACGTCGGCGTCCGTGACAGCAAGAACCCCGGCGGACCAGCCCTCGTCTTCACACCAGTGGAATGGGATGCGTTCACCGCGGGTGTGACCGGTGGAGAGTTCGTCCGCTCATAAGGGCGGCAAAGAGAGCAAAGGAGTCCATGTCGTGAGCATCCAAGGCAACACGAACGTCGATCTGGCCGGCGCCACCTGGCGTAAGGCGGGTGAAGGCGCGAGCAATAGCGTGGAGGTAGCGCTGCTCGCCGACGGGCACGTAGGCCTACGCAACGGCAAGGATCCCGACGGACCTGTCCTGGTCTTCACCCCGGGGGAATGGGCCGCCTTCACCGCGGGCGTCCACGACGGCGAGTTCGACCGGCCGGAATAGTGATGGCGCGGCCCGGCGGCGGGTGACGAGCTGCCGGGCCGAAGTCGGGCGGCCGACGCATTATCCCAGGTAGACGCGCACGATGTGACCGAATCTGCACTTTCAGATCACGAAATGGCACAGATTCGACAACGAATTCATGTTTGCCACGGCCGCCTACGGGTAGACACTTGTTGTGGACCGTGGGCTCAAGAGTTCCCATCCCCGGTACAAGAAGCTGCGTCCGGAGGATTGGGTCGAATGGCTGATCGTCGCGCTGTTGTTCGCGGTGTCGGCAATCGGTGTCTTCATCCTCACCAGCTCGGTGCTGTCGGCATTGTTCGTCGGCCTGCTGGTGTGGATCGTCGCCATCGGTGTGGTGGCGATGCTGTAAAGGTGCGCCCACCGGCCGGGTCTGCTCCCGGCCGGTGGCCACAGCGTGTTCAGCGGCGGAAAAGCTTGTTGCCCAGCCAAACAAGCGGATCGTATTTCCGGTCCGCCACCCGCTCCTTGAGCGGAATCAACGCGTTGTCGGTGATCTTGATGTGTTCCGGGCAGACCTCGGTGCAGCACTTGGTGATATTGCAGAGGCCGAGTCCCTGCTCCTCCTGTGCCAGTTCCCTGCGGTCGGCCACATCCAGCGGATGCATCTCCAGCTCGGCGATCCGCATCAGGTACCGCGGCCCCGCGAACGACGTCTTGTTCTCCTCGTGGTCACGTACCACGTGGCAGGTGTCCTGACACAGGAAGCACTCGATGCACTTGCGGAACTCCTGCGAACGCTGCACGTCGACCTGCTGCATCCGGTAGTTGCCCGGCTTCAGATCGACAGGCGGCGTGAACGACGGAATCTCCCTCGCCTTCTCGTAGTTGAAGGACACATCGGTCACCAGGTCCTTGATCACCGGAAAGGTGCGCATCGGTGTCACCGTGATCACCTCGCCCTCGGTGAAGGTGGACATGCGCGTCATACACAGCAGACGCGGACGCCCGTTCACCTCGGCCGAACAGGAACCGCACTTGCCCGCCTTGCAGTTCCAGCGGACGGCCAGGTCGGGCGCCTGCGTGGCTTGCAGCCGGTGAATGATGTCGAGCACCACCTCGCCCTCGTTCACCAGCACGGTGAAGTCGTGCAGTGCACCGCCCTCGAGGTCGCCGCGCCACACGCGGAATTTGGCGTCGTAACCCATCGCTACGCCTCTCGCTCCGTGGAATTCCCGGCCGCCGCCGGGTGCCCGGCGAGTTCGGCCGGGGTGTAGTACTTTTCGAGCTCGCCGAGATCGAAAAGAGCGAGCAGCTCGGGCCGCATCGGCTCCTGATCCTTGGGCGTCACCGTGACGGCGGGGATCGGGTCGTCGGCCGTTTTCGGGTCCACCGCGCAGACCAGAAGCCTGTTGCGCCAGTCGGGATCCATCGACGGGTGGTCGTCGCGGGTGTGCCCCCCGCGACTTTCGGTGCGCAGCAGCGCGGCCTGCGCGACGCACTCGCTGACCAGCAGCATGTTCTGCAGGTCGAGCGCGAGATGCCAGCCGGGGTTGAACTGGCGGTGTCCCTCCACGGTGACCTGCTGGAACCGGGCGCGCAGCGCGGCCAGCTTGCTGATCGCCTCGCGCACCTCGTGTTCCTTGCGGATGATGCCGACCAGGTCGTTCATCGACTGCTGCAGATCGGTGTGCAGGGTATAGGGGTTCTCGCTGCTGTCCTCGGTAGGCGGATCAAATGGGGCCAGTGCGACTTTCGCGGCCTTCGCGATGTCGTCCTCGGAGATCGACGGGCGCTCGCCGAGGTACTCGACATAGGCGGCAGCGCCGAGTCCGGCCCGGCGGCCGAACACCAGCAGGTCCGACAGCGAGTTCCCGCCGAGCCGATTCGACCCGTGCATTCCGCCGGAACACTCGCCCGCGGCGAACAGACCGGGCACGGTGGCCGCGCCGGTATCCGGATCGACCTCGACACCTCCCATCACGTAGTGGCAGGTCGGGCCGACCTCCATTGGCTCCTTCGTGATGTCCACGTCCGCGAGCTCTTTGAACTGATGATGCATCGAAGGCAGCCGTCGCATGATCTCCTCGGCGGGCATCCGGGACGCGATGTCGAGGTAGACGCCGCCGTGCTCGGTGCCGCGGCCCGCCTTGACCTCCTCGTTGATCGCCCGCGCGACTTCGTCACGCGGCAGCAGGTCCGGGGTGCGGCGTGCGGAATCGTTGTCGCGCAACCACTGATCGGCCTCCTCCTCGGTCTCGGCATACTGTCCCTTGAAGACCGGCGGAATGTAGTCGAACATGAACCGCTTGCCCTCGGTATTCTTCAGCACCCCACCGTCGCCGCGCACGCCCTCGGTGACCAAGATGCCCTTCACACTGGGTGGCCAGACCATGCCGGTCGGGTGAAACTGCAAAAACTCCATGTTGATCAGCGTCGCGCCCGCCCGCAGTGCGAGCGCATGCCCGTCGCCGGTGTACTCCCAGGAGTTCGAGGTCACCTTGTACGACTTGCCGATGCCGCCGGTCGCCAATACCACCGCCGGCGTCTCGAACAGGATGAATCGGCCTGACTCGCGCCAATACCCGAACGCGCCGGAAATCCGCTCGCCGTCCTTGAGTAGTTCAGTGATCGTACATTCGGCGAACACCTTGATCCGCGACTCGTAGTCACCGGTCTCCGCGAAATCCTCCTGCTGCAGCGAGACGATCTTCTGCTGCATGGTGCGGATGATCTCCAGGCCGGTCCGGTCACCGACGTGGGCGAGCCGCGGATAGGTGTGGCCGCCGAAGTTGCGCTGGCTGATGCGGCCGTCCGGGGTCCGATCGAACAGCGCCCCATAGGTTTCCAGTTCCCACACCCGATCGGGCGCCTCCTGGGCATGCAATTCGGCCATGCGCCAGTTGTTCAGGAACTTGCCACCGCGCATCGTGTCCCTGAAATGGGTTTGCCAGCTGTCCTTTTCATTGGCGTTGCCCATGGACGCGGCGCAGCCGCCCTCGGCCATCACGGTGTGTGCCTTGCCGAACAGCGACTTGCACACCACCGCGACGGACAGACCGTGTTCCCTTGCCTCGATCACCGCCCGCAATCCGGCGCCACCCGCTCCGATCACGACGACGTCGTAGTTGTGCCGTTCCACTTCTGCCATGCAGAGAAACTCCTCAGTGAGGCGGTCAGTTGATGAACCGCAGGTCCGAAATCGTCTTGCTGGCAACCAACATGACGTAGAAGTCGGTCAGTACGAGCGTGCCGAGGGTGGTCCAGGCCAGCGCCATGTGCCGCGTGTTGAGCTTGGAGATCTGGGTCCAGAACCAGTAGCGCACCGGATGCGCGGAGAAGTGCTTGAGCCGTCCGCCCGCGATATGCCTGCAGGAATGGCACGACAGCGTGTAGGCCCACAGCAGGATCACGTTGACCAGCAGCACGATATTGCCGAGGCCGAAACCGAAACCGCCGGTTTTGCCGTGGAACGCGACGATCGCGTCGTAGGTATTGATCACCGAAACCACCACGGCCACATAGAAGAAGTAGCGGTGCACGTTCTGGATGATCAGCGGCAGCCTTGTCTCGCCGGTGTAGGTGGCGTGCGGCTCGGCTACGGCGCAGGCGGGCGGGGAGAACCACACCGCACGGTAGTAGGCCTTACGGTAGTAGTAGCAGGTCAGCCGGAAGCCGAGCAGGAAAGGCAGCACCACGAAGCCGAGCGGCAAGACCACGGGCAGCTCGCCGAACGGTGTGCCGAAGTGGCTCGAACCCTCGACACAAGAGGTGCTCAGGCACGGCGAGTAGAACGGTGTCAGATAGTGGTATTCCGAAACCCAATATGCCGTGCGCACATACGATCTGATCGTCGCGTAGAGAAGGAACGCGGCTAGCCCGAGCACCGTGACAAGTGGGGGGACCCACCATCGGTCAGTGCGCAAACTGCGTTCGGAGATTCGGGCCCTTGTTCTGCTGAAGACGCCGGTGCCCGTCTCCGGGGCGGCGGTCGGTGCGGCACTCACTTGGATGCCTCGCTGATCTGCTGTGCGGGTGGTCATCGTTACCTCCGCAATCGAATGTGATGCTGAGCACCATACGACACACGTGCTATCGAGCGAGCGGGGTCCCGGCAATACCCACCCGGCCGTATGTCCGTGATTTGCGCCACATTCGACGTCGCGTCACCGAGTCGCCGAGGTCGGTGAACAGACCGCAAACACTTGGAACTCGACCGAATGGAACGTGTCCGGCGTGCGAACGCGCCAAGGAAACTCGAGGCCGAAATATCATGTCGGCACGCGATACGCGGGGCAACGAAAGTGTCGCTGTCTTTCCCGGAGATGTACCCGCTGACGTGCGCTGATTCGGCGTTGACCTGGCTCGGCCGGGAAGGGGGCACCGAGTGACGAGAACGGCGTCACGTATGCGACGAGCCTCGGCAGTCGAGCCGATCCGCACCCCGATCAGCGTGGTAGGAGACGCGCCGTCTGGTAGCCCGGGATCGCTCGCCACCACTGTCCGGTCAGTGGTGATCGAGCGGTCTGGAACGATCCGGTGCGCATCAACGACGCGCCGTGGTCTCCCCGTCAACGGGGGCCGGCAACCGCTCGGGAACTGAGCGGGCTTGCCGCGTAGGGCGGGTCTGCCGTTCGCGGTGCCGGGCTCATACCGATCACCTGCAGAGGGGCTCGGGGGCGCATGAGCTGGAAGCGATCGCATTTGGTCACGATCGCGGCAACACGGCCCTGTTCGAGTCGGCGGCGGGCTCGGCGCGGGGCGTTTGTTGTTCTGCCCCGCGCACCGCAGCACGGGCCTGGTCGGTGATGGGCAGGCCCGCGAAGTACTTGCGTTACGGGGCTACTTGGTCCGAGGGCGGGAGTGGAAGCCGAGCCCCTCGTCCTGTGCGCCCATCCATGCGGCCTCGTCGGACTTGCTGTCCGGAACGTAGATCGTGTCCTGCGGTCGGTGCGGCACTTCCGGGGGTGGCGACTGCTCGAGTTCGTCGGCGTCGATGACGAGCC
Organism: Nocardia sp. NBC_01730; assembly: GCF_035920445.1. Taxonomy (NCBI): domain Bacteria; kingdom Bacillati; phylum Actinomycetota; class Actinomycetes; order Mycobacteriales; family Nocardiaceae; genus Nocardia; species Nocardia sp. NBC_01730. The sequence goes on along the minus strand of NZ_CP109162.1, from coordinate 5,889,802 downwards.
GTTCGAGATCGTTCTCCAGTCGGCGCACCGTATTGGCGTCGCCATAGTGGGTGCGCAGTGCGCCGATGGATTGCCGGAGCTGGCCGACCGCGTAGCGGAGTTCCGCAAATTCGCTGCGTGTCATTGATGCCTCCTCTGTTCCTTGGCGGACAGTCGAACTCGGCGGGTAGTGCGTGGTTTCTGCCTGTCTCGAACCGTGCTCCACCGAGTTGTGTGACCCACCACACAACGTGATCTATAACACAGTACCGAATGATTTCGATTCTGGCTCGCTGGATGTCGATTCCGCCGCTTGTGCCGGGTTTTCCTGGTGTCTCCGATCAGCCCGCGGCCGCGTATCCGGATCCCTCGCGCACCGCGCCGAAGGCTCGCTCGGCGAGTCCGACGATGGACAGCGCGACCTCTTCGGCCCTCTCCAGCATCACGCTGTGTCCTGCCCCTTCCAGGCGCACCAGCTCCGAACTCGCCAGCTGGGAGGCCAGCACCACGGAGTGCGCGAACGGAATGACGATGTCAGCGGAGCCCGCGAGGACCAGCGCGGGGATGGTGCCGAGGCGGTGCAGCGTCGCTGTCTCGTCGAAGGTGATCAACGAGTGCAGGAAGCTGGACATCGTCAGCAGTGACGTGTCGTTGAGCATCGCGGTGGCGAGCGCGACGATGCGCGGATTCACCTTCCTGGTACCGAAGTTGGCCTCGCGGATGATCGGCGCGAACAACCGCCGCGACAGTCGCTTGGACGCCCGTGTCGCGCGGGGCGCGTGGGTGACGGCGGCTTGCAGTGAAGTCACCGCGCGGCGGCTCAGGAAGCGGCCGAGCCCGACCTCGGTGACGCCGTTGGCTGCTCCCGCGAGCAGTCCGACGCCAACGACACGTGTGCCGATGGCCTCCGGGAACAGCCGAGCGTAGGCGAGCGCCACCATCGCGCCCATCGAGTGCCCGACCAGGATCACCGGACCGGTCGGAGCGACCGTCCGCAGCACCGCGTCCAAGTCGTGTCCGAGCTGGTCGATCGTGTAGGTCGACGGATCCGCCATTCCCGACTCGCCGTGGCCCCGGTGGTCGTAGAACACCATCCTGGTGTCGCTGCCCCACTGCCGGAGCAGCTGATCACGCAGAAAGGACCAGGATTCGATGCGCAGGCAGTGACCATGCACGAAGACGACAGTCGCGGGAGCGTTCTCGGCGCCGAAGACGCGGACCGCGAGAGGGACACCGTCATCGGCCGACACCGTGACACGGTGGCCGTCGTAATCGGCGGCGCGGCGAGCGATCGTCGTGGACATGACACCCTCCTGAGGGCGAGCACCTGATCGGAGCTTCTTGCCTGCTTGTCGATCCGGATTTCGGTGCCGTTAACGACGCATGCCCGCTGTTATGCGCCCGTTGTCCAACGGGAGACGGTGAACGACACGGCGACCCGCCGCCGTGCTAGCCGAGGGATCCGAGAATGTGGGCCGGATGCCGACATCCTGTGCGTAGTCCGGGAATCCGTCGCTCGCCTCTTTATCGCCCAGTCGAGTGATTTTCCTAGAGTCCGCTAGATTTTGTTATCCGATGGGCCGTAGCCAGTGGTCGGGAAGTCTGCGCCTCTCTACAAATATCCCGATATGGCCGAATAGCGTGCGAGCGTCGAACCCGGCGGCGGCACGTCCGGGTGCCGCGCCCCGAACGTGACAAACGTCCTCGCCTATTGTGCGCAGCCGGACGAAGTCCGCCGCAGCCCGCGGGCGGCCGAGCGAAGGCCAAGGGCGGCCGCGGGCTGCGGGCCGAGCGACTCCTAGGTGCCTGCGTGGCTACGGGTCGAGGGCAGGAACGGGCGCAGCAGGTTCGCCTCGGTTGACGGACCGACCTGCCATTCGGCGATCCACGGCCCGGTCCCCTCGCTCGGATCCAGCACGCCCTCCTCCAGCCACTGGTAGCGACTGTCGAGCACGCCGCGGGTGAGGGTGCCATCGTCGTCGTCGGTGTTGTCCCACAGCGCATCGAACAGCTTGCGCACGCGCACCCGCGACTGCTTGCAGAAGACATCCGCCAACTCCTCGGCGGACTTGCCTTCCGGCGCCCCCGCGCCGCGCAGCGACTGCGCACGCACGCAGACTGCCGACATCGCGAACAACTCGGCGCCGATGTCGACGATCCGGCCGAGGAAGTTCTGCCGGTACTCGAGGCCCGCCTGCCAGCGGCCCATCGCGTACATCAGCGATCTGGCCTGCTTGCGCGAACTACGCTCGACGAACCGCAAATGACGTGCCAGCGGGCCGAATTCGGGATATGCCGCCGGCACCGTGCCCGCCCCGACGGCCAGCTGCGGGAACCACTTGGCGTAGAACCCGGTCGCGCCGACCGCCGCCTTCGCCTTGTCCTTCAACTCGGCCTTGCGGTCGACCAGCGCGCCTGCGGCCGCCATGTGCGCGTCGGCCATCTCCCTGGCGATCAGCAGCCGCATGATTTCGCTGGAACCTTCGAAGATGCGGTTGATCCGCAGGTCGCGCACCAGCTGCTCGGCGCCGACGGCGCGCTCGCCACGCGCGGCGAGTGAGGCCGCCGTCTCGTATCCGCGACCGCCGCGGATCTGCACGAGTTCGTCGGCGATCCGGCAGCTCATCTCGCTGGCCCACAGCTTGGCCAGCGCCGCCTCGATCCGGATGTCGTTGCGCGCCTCGTCGCACATGGCCGCCGACAAATCGAGCGTCGCCTCCAGCGCGAAGGTGGTGGCCGCGATGAACGAGATCTTCGCGCCGACAGCGGCGTGCTCGCCGACCGGCCTGCCCCACTGCACCCGCTGCGTGCTCCACTCCCGTGCGATCTTCAGCGACCACTTCGCTGCCCCGGTACACAGGGCGGGAATGGCGAGTCTGCCCGCGTTCAGGGTGGTGAGTGCGATCTTGAGGCCGTCGCCCTCGCGGCCGATCAGATTGCGCCTTGGCACCCGGACGTTGTGCATCCGGGTGAGGCCGTTCTCGATGCCGCGCAGGCCCATGAACGCGTTGCGCCGCTCCACCGTGACGCCCGGCGAATCGGCTTCGACCACGAACGCCGAGATGCCGCCGCGATGTCCCTCGCTCTTGGGCACGCGCGCCATCACGACCAGCAGTTCGGCGACTACGCCGTTCGTCGTCCACAGCTTGACGCCGTTGAGCTCGTAGAACTCGCCGTCTTCGATCGGCGTCGCGGTGCTGGCCATGCGGGCCGGGTCGGAGCCCACGTCGGGCTCGGTGAGCAGGAACGCGCTCACCGCGCCCGCCGCGCAGCGGGGCAGGAACTCGGATTTCTGCTCGGGGGTGCCGGCCAGCTTCAGCGGTTCCGGTACCCCGATGGACTGGTGCGCCGAGAGCAGCACACCCAGGCTCGGGTGTGCGGAACCGATCAGCATCAGCGCCCTGTTGTATCCGAACTGGGAAAGGCCCTGGCCGCCATAGGATTCCGGGATCTTCAGGCCGAAGCAGCCGAGTTCGGCAAGACCTTTCACGTAGTCGTCCGGGATTCGGCCTTCGGATTCGATCACCGATCCGTCGATGGTCTCGCAGTACTGCCGCAGTCGGGCCAGGTACGCCTCGGTGCGCGCGGCGTCCTCGGGGCCGGGCTGTGGATAGGGGTGGATCAGATCGAGCCGGAATCGTCCCAGAAACATCTCCTTGGCGAACGATGGCTTGGCCCAGCTGGTTTCGCGGGACTCCTCGACTAGTGCGCGAGCCTGTTCTTCGGTCGCGTCGACTTTCGCGGCTGTCGCCATGATGCCCTCCTAGGACGTGATCGGGATCACATACAAGTGTAGGAGGGATTGTTACTCGCTGGTAGGTCTTCCGGTCGAGAGAAATCTACGAATCTCTACTTCTTTCGCGAGAGAGGCAAATATACGGCTGATTCAAACGGTCATCGGCTGCGGCCTCCGTCATCAGACCGAGCGCAGGTAGCGGCCGAAGTGCGGCACGGTGAATCCGATCGTGCCGCGTTCGGCCGAGTAGATGAGGCCCTTCTTGATCAAGCCGTCGCGCGCCGGGGACAGCGAGGCGGGTTTGCGCCGAAGCTCGTTGGCCACCGCCGCGGTCGCCACCGGGCCGTCGTCGCCGGCCAGGTCGGCCATGGCGCGCATGTACTCCCGCTCCGCGGGGGTTGCGCGCTCATAGCGGGAACCGAAGAAGCCGACCGCCAACTCCTCCTCCGCTGACGGCGCGGCCACCTCGACATCTTCGGCGCCGATCGGACTCTCCGGCGCCTGGTCCCAGGCAGCCTTCCCGTACGCCTGCACGAAATAGGGGTAGCCGTCCGCCTTGTGATAGAGAGCATCGAGCGCTTCGTCGGTGAACTTCACGTCTTCGCGCAGGGCAGGCGCGATCAGAGCCTGGTCCGCGGATTGTCGGTCGAGTCGGTCGATGCGATGATAGCTGAAGAGTCGCTCGGAGTAGCTCTTCGAGGCGGACAGTACCGCGGGCAGGTGCGGGAGGCCTGCGCCGACCACGATCAGCGGCGCCGCGTCCTGGCTCAGCTCGTGGCAGGCGCCGCAGATCGCGGAGATGTCGGCGGCGCCGAGATCCTGCATCTCGTCGATGAAGACCGCGATGCCGACACCGATGTCGCCGGCCAGCGCGGCGGCCTCGATCAGAAGTTCCACCAGATCGATCTCGATGTCGCCGGAATCGGCCCGACCGGTCACGGCGGGCACGTCGATGCCGGGTTGCCAGCGTTCCCGCATGCCCTTGTCGGCGGTGGCCCGCAACGCGAACGCCTTGAGGATGCCGAGGAAGTCGTCGACCCGCTCCGGATGGCGGTGCGCCATGGCGATCGCGCGCACGGCCATGTGCAGCGCCGAGGACAGTGGGCGGCGCAGTTCCTGGTCCGGTCGCGCCTCGATCTTCCCGGTGCCCCAGCCGCGCGAGATCGCGGTGGAACGAAGTTGGTTGAGCAGCACGGTCTTTCCGACACCGCGCAGGCCGGTGAGCATGACGCTCCGTTCCGGACGCCCGCGCGCGACACGTTCGAGCACAATGTCGAACGCCGTGAGTTGCTTGTCGCGTCCGGCTAATTCGGGTGGGCGCTGTCCCGCTCCGGGTGCATACGGATTCCGCACGGGGTCCATGCCCTGACACCGTAGCGCGTCTTGTCCCCATATCTGGGTGTTTCTACGGCGTGTCCTAGAGAGGCTTAGCGGGCCGTATTGCACTATTGCTCGCGCCGCCGAACTTCTAGGCTGGTGGCGGTTCGGCCAGAATGGTCGCGCGGTACCGCGCGCGGGAACGGAGGGGCATGTCCGACGAACCCATCACGGAATCCACCGCAGAGGTGGTCGAGTCGTGGAACGTTCCGGCGGGCGCCACGGTGGCGCAGCGCATCAGGTCCAACATCCTCGTCGCGATCGAACGCGGCTACGACGACCCCCAGCTCGTCGCGGACCTCGCGGTCGGCCCGCTGGTCATGGCGCTGGGCAGACTCGAGGTCGAGCTGGCCGACGCGCGGCGCAGGATTGATGAGCTCGAGCGCGCGCTCAGGACACGCCGCGCGGAATCCTGATCGCATGACCGCGATTCGGCAGGCAGTTGTCCGTTCGGTGATCAAGTGCCGAAGGTCGAGATCGAGTCGTGACCATCGGGGGTGTCCGGTTTTCGGGTGATCATCCAGGGGTTTCGGTGTTGATGGAAAAACGCAGCTCTGTGCGCTGGACAACACCGCGTTCGCGCCGTAATCTCTTCGTGACTTAGTGGAGTCAGTCGCTTCGTAAGAGAAACGGCGCCACTAGTTACCGCCTAAACGGCTGTCGAGACCAATCAGTCTCGGCTGTCGTGCCGGGGACCCACAGGTTTGTCTGGGGTGAATCCTTGCGGCCATTTCGGTCGCGAGGTAGGGCCGTTCTCCCGGCCCGAACCCGTCAGCTAACCCGGTCGGCGGTAGAGCAGCAAGATCGGAGACGTAGCTCGGTGGGTAAACACAGCTTGCAGCGGGATTCTCGGGTTCCGAATTCCGTCAAGGGCGCCATTGTCATGGGTGCGGTTGCCGCGACTGGCGCGATGCCCGCGATTCCGGCGATGGCCGCGACTATCAACGTTCCCGGTGTCGGCAACTTCGACATCCCGCAGGAATACGAGCAGCCGGCCCAGCAGCTCAGCCAGCAGATCCAGCAGGCGCTTGCGGCTGTCCCAGCCGCCCCCGCCGCGCCGCAGGCAGCTCCCCAGCCTCCCGCCTTCGCACCGCTGCTGCCGGATCTGTTCTCCCAGCCGAGCAGCCCGGGTGACATCGCCCTCGACGCCGCCAAGAGCAAGGTCGGCGCCCAGTACTCCTGGGGCGCCGCGGGACCCAGGTCCTTCGACTGCTCCGGACTCGTCCAGTGGGCGTTCCGCCAGGCGGGAGTCGAACTGCCCCGTACCAGCTTCGAGCAGTCGCACGTCGGCGCTCCGGTGGCGTTCCAGAACCTGGAGCCGGGCGATATCGTTGTCACCGCCAACGGCGGCCATGTCGGTATCTACGCGGGCGACGGCAAGCTGCTGAACGCGGTGCAGTCGGGTACGCCGGTGTCCTACACCCCGCTGCGCCCCGACATGGTGGTCACCGCACGCCGTATCGTGTAACGAGTGGCTCGCGCCGAACACGGCACCCAGAACAGCGCGACACAGGCCCGAGTCGACTCGTGGACCTGGGCGGTGCGTCTGTTCAAGACCAGATCCGCTGCCGCGGAAGCCTGTCGCGGCGGACATGTTCGCGTAAACGGATCGACGGCTAAGCCCGCGCAGCCGGTTCGTGTCGGCGATGAGGTCCGTATTCGCGCGGGCGGTCTCGAGCGCATCGTCATCGTGGAACGGATCGTCACCAAGCGGGTCGGCGCTCCGATCGCGGCGCAGTCCCTGATCGACCGCAGCCCGCCGCCTCCCCCGCGGGAGATCACGGCGACCATGCCGCGTAGAGATCGCGGGGCAGGACGGCCGACCAAGCGTGAGCGCCGCGAGACCGATCGGCTCTTGGGCCGAGCCGAGCCCTGAATTCGTACGCACCGCATTCGCCTTACCGCTTGCCGATGGCACACCGACGACTTCCCGGCTCCAGCATGTGCGCTACGAGCCGACAGCGATCAGCCCCGACCGGCAATGCCGATCCGCGTCGCCGCCGGCGCCCCGGTCAGATCATCGCGACCGGCCGAAGCCGGCCCGCGAGGTAGCGGGCCCTGCACTCGCCGCGGCGTAGCTTTCCACTGCTGGTCTTGGGAATCCGACCCGGCTCGACCAGCATCACCGCGCCCGGCATCACCTCGTGCGTAGTGGCGACGGCGGTGCGGATGCGACGTGCAAGCACGAAGAGCTCGGCGGGCTCGGTGTCGACCGCGGTGGTGATTTCGGCGACCACGACCAGATCTTCGCGCCGACCGTCATCATGTCCGAACACCGTCACGTGGCCTGGCCTGATCTCCCGGGCGCAGGCCTCCACGGTCATCTCGATGTCGGCGGGATAGTGGTTGCGCCCGTCGACCACGATGACGTCCTTGCGGCGTCCCGCGAGGTAGAGCTGGCCCTCGTGCTGGAAGCCGAGGTCGCCGGTGCGCAGCCAGCGGCCGCCGCCGCAGGCCAGGGTGGCGCCGAAGGTTTCCTCGGTAGCGTCGGGCCTGCCGAAATAGCCGTCGCACACATTGCTGCCCATCACCCAGATCTCGCCGACTCGCCCCGGTGGCAGCACCGTCCGTGCGATCGGGTCGACCACCCGCACCGCCTGTCCCGCGGGTGTGCCGCAGCCGACGAGCGGCACACCGTCCTGGATTTCGGCGGCGTCGCTGGTGGGCATCGCGACAACACGCCCCTCGGCGAGTGCGCCGCGCTCGAAGTAGTGCCCCACCGGTTCGTCCCGCTGGTCGCAGAGGGTGACCGTCAGGGTGGCCTCGGCCAGGCCGAAGCCGGGGGTGTGCGCGTGATGGCGGAAGCCGTACGGGCCGAAGATTCTGGTGAACTCGTTCAGCGCGTCGGCACGGACCGGCTCGGCGCCGTTGAGCAGGATCGCAAGCCCGGACAGGTCGAGGCCGGTCCGCTCCTCGGGCGTAGTGCCCGAAACCGCCAGTGTCAGCCCGAAACTGGGGCAGCCGGTCAAGCCGGCGCGGTAGTCGCCGATCGCGCGCAGCCAGCGGATGGGGCGCTTGACGAACTCCGCGGGCGCCAGGGTGACGCCGTGGACGCCGAGCGAGAGCGGCAGGGACAGGCCGAAGATCAGGCCCATGTCGTGAAAGAACGGCAGCCAGGTCACGATCGGCCGGTCCCTTGCTGCGGACAAGGCGTGCCGCAGCTGCACGAGCGCCGTCGCCAGATTCGCGTGCGTCACGCGGACCCCGGTGGGGGATTTGGTCGAACCGGAGGTGTATTGCAGGTAGGCGAGGTCGTCGCATACCGGGTCGATAACCGGCTCAACCGCATCCGCCACCGAGACGGTCACATCCGGTGGCAACACCAGTAGGCGCCCGGTTGCCTGCCCGAGCGTCGGAGCGCTGACTTCATCGTGCGCCGACAGCAGCGTGAGCGCGGGCCGGGTGTCGGCGAGCACCGCTTGCAGCCGCTCTCGATTGCGTTCGCCCGTGGCTGGAAACAGCGGCACCGCGACGCGATTGCTGTACAGGCAGGCGAGAAAGGCGACGGCGTAGTCGATTCCGTGCGCGCAGAGAATTGCCACCCGGTCGCCGGGCACGCTCTCCTGCCGCAAGCGTGCGGCGAGCGTGCCCGCGGCGGCGTGCAGACTGGCGTAGGTCAGCGTGACCGGCACATGTTCCTGCATGCGGAAGCGCAGTTCGGTGAAGGCGTCTTCGTCCGGCCGGGCCGCGGCCCATTCGGCCACGCGGGTCGCGAGGATGTTGCTGAGAGGCGAGTCGGTCGCGGTCACGATGCCCCGCTGGTGTTCGCGGCGAACCGATCCAGCAGGGCGGCGCCGAGGGCGGTGATGGTTGGGTGCTTGAAGAGCTCGGCGGTGGAGATCCGAATGCGCAGCCGGGCTTCCAGGTTGCGGCGCATCTCGATCGCGAGCAGCGAGCTCAGCCCGAGGTCGTTGAAGTCCGCGGCGGGGTCGATGTGCTCGGCGGGAAGATCCAGCGTGCTCGCGAGGACGCGGCGGATGGTGCTGGTCAGTGGTTCGGCGATGTCCGGTGCTGTCCGCGCCCGCTCGAAGTCGGTCCTGCCGTCTTGACTCCGCGTCCGAATCGAATCTCCACTCGGGGCAAGGAGATTCATCAGACGGAGTGCCACCGGTGATAGGTCGGCGGTTGGGGCGTAGTCCAGCGCGAGCAGGTACGGGCCGTCATAGCGCATGGCTTCGGACAGCACGGTCATCCCGCGGCGCACGTCGAACGCCGCGATGCCCGCCCGGCGCAGATGGCTCGCACCGCCCGCGGCCGCGGCGAGACCGGAATGCCAGACGCCCCAGCCGATGCTGAGAATCCGCCGGCCCGGAGCGGTCGACGCCAACGAGTCCATGGCTGCGTTCGCGGCGGCGTAGGCGCCCTGACCAGGGGCGCCGAGTGCACCGGCCGCCGAGGAGAACAGCAGAACGAAGTCGGTGGGATCGGTTGCGGTGAGCTCGATCAGATTGTCCGCCGCGGTCGCCTTGGGCGAGAGCATCCTGGTCAGCTGGCCCGCCGTGACCGTATCGAACGCCGCACCCTCCAGCGCGCCCGCGGCGTGCACGACGCCACGGATGGTCGAGCCGCATTCGCGGATATCGTGCAGCGCGTTGGCCAGATCGTTCGGGTCGGCGGCATCGCAGCGAACTACGACGATGCGATCCTCCAGGCCGTCGAGCAGCGCGGGCACCGGGCGAGGCGCGCGCGTCAGCACCACGACGTCTCGCGCTCCCGCATCGAGCAGCCAGCGCACAGCGACCGAGCCCAGCAACCCAAGCCCGCCGATGACGACATAGGTTCCGCCTGCGTCGATGGCGGCGACGGGCAGCGCGCGCGGTCGTGCGGGCGTGAAGCGCCGAACGGCGACATCACCTGAGTGCAGACGCAGTTCGTCGGGAATCGCCAGGTCCCCGGCAGTCACCAGGCGGCACAGCGGCGGCAAATTTCTCGTGTCGGCATCCGCCCAGACCAGGCGTACCGCCCGGCCCGTCTCGAGCTGCAACGAACGCACCAGGCCCGCGATCGCCGCCGGTGCGACCGCCGCTCGCGAGCGGGCTTCGTCGGGCAGTGTGCGGGTGCCGCCGGGGTCCGGCAGCACGATCGTCACGGATGCTGTCCCGTCCTCGGAATGGACACGCTGTAGCAGATCGAGTACCCGTCCGACCGACGTGGCGGCGCCTATCGGTTCGGTCGCCTCGGCATCCGGCGGCCAGACCACCACCACCGCGGTGGGAGCGGCGCCACCACGGCCGGTCAGCACGGCGGTGGCGATCGCCATCGCTGCGTCGGGTTCACGTGCGATCCGCTCGGTCGGCATGTCAGCGTCCAGCGCCCTGGCCAGCCGGACCGCGAGGTCGGAGGCGCCGATCACCAACGCACGCTGCGCGAGAACCTCGCGCGCCGCGCCGAGCCCGAGCGACTCCGGATCGCACGGCTCCCACGTTTCCTGCCGGAACGGCGCGGGCCGCTCGTCGCGCGTTTCCCATTGCGTGCCGACACCCTCCGTGGTGCCGGGGTCCGTGTAACGGATGCGCACGCCGGAGAAGGCGAGGCAGGGAACGCCGTATTGGTCGGTGCCGATGACGTCGCCGACCAGTCCGGTTCCGGTCCGCTCCAGGATCAGCGCGTGCACCTCGAGCACAACGCGATTCGGTTCGCTCGACAGCCAGGCGGAGTCCACGCCGATCGGCAGCGGGACCGCCGCGGCGGGCAGCTCATCGACCACCACGGCGGCGAGCAGCTGCAGACAAGCGTCCAGAGTCGCGGTGTTGAGCAATTCGGCGGCGTCGAGCAGACCGATGGCCCGCTCGCTGCCCGCCGCGATGCCGCGCAGTGCACGGAAACGCGGACCGTACTCCAGCTGTCTACGGCGCAGTTCTTCGTAGAAGGAGCCGGTGGCGATGACTCGCATCCGGTGCCGGGCGGCCCGATTTGCGTCCACCACCCGCATCCATGCGACGATATCCGCGGGTGTGGGGTCACCGGCGGGCCGGGCCGAAGCCAGCGTTCCGGTGCCTGTGACCTCCGCCCGTACGCTTGCGTCTGCTCCGCCGCCACGATAGGTGACCTCGGGCAGTGCGCTCGGATCGGTCCGCTCGTGCACGACGAAGTCGACGAGCGTGGCCGCCGCGGCCGTCTCGCGGGCCAGGCGCAGCAGCCTGCGCAGCCAGAACACGGCGGGTACCGCGGCGAGGCCCTGCACCATGTGATCGGTGAGATCCTCGGCGGCGAAAACGGTTTCGGCCGTTTTCGCGTGTGGGGTCATCGAGACCAGAAGGGGAAACCGCCGCTTGCGCCACTGTCGTGGCGACGGCACGGCGAAAGGGCCGAGCGCCGACCAGTCGACCGGCCGTCCCTCCAGGTACAGCCGCGCCAGACAGGTGAGGAACCCGCCGGCCTCGTCCTCGCGGAGCGCCGCGGGGTGCGCGGCATCGCGAAAGTCCGGATACTCCCGCAGTGCGGAGATCAGCACCGGATGCGGAGCGACTTCGAGTACGGTCGAGATCCCGTCCGCGGCCGCGCGTTCCATCGCGGCGGCGAGCTCCACCGTGCCGACGACATTGTCGGCCCAGTAGTCGCGGTCCATGACCGCGCCGGTGATCTTCTCGCCGCGCCGGGCGGTGGAGTACACCGGGACGCGCGGTGCCAGCGGGGTGAGTTCACTCATTGCCGCGACGAACGATGGGAGCACGGCGGCGACCTGCGGACTGTGCGCGGCGAAGTCGACCGCGATAGTGCGCGCGAACATATTGCGGCGCTTGGCCCGTCGCACCAAGATGTCGATATAGCGTGGTGTGCCGGAGACGACCACCGACCGGGGGCCGTTGACCGCCGCGATGCCAACCTCTGTGTGCATCGGCTCGACCAGTTTCGCCGCCTCATCCGGGCCCACCTCCAGCACCGCCATCGCGCCGTGGCCGTCCAGGTGCGCCAGGGCCGCGCTGCGCAGCACCACGACACGTGCCGCATCGGCGAGGGACAATGCGCCGCTGACGACCGCACCCGCGATCTCGCCGAGACTGTGTCCGACGACCGCGTCCGGCCGAATTCCCCACGCCGCCAGCAGTTTCGCCAGCGCAACCTGAAACGCGAAGAGGGCGGGGTGCACCAGATCGGTGGCATGCGCGCCTGCGGCGCCCGACGGTGCGAGCGCGAAGCCGTACCGCGGAGTCCAGATTCGTGGTCCGCCCGCCGCGACGATGGCATCGGCGGCGTCGGCGAGTGCGCCGGCGAACACCGGATACCTTGCCGCCAGTGATCGGCCCATTTTCGGATGCTGGCTGCCCTGCCCGGAGAACAAGAAGAGCACGCCGCCGCGGCGGCGGTTCGGCACGGGACCGAGCGCCGCATCGGCGTCGCCGCGGCCGACGGCGCGCAGCCGATCCGCCGCATCGCGGCGGTCGCTCACCAGCACGGCGGCACGGGTCGACTCCGGAAGCAATCGCGCTGTGGCCGAGGCGAAATCGCACAATGCCGGACCAACGGTGGTGTCCGCGTCCAGCTCATCTGCCAGCCGCAGTGCGCGCTCACGCAACTCCGCGTCGTCCCGGGCGGTCAGCGGGATCAGCACCGGCGGCTGGTCGCCACGGTTGGGCCGCACCGCCTCGAGCCCGCGCAGCACGACGTGCGCGTTCGTGCCGCCGAATCCGAACGAGCTGACGCCCGCAGCGCGCTCGGCTACGGGTACGTCGGTCCAGTCCACCGGTTCGGTCGGCACCCGCAGTCCACGCTCGGCCAGTTTCAGCAGCGGGTGCTCGGTCCGGAAATGGATCGTCGGTGCGATCACCCCGTGGTAGATGGACAGCGCGGTCTTCACCATTCCGGTGACCCCGGCGGCGGCCTCGAGATGCCCTATGTTGGATTTCACCGATCCGATCCAGATCGGATCTCCTGCATCGCCGCCGAGCACCTCGGCGAGCGCGCCGACCTCCACCGCATCGCCCAAAGCTGTTCCGGTGCCGTGGCATTCGATGTAGTGGGCACTGCGCGGTGCGAGTCCGGCGCGTGACCAAGCGGTGCGCAGCGTCTCCTGCTGCGCGCGGCCGTTCGGCGCGTACAGGCCGTTCGAGCGTCCGTCCGATCCGACGGCCGTGCCGACGATCTCCGCGTACACCCGGTTGCCCTCGCGCAGCGCGTCCGCGGTGCGCTGCAGGATCACCACCGCGCAGCCGTCGCCGCGGGTGTAGCCGTCGGCAGCGGCGTCGAACGGTGCTGCCCGGCCGCCCGCCGCCAGAAAACCGCTTTCGGCGAGGTAGTTCGAGGTGTGCTCCAGCAGTACGAGATTGACGCCGCCGACGATCGCGAAGGGTACCGTGCCGTCGGCGAGCAGTCGGACCGCGAGGTCTACCGCGGCGAGCGAGGACGAGCAGGCACTGTCGAGCACCAGGCTCGGCCCGTGCAGATCGAGCACATAGGACAACCGGTTGGCGATGATGCTGAGCGCGGAACCGGTGACCGCATACGGTGCGTCGTGGCCCGCCCGGCCGAGCACAGCGATGCCGTGGTCGTAACCGGATGCCCCGAACACCACCGCCGCGCCGGAACCCCGTGCACGGTAACCGATCCCGGCGTCATCGAGTGCCTCCACCGCGACCTCCATCGCGAGCCGCTGCTGCGGATCCATCACGGCGCTCTCCCGATCGGAGATGGCGAACCAGTCGTTGTCGAACGACTCGACATCATCGAGGTAGCCGCCGTGCCGGTGGCCGCGTCGCCCGGCCGGCGGTGGGGTGGTGGCGTCGTGGCCGTCGAGTAGCAGCCGCCAGAAGTCGGTGACACGCGCCGCTCCTGGCACTCGACAGCCGATGCCGATGATGGAGACGGGCGGATGCGGGCCGGCGGAATCAGAGGTCGCGGTGCTCATCGCATCGCGAGATACTCGACAAGCTGTTCGATGTCCGGATGGTCGTAGATCGCGGTCAGTGGAACCTCCACTCCCATGGCGTCTTCGAGATGGGCGGTCAGCCTGGCCAGCTGGGTGGAGCTCAGGCCGAGATCGGTGAAGGGCGAATTCGTCGACACCATCGCGGCGTCGACGCCGAGTTGGTCAGCGACGGCCGAGACGGTGGTACAGGTCAGCGCGGTGCGTCGGCGACAGCCGAGCGAACCGTCTTTTTCCGTCGCACCACTACGCCCGTCCGGCAGACTGGGCCGCATCGCGTCCTCCCTACCCGTCTCCCGGTTGCTGTTGTCCACAGAGAACGGTACCCACGCGATTATGCCGGAGAAATCCCTCGGGGCAAGGAACGCATTTGCGCTGCCTGCCCGGCCCTTTCCCGAACTGCGGTGATCGCTTACGGTGGCACCGTGACCGAACCGGACAGCGGCGCCGATGCCCGCGCCGAGCGCACCCCGACCCTGCCCACCGTGCTGCGCTGCTGCGCCGCGCTGGCCGCAATGCCGGGCCGGTTGCTGCGCCCGCGCCGCCCAGACACCGCACTGCTGGCAAACCTCGAGGTGACGCCGCTCCCCTCGGCGAGCGCAGCCGTACGGCTGACCGTGCTGACGCAGGCCACCATGTCCGTACCGACCACCATCGTTGCCGAGGGCGTGCGCAGCCTGCGTGAGATGCGGCTGTCGATGGGGGCGTTCCTGATCGAGCATCCCGAGGCGCGCTTCCTGGTCGATCCCGCGTTGTGCTCGGGCGTGCACGACCGGGTGCTTCCCGAACTTCCGTTCCCGGTTCCGCTGCTCGTCGCTCCGGACAAGCCGGTACTCGGCCTGTCCGACGCGCTCGCCGCGCGCGATATCGCGGGCTCCGATATCGATTTCGTGGTGCCTACCCATCTGCACTGGGATCACGTGTCAGGCCTACTGGAGCTGCCGTCGTCGGTCGAAATCCGTTTGCCCGCAGTGGAATACGACTGGGCGATGGGTGGGCCGCACGCCCCGATCGGCGTGGCGCGCGGCCCGCTGCGGAATCGGTCCTTCGACCGCTTCGAATTGGACGGCCCACCGGTGCTGAGTTTTCCGCGCAGCAAGGATCTGTTCGGCGACGGTTCGGTGCTGCTGGTGGATCTCGCGGGCCATACCCCGGGCAGCATCGGCGTGTTGCTCGCGGTGGACGACGGCAGCCGGGTGCTGTTCGCGGGCGACGCCGTCTGGAGCAAGCTGCAGGTCGATCTGCTGCGCGAGAAGGCGCCGATGCCCGGCCGGCTGTTCGACGCCGACCGGGACGCCGCCTTCGCCACGATCCACCGCCTGCACGCGCTGCCTGACGGCATCGAACTGATCGCTGGTCACGACTACGCGGCAGTCACCGCGCGCGCGGCCAGGTAAGCGGAGCCGTCAGCTGACGACGGTTTCGGCGAGGACGCCGCCTTCGCGCGGCGCGCCGGTCCACCCGTCGGTCCTCGATGGTGACACGAGGGTCGCCACGCATACAACTCATATGTAAGCCAAGGTTCGCATATACTTTGAGCCAATTCTGGCATTGTCTTCGCGTCGGTATAGCGTAGATTTCGATGAAATCCCAGTTGGAGTTCGATGTACTCGCCGAGATCAGTCAGGTTGATCAACACGGATTCATTGCCCGATCTCTTGATGGACAATTAAGTTAGTTGTTATTCTGTTCTCGGTTCAGCCTGTCACCGCCGTCGGATGTCCCGACGGCCTCGGTGGCGGTCCGAGAGGAGTTCGTGGCATGACCACCGGTGCGGCAGCGCTCGATGAACCGATCAGGTCGCGGCGTAACCATTGGAACAACCAGATCGCGGTGCACGCGCAGATGCGCCCGGACGCGGTCGCGGTGCGATTCCGGGGTGTGGATACCACCTGGCGGCAGCTGCGCGAGCGGTCGCTGAAATTCGCCGATGGGCTCGCGCGCCGCGGCGTCGGCTTCGGCGACCGCGTGCTGATCCTCGCGCTGAACTACCCCGAATACCTCGAGGCGGTGTTCGGCATCAACGCACTCGGCGCCATCGCAGTCCCGGTCAACTTCCGGCTCACGCCACCCGAGGTCGCCTACATCGTGAGCGACAGTGGCGCCAAGTCGGTCGTTACCGACACTCTGCTGCGGCCGCTGGCCACCGCGGTGCGGGCGCAAGCGCCGACCCTGACGACCTGCGTGGTGATCGGCGGCAAGTCCGGCGACGGCGTGATCGGCTTCGACGACCTGCTCGCCGAAGCGGGTGAACTGCACACTCCGCTGGACATTCCCGAGGACACCCCGAGCCTGATCATGTACACCTCGGGCACCACGGGCAGCCCGAAGGGCGCGGTGCTGACCTACGCGAACATGAACGCCCAGGCGCTCACCTGCATCCGGGCCCTCGCGATGGAACCGGATTCGGTCGTGCTGTGCAGCTCGCCGCTGTTCCACATCGCCGGACTCGGCAGTCTCGCACCGGCTTTCCTGCTCGGCTCGAAAACCGTGCTGCACCCGCTCGGTGCGTTCGACGCCGGTCAGTTCCTCGACGCATTGGAGCGAGAGCAGGCCACCTCGGCGTTCTGCGTGCCCGCGCAGTGGCAGCTGGTGTGCGATCACCCGACCGTGAAAGACCGCAAGCTCGCCCTCGAGGTGCTCAGCTGGGGCGCGGCGCCCGCGTCGGATACCGTGCTGCGCGCCATGGCGGACTGCTTTCCGAACGCGTTCAACGTCGCGGTGTTCGGCCAGACCGAGATGTCGCCTATTACCTGCGTGCTGGAGGGCAAGGACGCGATCCGCAAGTCCGGTTCGGTCGGGAAACCCATCCCGACCATCCAGGCGCGCATCGTGGACGACGAGACGAATGACGTTCCGCCGGGCGAGGTGGGCGAAATCGTCTACCGCGGACCGACTCTCATGCAGGGCTACTGGAACAAGCCTGAGGACACCGCGCAGGCGTTCGCGGGCGGCTGGTTCCATTCCGGCGACCTGGTCCGCCAGGATGAGGATGGCTTCGTCTATGTGGTGGACCGCAAGAAGGACATGATCATCTCCGGCGGCGAGAACATCTACTGTGCCGAGGTGGAGAACGTGCTCTTCGCGCACCCGAAGATTCGGGAGGCCGCGGTGGTGGGCCGCTCGCACGAGAAGTGGGGTGAGGTGCCGGTCGCGGTCGTCGCACTGCGCGACCCGGACGACGAGCTGACCCTGGCCGAGTTGGAGCCGTTCCTCAACGAGAACCTGGCCCGCTACAAGCACCCCAAAGATCTGGTGCTGGTGCCCGAGCTGCCCCGCAACGCGAGCGGAAAAGTGATGAAAGTGCGGCTGCGCAAGGACTATTCGTCCTGATCGCTGGTTTGTTTCACGTGAATCGAACCGAGTGAGCGGCCGTGGATGCGTAAGGTCGGCATATGGCGATCCCAGGTATCCCCGCCGCCGTGCTGGCGCTGCACTGGCAGGTGAATGTCATTCGGCCGGAGGGCTTTTTCGGTCCGATGCTGGCTGCCCCGGTCGCGGCCAGTGGCGTTGTGACCTGCGCTACGGACTTTCATGCCGCGGCTCGCGCGCTTGCGCTGCCGGTGGTCTTCACCCGGTTCACCATCCCCGTCGGCGAGGGTGAACTCGTGCGCAACACCGGCTTCATGCGCTCGGTCGGTGCGGCGCAGACCGAGTTCCGGCCCGATTCCCCCGGTACCGCGATTATTTCGGAGATGGCGGCACAGCCGACGGAAGTATTCGACAACCAGAAGCTGTCCGGGCTGGCGGGCAGCAAACTTCCGGAGTGGTTGGCGGATAGGGGTATCGAGACGCTTTTCGTCACGGGAGTGGCGACCAATCTGACTGTCGAGCAGACCGCGAGGCACGGCACCGACCTAGGGTTCACGGTGCATCCGGTGGCCGACTGCGTGGCCGCGGCCGGCGTGGAAGCGCACGAAGCCGCCTTGACCAATCTCGAACTCGTCACGGCGGGCAATGTGACCGCGGCGCACGCGCTGGAGATCGCCGGAGGTCGCTGACGCCCGCCGGCTGCTGGTCGTCTGCGTCATCGACGCGGCTGGATAGCGAGTGCGGGCCGCGCGCTCGACGGGCGAGCTGTTCGTGGTTCCGAAGGGGTGAGGCGTCGACCGGTCGTCGAGGACACCGCGCATGTGCTCCTGATCGAGCGGACCGAGACCCTGGTGCGGAAACTAGATCAGATTCTTCGACGCCAGCCAGCGCATGGTCGGCCAGCCGCAGAACACCGGAAGCCAACAGGTGAGCACGCGGTACAGCAGCACGGCGGGTACCGCGATGCCCACTGGCAGGCCGAAGGCGCCGAGACCACCGATCAGCGCGGCCTCGACCGCGCCAACACCGCCGGGGGTGGGTGCCGCCGAGGCCAGCGTGCCGCCGATCATGGTGACGATGGTGACGGTGACGAAGGTCGTGCCGCCGCCGAACGCCTGCACACTGGCCCACAGTGCGCCGGCGAGGCCGAGTGTGACCGCCGCGCCGCCGAGGATGATCACCGAGAACCGTTTGGGATCGCGCGCCAGCTCGGCGAGTTCGCCGAGCACCTCCTGCAATTGCGGGCGGACAGAATTGTTCAGCCACCGGCGCAATTTCGGCACGAACATGAAGGTGCCGACAATGCCGACGCCGACACCGGCGAGCAGATACAGCACCGTGGCGTCGGGGACGAAGTGCGAGAGATCCGTCGAGGTGCCCGCCGCGATGCTGAATACGACGAGCAGGCTGACGTGGGTGATCACCTGCACCGCTTGCTGCAGCGCGACGGCGGCGGTGGCCCGCACCGCACCGATGCCGCCCTTCTGCAGGAAGCGCACGCTCAACGCGAGCCCGCCGACGCGAGCCGGGGTGGTTGTCGCGGCGAAGGTGTTGGCGATCTGCATGATCACCAGATTCCGGAAGCTCACCGCGCCGGATGCGCAGGCCCACAGCGCCGCCGCCGCACCGAGATAGGTCAGCCCCGAGACCGCGAGCCCGAGTAGTGCCCACCACCAGTTCGCCGTCGTCAGCTGGGTGAAGAAGGTCGGAACCGCGCTGATGAACGGGTAGGCGACGTACACGAGGCCGATCAGCAGCACCAGTTGGATGATCTGGTTGCGGGAGAAACGGGTGATCTGCTCGGCCTCGATCCGGTCCTGTCCGGTCTGCTTGCGGACTTCGTCGCGGGCCGCGGACAGCGCGGCCTTCCACTCCGGGACCGCCTTGCGGATCCCGAGCGGTATGGCGGACTTGGTCAATCGGCTCGCCGCGGTGAGTACTCGCTGCTCACCGAGCGCATCAATGGCCGCGCGCACGGCGGGTTCCTTGCCGAAGACCGCGGTGGTCGTCACGAGCAACTGTGCGACGTCCGACTGCATCTGCTTGTCCGACGCGCCGAACTCGGCGCTGCCGAAGCCGCTGAACACGGCTGCGCCGTCCGCGATTCGAATATCGGTCGGTCGGAGGTCGCCGTGTGAGATCTGGCCCCGGTGCAGGGTGTCCAGCGCCTGCCACACGCCGGGCAGCAGGTCGCCGGATACTTCGGCGATCGGCGTGCCCTGCGGTTGGGTGTGCGCGAAGAGCACCCAGCCGCGCGAGAGCGCCGCGACCGCAACCTGGGTGCAGCTGGCCAGTCCGAGGTCGCCGATGGCGATCGCCATCAGCGCGCGATGCTCGACCGCGCGGTGCATGGACCCGTGCAGCGCGGCGGTTTCGCTGGTACGGAAGGTGAGCCAGCGCCACAGCTGGTGCAGCGCGCCGAAGCTGCGCTGGTTCTTGCCGTACATCTCGACGATCAGCTCGCGTTCCGGGCCATCGATGGCCGCCACGAGCACCAGCGGTCCGCGACCCGCCGGATGCAAGACAGTGAACCCGATCACCGTGTGCCCGCGCTCCGCGAGCACCCGGGCGGCGGCGGCGAGCGGGACCTCCAGCGCGGGCGTGCCGACCACGAGCACGATCACCGCGCCGACCAGCCAGCCGACCGCGAGACCGAACATCGCCCGCGCGGGCACCACGGTGCTGACCACTAGGTGGATCGGCGCGAACGCGAGCAGCAGGAACCACAGCCAGCGCCGCGGTCGAGTAGGCAGCCACGGGCTGGAGACGGTGAGCACGGCCGCGAGCATCGCGATCCAGCGCGGATCGTCCAGGAACTGAGAGAGGAACGTGTCCAACCGGTCCGGCACCTGCAGGTGCCACCTCGGGGTGGACAGCCCGGTGCCGGTGATGGACAGCAGCAGCCCGGCGACCAGCCCGGCCGCGGCATAGCCTGCCAGCAGTTTCCACTGCCGGCCGATGACCAGCTCGATCAGGATCGCGAACGGCAAGGCCAGGATCGCCATGCCGTAGACCAGATACACCAGGTTCGACTGGTCGGGATTGAGGAAACCGACGATATTGGAGACCGAGCGCTCCAGGGCCAGCCATTCCGGCCGCGTGATCAGCGACGCCGCGATGACGACCGCGACCCACAGCGCCGCGATGACGACACGGACGATGTCACTTGTCCGACGGATCAGCGGCTGCAGCAGGTTACCCGTGACCGGGATCTCCCGCCCGTCGACTCGCATGTCTGTTCCGCCTCTCTGTTCCGCCTCTCCGCGCCTTTTGCCGGTCGTGGGTGGGGCTAACGTACCGTTGCGGGCTGGCGGATTACGGCGTGGCCGAGTTCTGGGCGTACCCGACGAGTTACCCAGGTGCGTACGAGATCAGTTGTTACGTTCACTGCACGAGCCAGGCCAGCACACTTCGGCGAGGTTTCGTAAATCCAGCTGGGTGCCACGGATCGACGGCACATTGTGTCCGACGTCACTCACGCCCGAGGTTGATCCTCACATCGGTGTGAGGTTTGAGCATGGGGCATGGACAACGAACTTTTCGACTACAGCCCGATCGTCGACCGCGCGCCGCTGCACTGGCCCAGCGGCGCCAGGGTGGCGTTCTATGTCGGTCTCAACGTCGAGCACTACCAGGTGGACCGCCCGTCCACGAGCATTTTTTCCGGCACCGCGGGACTCGCACCCGATCCGTTGAACTACGGTTGGCGCGACTACGGACCGCGGGTCGGCATCTGGCGGGTGATCGAGGCGCTCGACCGGCATGGCATCCGAGCCAGTGCACTGCTCAATTCCGATGTTGCCGAGCGCAATCCGCAGATCATCGCGGCAGGCGTGCGGCGGAACTGGGCGTGGCTGGCGCACGGCAAGAATAACTCGATCTTCCAGGCCGACATGTCGGTGGACGACGAACGCGCCTATCTCGCCGACCTCGTCGCCACCATCGAACGGGCGACCGGCCGCAGGCCGCGTGGCTGGATGGGGCCCGCGCTCACCGAGACCTTCCACACCCCGCGGCTGCTTGCCGAACTCGGGTTGAACTACGTGCTCGACTGGACCAACGACGACCAGCCGTACCGACTGAATGTGCCGGGTGTGCTCAGCGTTCCCTACTCGGTGGAGCTGAACGACAACACGTTGTTTCTGGGCAAGGCGACCAGCGGCCCGGATTTCGTGCGGATCGTCGAAGACCAGCTCGACCAGCTCTACGCCGAGTCCGCTGACAGCGGCCGCGTGATGGCTCTTGCCCTGCACCCGTTCGTGATCGGACAGGCATTCCGGATCAAATACCTCGACCAGGCGCTCGGGGCCGTGGCGAACCATCCCGGCGTCTGGTTGACGACCAGCGACGAGATCGCCGAACACTACGCGGTCGTGTCGGGTCTTGCCCAATCCGCGCGATCCGATGATCATCGGTTCAGTTAGCCGATGCTCGGGAGGCAGGGATGGCAGTGCAGGACACGGATCTGACCGGGAAGACGGTGGTGGTGACCGGCGCAAGCTCGGGCATCGGCGCCGCGGCGGCGGCGCAGCTCGCGGCCCGCGGGGCGTCGGTCGCGGTGGTCGGGCGATCGCCGGAACGCACGGCGGAGGTCGCCGCGCAGGTCAGCGCGGAGCCGTTCGTGGCCGACTTCGCCCGCTTCGACGACGTGCGTGAGCTGGCCGCCCGGCTGCTGGCCCGCTACTCGCGCATCGACGTGCTCGCCAACAACGCGGGCGGCACCTGGCCCGAGCGCACCGTCACCGACGACGGCAACGAACTCACCTTCCAGGTCAATCACCTGTCGCCGTTTCTGCTGACCAACCTGCTGCTGGAGCGTTTGCTGCAGTCGCACGCCAGGGTGGTCAACACCGCGAGCATGACCTACCGGACGGCGAAGCTGAACTTGGACACGATCAACGCGCCGACCGGTTCGTTCAAGCAACTCGGCGAGTACGGCGCGACGAAGCTGGCCAACATCCTGTTCACCAGGGAGCTGGCCCGGCGTACCGAGGGCACCGGCCTCACCACCGCGGCCTTCCATCCCGGTGTGGTCGCCACCCGCGTTTACGACACCGCGCCGTTCGGTCTCCGCTGGTTCATCCGGTCTCCGCTGTCGCGCCCCATCTTCATCCGCCCCGACAAGGGCGCCGAGCCGCTGGTGTACCTGGCCACCACCGAGAACGACGCGGCGATCAACGGCCGGTACTTCCACCGCCTCGAGCTGGAGCCGCCGCGTAACAAGCTGGCTGTAGACCCGGATCTCGCGCAGCGGCTATGGACACTGTCCGAGCAGGTCACGGGCATCGGATCGGTCGGGTAACAGCCGAATTCGCTCAGTACGATTCGGCGTCGAGCCCGACTCGGCGGCTGCCGGCCAGCTCCTCCGGCTCGACGCCGACCCCGAAGACACCACCGGACAGGCTGCTTGCGTCCAGCTCGGCGATCGCCTGGGCGACCCGCTCCGTGGGCACCAGCGCGGGAAAGCTATTGGGCGCGATGGCATTCGCCCGCACACCGAACTCCGCGAACTCGGCGGCGATACCGCGGGTCAGGTGATCGAGCGCGGCCTTCGACGCCGAGTACACCGTCTGTCCGGGGTACACCTCGGAGCCGGAGATGCTGGAGACGTTGACGATATTGCGGTTGCGCGAGCGGTTCTCGTCGCCTGCGTGTAGCCAGGATCGTTGCGCGAGGCGCGCCGAAAAACGCAGCGGCACACTCACATTCAGCGCGAAGTGCGGATCGAACTGTTCCAGCGCGGCGTCGCCGTCGACGATGCCGCGCGGGTGCAGCCGGACCTGCGCGGCATTGTTCACCAGCAGGTCGACCTGGCCGAACCGGGCCAGCGCCAAGTCCACCACGCGCTCGACCTCGCCCGGCTGGGTCAGGTCGGCGCGAACCACGAAGACGCGTGACTCGTTGTCCGGCACCGGTGTTTTCGGCGCCAGTGGATCTACATACCACTTCAACTGCGACGGTGTGTCGGGTGTGCGCGTGCGGCACACGGCCACGATGTCGTAGTCCTGATAGTAGGCGCGGCAGAAGGCGTCGCCCAGTGTCCCGCTCGCGCCGGTTAGCAGGCAGACGCGGCGTTCACCAGTGGACAATCCGATCTCCTCCCCAGCGCTGCTCGGCGTCCGCCCGTGTGCGGTGGACCCACATCACCACGCTGTTGCGGTCTTTGGCGTTGTTGCCCGCGAAGGTGTGCCAGCTGCGCGGCGTGACCTCGAACAGAACGAGCGAATTGTCCAGCGGCGGAACGAGGGTCACCGAAGGCAGCGCATTCCCGTCCGCGACATGGTCATAGAGGGCGGTCTCGCCGCCGTCACCCGGTGCCCACCCCGGATTGCCGAGATAGAACAGCACCGCGACGGCGCGCACGGTCTCCCGTGCGACCACATCCGGGGCGCGAGCACCGGTCTTGGTATCCACCGTGTCGTCCGGCACCCGCACCTCGTCGGGGCCCGGCGGTTCTCCGGGGAACCAGGCTGGATTCAAGTCGTTGTGCGGCCAGCCGAACGGGCTGCCGGGCGCGTGATGGTGCACCGACCCCTCGATATCGCCGGTCGCCTCGACCCCGCCGACCTGGGCGACCAGGTCGTGCCACTCCCGTGAGGTGAATACCGCGAGCGGGCCGTCGCGCAGTTCAGCCAGCTGGACTCCGTCGGCGCTGTAGCCCTCGGCGATCGCCCCGAACAGTTCGGGGCGCTCGCGGCGCACCCGGTCCAGCTCGTCGGTCAGCCGCTGATAGAACTCGGGAACGAACACGTCGCGGGCGTACACGTGCGGGAACGGCTGAATGCGGCGAATCCAGCGCCGATGCGCGAACAACTCCGCGAACCACTGCGGCGCCGAGTCGGTTGTCACCACCACCACCACCATCACTCCCTCCCAGTCGAACCCCTCGGATCATATTGCCCGCACCCGGGGACGTGCGGGCGGGCATCCGCGCTGCGAAGATCGTGGGGTGAGTGGTGACCTGCGTGTGTGTTTCATCGGAGATTCGTTCGTCGCCGGTGTCGGCGACCCACGCTGCCTCGGTTGGGCGGGTCGTCTCGCCGTCACGTCCCACGAGGAGGGTGTGCCGCTCACGTACTACAACCTTGGGGTGCGCAGACAGACATCAGTCGAGATCCTCGCTCGCTGGCACGCCGAGTGCGCTCCCAGACTCCCCAAAGGCGTAGACGCCAGGGTGGTGCTGTCGTTCGGCGTGAACGACGCCATGCATGAGAACGGCCGTCCACGTACCACTCCGGAGGAGTCGGTGGCCAATCTGGCGAAATTGCTCGCGCAGACCGCCGAGCACGGCTGGCCGGTGCTGATGGTCGCGCCGCCGCCGATCGACGACGCCGAGCACAATGTCCGCACCGAGGCGCTCGACGAGCGGTTCGCGCGGACCTGCGCGACGGCGGAGGTGCCGTACGTGCGCGTCCACCAACCCCTGTGCGACAACGCGGTGTGGGCTGCCGAGGTACGCGCAGGTGACGGCGCACATCCGGGCGCGGCGGGCTACGAGGAGGTGACGGCGCTGATCGCACCGCGGTGGCGGGAGTGGCTGTCGCGCTGACCTTTCCGACGATTACCGGCCCCGGGTACCCGTGCGCCTATGTCGGCCGACCGGTCGCCGACGGTCGTGCGCAGTGCAGCAAGCACGGCTGGAGTACCCCGGCCTCGGTCGCCGGCGTCGCCGCTGATGGGGCAGCGGCACTCCGTGCGAGACCAAGATGCCTTCGTCTGCGCCATGTGCGTTCGAAGTCCATGCCGGGGTGACGCTAATCGAGTGCCTGACACGAGGCTCCGCGGCTACCTCCGCCTGCCGTGTTCGGCGGGGTCGGCGGCGAGGTCTTCCCAGAACTCGACATATGCCTGCTCGTGCAGGATGCCGAGCCGGAGGACGCGTGCGCGCGAGGCCGCCCGGATCTGGTCGGCCCGATCTATCTCGGCGTGCAGTGATCGATAGAGATCGAGCAGGCGGCGATGCTCTGCGGCCTGGCTTTCCGCGAGCGCCACCACATCACGTGGGGCGCCGAGATCGGCGAAGAAGAGTTTGAGCTGCGCGGGGTCGCGGGTCTCCGCGGGCGGACTCTGTGGATCGGCGAGCCAACGCTTCAGTTCGGCCCGGCCCATGTCGGTCAGATGGAAGAGTCGCCGCCGCCGCCCTCCCTGCTCGGCCTCCTCGTCGAGCAGGCCATGCTCGGCCAGACGTACGGGAATTCGATACAGCTGCGCATGCGGCACGGGCCAGAAGTAGTCGACGCTCTCCTCGAGTTTGGCCTTGAGCTCGTACGGGGTGAGCGGCCCATGCCGGGCGATCAACCCGAGCACGATGTGGTCCTGCGGCCCGAGTTCCGGCATCTTGCCCCTCGCTCCCGTTGACACCGTATCGCTGAGACTATAAATTAGTGTCAGCGAGACCGTATCACTGATAGCATTAGGGAGTGATGATGCGCGATTTCGGCATCGACCTATTCGACCGATGGACCGCGATGTGGAACGGCGACCTAGCGCTCGCCGACCAGATCATGGCCCCCGAGTTCACCCTGCGCTACGCCCAGCCCGGCGCCACCGTCTACGACGACATCCACCATCCGCAGGCTCTCGCCGCCCAGATCGCCACTTCGCGTGAATCGACACCCGACCTCCGATTCGCCCCTCAGGGTGACGCGGTCATCGAGATGGACGACACCCGAACAGGTTTCGTCGCCCGCCCTTACGGAGCACAGTTCACCGGCACAGGCGGCACACCCGTAGCCGTCAGCGGAACCGACATCCTACGCACACTCAACGGTGTGATCACCGAGGTCTGGTCGGTATCCGGCGGACCCGGCGGCCGCAGCTTCTACTGACGCACCCATCAGCGCACGGGGAAGTCGAAGTAGGTCTGCGGGAAGGGCTCTTCCTTCAGGGTGAAATGCCACCATTCCTCGGCGAGGTTGGCGAATCCATGCTCGTCCATCAGATTCGTCAGGAGCGTGCGGAGTGCTCGTTGGGTGCCGCCGACGGCCCAGGCTGCGGTGTGTGCCGAGGGGTCGAAGCAGTCGTAGCCGGTGCCGAAATCGAGGATATTGTCGTGGAACCGCTGATCGGCAGGGAGGAAGCATTCGCGTAGCGGATCACCGTCTCGATACTGTTCGGGTGCGGCCGCGGGCAGTGCGACGATTGCGAGATCCACCGTGCTTCCTCTACTGTGACCGGACTTCTTGGCGATGTAGCCGTCCCGGAGCAGGTTCGCCTTCTCCACGGTGGGGTAGAACTCCTTCTGCATCTTCACATCACCGAGATCTTTTGCCCACGCCACGAATTGATCGACGGCACGCTGCGGGCGGTAACAGTCGTAGGTCTTCAGCGTGAGGTTCATCGGCCGCAATTCCTGCTGCACCCGCGCCAGAGCTGCCGCCGCCTGCCGAGTCAACAGACAGTGGGGTGCCTCGTAGCCGGTCACTCTGGCGCCGATGAAGTTGTGCTGCCCGAAATAGCGAGTCTCGACCATGATCGTCGGATCGACATCTGTGATCGAAACGAATGCCGCCGCACCCGTCACCGGCGCATCGGCATGACGATCCTCCCCGCAAGCCGAGATCATCACCGCCACCGAACAGGCGAGCGCCAACGAGCCGAGGCGCTGGAACGACCGAACAGAACTCATGTTTCTCCTCGCGATTCAGGCTTGGGCTCAACTACTTTCAGAACGTGGCGTCCCGATGAGGACGCGCACGTCACAATCAGTGTTGTGCGAGAACGCTACCGTCGGCATGCGCTGTCGCGCGCGGCTCCGCGGGACAGGAGGTTGGCGATGGGATTGACGCCGTCGCCGGAGATGAAGATGCCGTCGCCCAGGATCACTTGCTTGCATTCGGCATACCGGGGACCGTATAGACCTCCTGCGCCGTAACCTCTCTCACGGGTGTGAAACCAGCCTGGACGACGCGGGAACCGGTGACCACACCTCAACAGTTCGGACATCGGACGTCCGAAAAGGACTGCGTCACAGGCTCCCCACGGAGTTCTCAGACGCGCTGTTAGGCTGTCTGGGACGTTGTTTCGAAAGTACTCGAGAGGTGCCAACCGAGATGGGATCCCAGACGGTGGTCGCCGACGTTGCCGATGAGCTGGCGCGCAGGGTTGCCGCAGGGGAATATCAGCCGGGGGATCTGATGCCGTCGGTGCGTCGGGTGGCCGAGGAGTTCGACATGAACCGGGCGACTGCGCAGCTGACCCTCGGTCGGCTGGAGTCGTACGGCTTCGTCGAGGCTCGGCGTGGCAAGGGATTCACGATCCGTGACGTCCGCGAGGTGGGTGGCGTCGACGTGTACCGCCAGCTGTTCCGGTTCGCTATTCCGATGCCGGGCATCGCGGTCGAAATGTTCCGCGACATCGTCGACGTCGAGCGCAACCTTGTGCGGGAGGCGCTGCTCGCGTACACCGGCAGCGAGCGGCAGGTAGATTCGGCCGAGCTGAAGGCTTCGATCGACGAACTCGAATTGACTGTGCGCCAGGATGATCCGGATCTTCGGCGGATTTTGGCCATCGAGGTCATGCTGGTGCGCAGGCTGCTTACCGCACTCGGGCACACCATGCAGCGGGCGATCTTGAACTCGATCGGCGAGCTGGTGCTCGAGGTTCCGGAGGCGGTCGAGGCGTTCTTCGCAGGCGCTCCAGATCTGCACGTGCTGGTCTGGCGGGCGCTCGCCGCGGTGTGGGACTCCGGCTCGGGACCGTCCGACGCGCAGATCGCCCTGTTCGAGGACCTGCTCGGCAGGTACCACGAGAAGGTGGTCCTGCGGTTCGAGGAACTCGTCGGCGTGGTCGATGAGCAGTCGCGCGGGCCGCACGCTCTGCTGGCATAGCTGCTTTCGTACACTGCACAATCTGTCTGAGTCGCGAATGAATCACGCGCTGAGCGTTGTTCACTGTCATCGCTCGGGCGGGAAGCTGCCACGGCCTTCTGGATGAAAGGTTGTCTCAGACAAAATTGAGGCAATGCCTTCATCGCGCTGCATGCGTCCTCCGCGGCCATCTGATAGTCATCGGTCCGCGCGGATACGCATATGCCTCGGTGGTAGACGGATTCGGGCGCATCGCGGTCTGCGATAGTCCATTGGGGCGGCAGTTCGACGGATCCGCTCGCGAATTAGCTTTTGTCGCATAGGGATCGGATCCGAACTCGCCGGGTGGGATGCCGGGTAGCTGGTCCGCTGCGGCATCGCCGACCCGGTCGAGCGGTCGACCCGAGTCAGAGCCCGCCGTTGAGCTTGTTGAGACGGTCGCAGGCCTCGACGTACTCCTCGATGAGCCGGTTGATCACGTCGGCGGAGCGCTCCACCCGGTTCATCATGCCGACGATCTGGCCGACCGGATTGAAATTGACGTCCTTGGCGGCCTCCGGGTAACGGTGCCCGCGCTTCACACCGTCCAGCGCGACCATCATCTGCAGCGGCATCGGCAGCGGGTCCGGACTGTCGGCCTGCTCCCATGCCTCGGTCCAGTCGTTGCGCAGCATGCGGGCCGGCTTGCCGGTCCAGGCACGGGAACGCACGGTGTCGTGGCTGCTGGCGTCGATGTAGGTCTGCATCTGCGCCGGCGGCACATTCGCCTCCTCGACGGTCAGCCACAGCGAGCCGGTCCATGCGCCCGCCGCGCCCATCGCCATCGCGGCGGCGACTTGCCTGCCGTTGCCGATGCCGCCCGCGGCGAGCACCGGCAGGTCGCCGACGGCGTCGATCACCTGCGGCCACAGCACCAGGGAGGAGATCTCGCCGCAGTGCCCGCCGCCCTCGGTGCCCTGGCAGACAATGAAATCTAGGCCGGCGTTCTTGTGGTTGAGCGCGTGCTTGACCGAACCGCACAGCGCGCCGATCAGCCTGCCGGAGTCCTGTACCTGCTCGATCACGTCATCAGGTGGGGTGCCGAGTGCGTTGGCGACCAGTTTCGCCTTCGGATGCCGCAGGATCACCTCCACCTGTGGGCCCGCGGTGGTCGCGGTCCAGCCGAGCAGCTGGTTGTGATGCTCGCCATCGGGCAGCCGGGGGACGCCGTGGTCGGCGAGGATCTTCTCGGCGAAGTCGCGGTGTCCCTGCGGAACCAGTTCGGCCAGCTTGGCTTCCAACTGCTCGGGGGTGAGGCCGTCGACACCCTTGCCCTCGTACTTGGAGGGAATTACCAGGTCGACGCCGTAGACGCCCTGCACGTGCTCGTCGAGCCAGGCCAGCTCGACCTCCAGCTCCTCGGCGGTGAAGCCGACCGCACCGAGCACGCCGAGACCGCCGGCGTTGCTGACCGCGGCCGCCACGTCGCGGCAATGGGTGAACGCGAAGATGGGGAATTCGATCCCGAGTCGTTCGCAGATTTCGGTACGCATGGCGTGCTGATCTCCCTAACTGCTCCGCCGCGAACCGCGCGGCGCAGATGTCCTAGAACGAGTTGCATAATTGTCGCGTGTTCTGCGGTGGCCACGCCGGGTCGAATCCGCCGCAAGCCGCAGATATCGCCATGACGCGGCCGCGGCTTCCTCGACTGGCTTACGCACCATGCATCGACAGTAACACGTTCTAGTTTTCTGGGGGATCCCCCGTTCGGTCGCGACTTCCCATCGGCCCGCTCAGGCGGCGGCGTGCTCCAGTTCGGCGAGGGAGTCCTCCAGGTGATCGAGCAGCCGGTGCAGCTGCGGCACGCTGCGGCGGCAGCCGACTAGACCGAAGTCAAGATTGCCCGCGGTGGAGGTCAGCGTGATGTTCACGGCTTGGCCGTCGAACGGGATCGACAACGGGTAGTTGGCGTCGAGGCGCGCGCCGTTCCAGTACATGGGCTCGCGCTGGCCCGGCACATTCGAGATGACGACGTTGAACGTCGGGTTGGCCCACGGGATGAGTGCGGGCACGAGATTGACGGCGAGGGGACTGAGCATCAGTCCGGACAGCGCCATCGCCTGGATGCTCGACAACGAGCGGTAGACCTCCTTGCTCTTGCGCATCGATTCGCCGATGACACGCAGCCGATCCAGCGGATCGGCGACGTCCGTGCCGAGATTGCACAGGACGGCGCCGACCTTGACACCGTTGGTCTCGTGGTCCTCGTCGGACCGCAGCGATATCGGCACCATCGCGATCAACGGCTTGTCCGGCAAAGCATCTCGTTCGATCAGATACCTGCGCAGCGCCCCCGCCGACATGGTGAGCGCGACATCGTTGACCGTCGAGCGGGTTGCCTTCTTCACCTGCTGGAGCCGCTCCAGCGACCAGGACCGGACCGCCGATCGGCGCGCGCCCCCGATCGGCACATTGAACATGGTGCGCGGGGCCTCGAACGGCAGGGTCAACTGCTGCTGGAGCAGTGCAGCGCGGGCGGCGCGCAGCAGCGACGTGCCGGAAGCCGCCGCCGACAACAGATTTCGTGCCGTGTCGCGCGCACCCGACGCCTCCGCCGCGTGCTTGCGCGGTGCGCGGGGCAGGTCCCACGGCACCCGGGTCACGGCCGAGGACTGGTCGCTGGTCAGCGTGCGCTGTAGGAGGCGCTGGGCGGAGACGCCGTCGATCAACGCGTGATGCATCTTCGAGTACACCGCGAACCGCCCGTCGGTCAGACCTTCGATCAGATGGATCTCCCACAGCGGGCGATGCCGATCCAGCAGTGTGCTGTGCAGCCCAGAGGCCAACTCGACCAGTTGATCGATCCGTCCGGGACCGGGAACGGCCAGCCGCCGGACGTGATAGTCGAGCTCGACGGCCCGGTCGTGCGTCCACGCCAGCTGCGGCGCCCCGAGAATTGTTGCCGGACGCTTGCGGAAGGTGGAATCGATGTCCTTGCGGCCCAGTAGTTTTTCGTAGGTCTTCCTGGCGAAATCGGGGCCCGCCTCTTCCGGCGGTTCGAAGAGTTGCAGTGAACCGACATGCATCGGGTGTTCGCGGGATTCGGCGAGAAGAAAGACGGCATCGGCAGGCGCGATGAATTCCATAGTGAGTCGCCCCCTGACGACAGTGGTGAAAAGCGTTGGAATTTCAGATCGACCACGTTGTCGGCGGGCCCGCGCGGTCAGGAACCAGCGCGACACAATCAACCTACCCGGACCGGATGAACCGTGTTCGGTGAATCACCGAACCTTCGACGCCAGCAGGTAGGCCTGGCCGAACCGCTCGCCGGGAACCGGCTCGCGGACCATGCGGGCGATCATGGTGAACCCGGCTTCGGTCAGCAGACGCGCGAGCCTTTTCGGCGCCCACCGGTAGGCGCGAGTCACTTTGTGGTCGAAGGCCTCCACCGCGTCGGGCAGGTCGGCCGTCTGGAATGCCAGCAGCACGTGGCCTTCAGCTGCGAGTACCCGATGAAACTCGCGCAACACCCGCGGGACGCGAGCGGGCGGAATGTGGATCAGCGAGTACCAGGCGACGATGCCGCCGAGTGCGCCGCTGCCGATCGCTAGCTGCTCTAGCGAACCCTGGTCGAACGACAGGTGTGGAAATTCCGCCCGTGCGAGCGCGACCATGCGGGCCGAGAGATCGATGCCGAAGACTTCCGCACCCAGCGTCGCGAGGTGCGCGGTCACCCTGCCCGGGCCGCAACCGAGGTCTGCCACCGGCCCGGAACCGTTGTCCGCCACCGACTCCGCGAACACGGCGAGGATCGCCCGGTCGAGCGCTTGACGTTCGAGCTGGTGCTTGAAAAGGTCGGCATAAAGGTCAGCGATGTCGTCATAGGCGGCGCGGGTCGTCGTTACGTCGGCAAGCTCGGTGGCCGCGGGATCCTCGGTGGAATAAGGCACCCTGTGGAGGGTATTACGCCGTCGGACCAAAAGCTTGGGCGACGGCCAGACTGTCCTCGTATATGTGGTGGCGGGTGATCAGGCCGTGCTCGACCGTGAGGTGCAGTGCGAAGCGTGCACGGTAGGCGCGTCCGGTGGGGCGCGCGGTCTGCCGGATCTCCCCCAGTACTACAGCGTCGTCGCCGTCGACGAGTATCCGGTCGACGCGCGTCGCAGCCTCCTCCGGCACATGGTGCTCGGCGAGCGAGCGGTAGTGCGCGGCAGCGTCCGCCCTGGTCGAACGGTGTCTGATCCACGGTGTCGCCGTACGACCGTGTTCGGCCTGCGGCCAGTCCAGCTTCCAGTCCGAGTCCTCGGCGTACAGCTCGGCGATCGCTTCCGGATCGCCGGAACCGATGCGGCGCAACAGCTCCTCGACTACCACGCGGGTAGTCTGCGACGTGACTGACGACAACGGCATGTCCTCTCGAAGTGCGCGCCCCGTCGATCCGCGGCGCCCTCTTATTCTCGCCACGTCCGCGTCGGAGGGCAATTACCTCTCGGGTAATCCAGCGACGGCCTTCGGCGCGGTGGGGACCGCGTCCGGTCCTGCCTTGTCGCGGCTGCGGGCGGTGCCGAAGAACGAGCCGAGGACAACCAGCGGGAAGCCGATCAGCATGCCCGCGGTCAGCGGCTCGTCGAGCGCCGTGACGCCGAGCAGGATCGCCACCGCCGGATTGATGTAGGTGACAACCGTCGCGCGCGCCGGTCCGACCTCGGCGATCAGTGCGAAGAAGAACAGGAACGCCGAGGCCGTGCAGACGACGGCGAGGCCGAGCACCGACCAGGCCGAGTCGGCGGTGATGCGCGACGGCCACAGCCAGCCCGCGAACGGGGCATAGATCGCCGCGGCGAGCAGCAGCGAGCCGGCTACCACGCCCATCGGAGGCAGGTCGGCCAGCGCGCGGTTGATGACGATCGGGCCGACCGCGTACCCGATCGTCGTCAGCCCGATCGCGCCGATGGCAGCCGGATTCGACAGATCGATGTCCAGGCCGACGAGCGTGGCGACGCCCGCGAACCCGACCAACAGCCCAGCCACCCGGCGCGCATCGAACCGCTCGTGGCCGAGTTTGGTCACGATCACCACGGTGATCAGCGGAACCGCCGCGATCAGCAGCCCTACGGTCGAGCTGTTGAGCGTGGTCTCGGCGTACCCGATCAGGAACCACGGCCCGGTGATCTCCACCAGCGTGTAGAGCAGTAGCGGCCGCCAGCGGCGGAACACGGGTGCGAGCGCCTTGGTGTACAGCGCGATCGGCAACAAGAGCAACCCGCCGATCAGGGTGCGCCCGAATGCGACGACGATCGGGTCGAGATCCTCCACCGCGATCCGGATCATCGCGTACGGCACGCCCCAGATCACACCCATCGCCAAGAACAGCGCCCACCCGCGTCGCGTCATCGCGCGACCACCGATTCGCACGGATGACGGGGAACGATCTCGGTGTCTGACATGCTCCACTCACTTTCGATCAAGTGGAGCTTAGACAGGCGATCCGATGATCCGACAGATCCAGTTCTCGGCGGGAAGAAGGCCACTTTCGCGCCTGCTGCCGCGCCCGGCGAACATCCGCTTCGGCTGAATTGTCCACGGAGCTGCGGGTTTTCGGACTCGGCCCGCCGGGGCAATGGGACATGCCTGGTCGACGTGATCGGCCGACTTGGCCCGAGCCGAGTAGGTGTTCGCCGCAAGCGGGGTCTTCATCGGCTATTCGGCTCAGGTGTCGGGATCAGGCGGCATTGTCGGTCGAGTCAATTGATGTGCTGTCCTCACCGCGCACTGGTGGTGGTTGGCACTGCGGATTCCGTTGTCGTGGTGGTCGGCGTGGTGGTGGTCGGCTTCGTAGTCTCAGTGGGCGCCGCGACCGAAGACGGAGTCGGCGGGGTTGCCACCTTCGGTGTGACTGCCGTGCTCGTGGTCTGGGACGGCGACGCCGAAGTCGTCGGCACCGGGGTCGTCGGTTCGCTACTGGTAGCGGTCTTCGTGGCGGCGGCACCGGTGGTCTTCGTTGGGGCGGTTGTGGTTGTCTTCGTGGGGGTGGTGCTGGTGGTCTTCGGTGACGAGGCCGCGTCCTTGGTCGGTTCGCTCGTCGCCGCTGCCGAGGTGGCCGCCACCGCCTTGTACGCGGCGGCGAGGTCGGCCGCTTCCGGCTTGGCAGTCGTATCGACCGGCTCACCAGCCTGCGCCTGCTTTGCCAGGTGTGTGAGCCAGGCGGCCGCATACTCGGCGGATGTCAGTGGCTTGCCGTCGGAAGGATTGGCGTCACGCCAGTAGTCGAAGTGGTGACCGGTTCCGTTCGGCCCGAGCGTGAGCTGGTACGGGTCGCTCATGATCACGGGGATCGTGTTCTGATTCGTCACGATGAGACCGATGATCTCGTTCAGCACCTTCTGCGGCAGGTAGGCCAGCGGCGACATCTCGTTGGTCGAGATCGACTCCGACTTCGCCGGAGCCTTCGGCGTCTCACCTGGCTTGTATGCCGGGTCCGACACCCTCAGCAGTACCTGGAGAAAGGTCTCGTCGCTCTGCACCCAGTTCGGTTGCGACTGAATGTCCGCGAACGCCGCAAGCGCGATACGGCTGAGGGCAACGGCGACATCCTGCCCTGTGGCCGGCGTGAGGCCGTCTCGTTCGAGCGCGTCGACGTTCAACTGTCGGCCCACATTGACCGCCAACTGCAGCAGTGAAATATTCTCCGGTGCCGCACAGGTGAGATCGCCATCGGAGCAGAACGACGCGATTTTGCCGTTCAGCGCACCGAAGTCACCGCTGGTGCCCGGCAGCGCACCCTGACCAGGCGCCGGTTTCGTCCCGTTCTGATATTGCTGGTCGAAGCCGTCAGGACTGCCGAACGGATCCTCTGCGCCGGGGAACGGTCCCTCTCCCGCCGTGCGACCTGCGTCGGCGAGGATGACGACACCGACGACATCGGCCGGATCGACGATCCCGTATCCACCGTCCCGGTCGGCCTCCTGATGTCCGACATTCATCGCGACGCGGCGGACGACATCGGCGCCCTCGCTGTATCCGACGATCGAGAACTTGGTGTCGGGGCATGCCTTCGCGATCTCCCGCATCACCTGTTGCGTATTCGCGACACCGGTGGTGACGGCGTCTTCGTAGGTGGCCATGTTCGCCGGATACGCGATGTAGACGGCGGCGTACGAGCCGGGGTCGACGGCATCGGCCGGTGCGTTGACGACCGGATCGACCCAATCGCTGCGATGGTCACCGGACAGCGCTGCGGGCAATTCTTCACCGTTGGGCCCGACAAGCATCTTCGTGGTCCCCGCGACAGGAGTGTCGTTGCGGCCGGCCACCGAGATGGTCACCATGTCGTGGCATTCCGTAACGGATGCCGTGAGCTGCGTATTCCTGGTTTGCGGCGTTGATGTCAGTGCCCACGAGGCAGCGACGACCGCCACCACCCCCAACACTGCCGGCGCAGCAGCAGCCGAAGCGATGCGATGCCGTACAAAGAACTCGCGAAGAGCCATGCCCTGATCCCTATCCATAACCGACAAGTGGACGGATAGGCCCCCCCGAAGGGCCACGCGTCACCGAGGACTTCGTGGCTGGGAGGTCGAATGTTACTGATCAGTTTGTTTGTTGATCTTGATCAGGGGGTACAACGCGTTGTTGATTTCCCGATCAACGCGTGCTGCCGGATTCATCGGACGACGATCGGGACCGCCGAAGCCGACCACTGTGGGATCGATATCACAGCCTCAGCCGCGAGCCATATCCACGAACCGCGAGAGGTGCAGCTGGTGTGCGACGGTGATCGTCGCTGTCGGGCCGTTACGATGCTTGCCGAGAATCAGGTCGGCTTCACCGCCACGCGGGTCATCGCGCTCGAAAGCGTCGGGGCGGTGCAACAGGATGACCATGTCGGCATCTTGTTCCAGCGAGCCGGACTCGCGCAAATCGGACACCATGGGGCGCTTGTCGGTTCGCTGTTCGGGACCACGGTTCAGCTGACTGATCGCGACCACCGGGACTTCGAGCTCCTTCGCCAGCAACTTCAGGTTTCGGGAGAAGTCCGAGACTTCCTGCTGGCGGGATTCGACCTTTTTGCCGGAGGTCATCAGCTGGAGGTAGTCCACCACAACGAGCTTCAGATCGTGGCGTTGCTTGAGTCGCCGTGCCTTCGCGCGGATCTCCATCATGGTGAGGTTCGGCGAATCGTCCACGAACAGTGGTGCTTCGCTGATCTCGCTCATCCTCCGCGCCAGTTTGGTCCAGTCATCGTCGCTCATTCGCCCGGAGCGCATATCGCCCAGCTTGATCTTCGCTTCGGCGGAGAGCAGGCGCATGACGATCTCGGTGCGGCTCATTTCCAGCGAGAAAATGACACTGGCGAGTCCGTGCTTGATCGAGCAACTACGCATGAAATCCATGCCCAGCGTGGAATTGTGCGTGGGAATCATCGAGCTTCCGGCCAAATACAGATGGTCGGCGTTGTCCACTTCGACGCAACGTACCGGAACGCTGTCGACCCGGCGCACGTCCACGACGAACCGTGCGTTCCATCGCACAGTGCTGCGGCTCGCGCGCCGCTCTTTGTGCAGGACGACCTTTCGATGCAGGCCGAATACCTCGTCGTCGGTAGCGAACGTGATGGTATACGCGGTGGATGATTCTTCGGACCGACCGCGGACGCTTCTGGTGGAGCTGTGGCAGCGGTAGCCGAGGCTGACGATCAGCTCCTGCACGTCCCGAACGAGTTGTGAGTTGGTGGCGCAGAACTGCACCGAGCCGCTGTGCGTCACGGTGCCGTCGGTGTCCAGCAGACCTGCCAGGAGCGCACGACGTTGCCGTTCGGACGCCCGCAGGTAGTCGATGGGGATGTGCTTGTTCCCGAGGACGCCGAGCGTCCGGAGACGCGCCTGCACGCTGCCGACGGTGTTTCGGCACTTCTCGCACAGGCGCAGACCGATCGACCGCCCGCCGCAATTCGGGCAGCATGGCGCGGGGACCGAAGTGGAGCGGAACGGCGCCTTTCCGCCGCAGGACCGCCCACAGGTGCGGACCTCGTTCGTGAAAGGAACGAATTCCTTTCCACAGACCGCGCACTCGCGAGCGGTGATCGGCTCGTCGGCAGGCAACCGGAGTTGATAGCGCGACCGCGCCGACGGCGATGGCACGGCGACGATTCCCTCAGCTTCGATGCGCGCGACAATCTCCGGATCGGCACACGTCAGCTGTGCGGCCGCGGATGTTCTGTCGCCGAGCCAAGCGCCCAGTGTGTAAGGCGGCACCGGCAAGGTGCGTGCGGGCAGCTGCAGCGGGCCGGCGTTGGTGACCGAGTGATTGAGCCTGCGATCGGCCGTCTCGCACCGCAGCGTGCTCGCGATCTCGCCGGTGGTCCGCACCTGGGCGAAGGTTCGCTTCGATCGCCGGGATGACCTGGTCTCGGTGAGCCATTGGTGCTGTTCGTCCGCGACGAGCACGCTGCCGTCGGAGAACTCGACTTCGTAGCAGGGGCGTCCGGACATGACATCGGTAGCTGCCACCACACGAGTGGGAAAGCCCTCGGCATCGAGCAATTCGTCGCCGACCCGGACTTCACCCAGGGTGGTCCAGCCGGTGGGCGTGGGCAGCCGGGTGTCGAGGGCAAGCGCTTTGCCTACGCCGGGTCGCGCCGCGACGATGATCATCTGGCCGGGATGGAGGCCGTTGGTGACTTCGTCGAGTTCGGTGAAGCCGGTGGGAACGCCGAGGGAGATGCCGCCGCGGCTGGCGATGGAGTCGATTTCGTCCATCGTCGGTTGCAGGAGTTCCTCGAGCGGGAGGAAGTCCTCGGTGGTGCGGCGCTCGGTGACCTCGTAGACCTCGGCCTGGGCGCGATCGACCACCTCGGCGATGTCCTGGCCGTCGGCGCCCGCGTAGCCGTACTGGACGATGCGGGTGCCCGCTTCGACCAGACGGCGCAGGATCGCCTTCTCGGCGACGATCTCGGCGTAGTAGCCAGCGTTGGCGGCGGTGGGCACGGTCTGAGTGAGCGTGACCAGATAGGGCGCGCCGCCGATGCGCTTGAGCTCACCGCGGCGGTCCAGGCCCGCGGCGACGGTCACCGGGTCGGCGGGTTCACCGCGGCCGTAGAGATCGAGGATGGTGTCGTAGACGGCTTGATGAGCCGGACGGTAGAAATCGCCGGGGCGGATCACCTCGACGACATCGGCGATCGCGTCTTTGCTCAAGAGCATGCCCCCGAGGACCGACTGCTCGGCCGCCATGTCGTGCGGGGGCTGGCGGCCGAAGTCTTCACCGGGGGGTTCGGGCGGAAAATTCGTGTGCTCGCGGCGGTCATCAGTGGCTGTCACCAGACTCGACCGTCCTCTCTACCCCACGACCGGGTTCTGCCCTATTGATGACTCGTTGTACTCCCGGGCACCGACACTTTGCCTCGGTCGACTGTGTTCCAGCTACCGCCATGGCCTGCCGGTTGACTTCGGTCGGGAGGCGGCTCGCACACGGCAATGCGACGAACCTAGGTGACCCGACAGCCGTCCGCCAAACCGGGCTGTGCACATAGCTGTGGATAAGTTGGGGACTGTTTACCCGGTGTTGTGCACCCCCTGTGTACAACTTGGGGAAAACCCACGTCGCTGCGGATAAACATCCAGATAGACATGGATTTCCGCATCACTCGATGTGTGGATGAATCAAGTATCGGCGTGTCGACCAAGTTGAACAGCCGGGCGTGTTGAGTGAACAGCACGTAAGCGGAGTATGACTTGTATCACATTGCTCCCGGCTGGTTTCGCCAGTAATCCACAGGTCGAATAACCGGAGGTCCGGCGGACGGCAACCGATTCGCTGAGAATTTTCCGAGCGAAATGTCTGACGTGAGCAAGCGGACAGCTAACTGGCGCTGTGGAATATCACCGCGCAGCTGAAGACCACTCCTGTGCGGGGGCACGGGAGTGGTCCTTCGACGTAAAGCCTGAATCAGCTGGCGGTGACCGTCAGGTCGAACTTGGCCACCACATCCGGGTGCAGGTGCACGACGATGCCGTGCTTCCCGGTCGTCTTGATGTGCGCCTTCGGCAGATCGATACTGCGCTTGTCGACGACGGGGCCGCCCGCCGACTTGATGGACGCGGCGACGTCCGCTTGGGTCACCGAGCCGAACAGTTTGCCGGTGCCCGCGGTCTTCACGGTCAGCGAGACCGACTCCAGGCCCTCGATGGCCTGCTTCAGCTCGTTGGCGTGGTCCAGGTCGCGAACCCGACGGGCGTCCTGCGCCCTGCGGATGCCTTCGACCTGCTTCTGCGCGCCGCGGCTGGCCGCGATCGCCAAGCCGCGCGGCAGGAGGTAGTTGCGGCCGTAGCCGTCCTTCACCTCCACCGTGTCGCCAGGGGCACCGAGGTTGTCCACATCAGCAGTCAGAATCAACTTCATTTGTGTGCCTCCCTTTCTCAGCGAGCCGTCGACACGTAAGGCAGCAGAGCCACCTCACGCGAGTTCTTGACCGCAACCGCGATATCACGCTGGTGCTGCACGCAGTTGCCGGTGACACGGCGGGCGCGGATCTTGCCGCGGTCGCTGACGTACTTTCGCAGCAGCGTCGTGTCCTTGTAATCGATCGAAACGGTTCCGGTCTTGCTTTCTTTGCAGAACGCGCAAGCCTTCTTCTTGAGCACCTTTTCGCGCGCGGGCGCTTTAGGCATGGTCGTGTACTCCGTAATCATTGATGGCCCGGATCATGCGGGCCGATGTGTCCGTTCTCAGAACGGCGGTTCGTCATCCATGCGGCTGCCGCCCCCGAAGGAGCCCGCCGCGGGCGCACTGCCCCAAGGGTCGTCCTCGGCACCGCCGGAACGCCCACCGCCACCACCGGAGGAGGCGTAGTTACCGCCACCGCCACCGCCACTACCGCCGGACCCGAAGCCGCCGCCGCCACCGCCACGGCTGGCCTTGTTGACCTTCGCGGTGGCATAGCGCAGCGAGGGACCGACCTCGTCGACCTCGAGCTCG
Source organism: Nocardia sp. NBC_01730 (assembly GCF_035920445.1). Taxonomy (NCBI): domain Bacteria; kingdom Bacillati; phylum Actinomycetota; class Actinomycetes; order Mycobacteriales; family Nocardiaceae; genus Nocardia; species Nocardia sp. NBC_01730. The sequence continues at coordinate 5,849,772 of NZ_CP109162.1, read as the reverse complement.
ACGACCGTGCGCTTCTCACCCTCGCGGGTTTCGTAGGAGCGCTGCTTGAGCCGTCCGCTCACGATGACGCGGGAACCCCTGGTCAGGCTTTCGGCAACATTCTCCGCGGCTTCGCGCCAGATATTGCAGCGCAAGAACAGCGCTTCGCCGTCTTTCCATTCGTTCGAATTACGGTCGAAAACACGGGGTGTCGACGCGACGGTGAAATTCGCCACCGCCTGTCCCGCCGGCGTGAATCGAAGCTCGGGGTCGGCCGTCAAGTTTCCGATGACGGTGATGACCGTGTCGCCTGCCATGTGGTTGGTTCCTCCTGCTCGGTGTGCAGTTCGCGTCTCGCTGTTGCGCTAGAGCCTAGGCACAGGCTCTGACGCAAACGAGGGTTGCGGAACTACTTGTCGTGGCGCAGAACCTTGGTGCGCAGCACCGACTCGTTGAGACCGAGCTGCCGGTCGAGCTCGCTCACGGTGGCGGGCTCGGCGGTCAGATCGACCACGGCGTAGATGCCCTCGGCCTGCTTGGCGATCTCGTAGGCGAGCCTGCGGCGGCCCCAGATGTCGACCTTGTCGATCTTGCCGCCATCGGTGCGAACGACACTGAGCAGGTTGTCCAGCGACGGACCAACAGTGCGCTCGTCCAGGCTTGGATCGAGGATGACCATCACTTCGTAATGACGCACGGACCAATCACCTCCTGTGGACTAGGAAACGGCCACGGACGGTCCGTGGCAGGAGGGTCGTTGCGTCAGCAACCCGACAAGGCTACATGAGCGGGCGGTGCGCAACGAAACGCCCCACTCCTCCGCCCCACTCCTCCGCCTCGCTGCTCCGCCTCGCTCCTCCGCCTCTCCGAGTATTCAGGCCGGACTCGGCAGCCGCGGTGGTGGCGTCGGCGGCTGGCGGTGAGGTGGCGGGCGAGTCAGCCGGTGCTCGGCGAGTTAGCCATGTGCGTACGAAATCAGTCGTTGCGGTGGGGGGAACATCGGCATGGTCTGGTCGTGCCGCTTAGGGTGGTTGGCATGCCGACCGGACTCGCCGCCAGCGATCTGCTCGCAGGGCGCGTGCGACGTAGCGCGGCGCTGGCCGCGGTGGTTGTGCTGCTGTGCGGTCTGACCCTCGCGCTGGCATACGTGAACAAGGCCCGGTGTGCGGGCGCGCCGTTCGACGCGGACGGTCGCAGCATCGTCTTCGACATCGCCAAGGATTCGGACGTCTGCTATTCCGACATCCAGTTTCTCTGGCTCGGCCGCGATATCAACGAGCACGTCTTTCCCTATCTGGGCGGCGGCATCACCGACGACGGTGCGCTGGTCGGAGGCGCGGTGGAATATCCGGTGCTCAGCGGTCTGCTGATGTGGCTCGGCGCGGTCGGCGCGGACAACGACGCCGAGTTCCTGCTGCACTCCGCGCTGTTGCTCGCGCCGTTCGCACTGCTGACCGCATGGATGCTGGCCCGGCTCGCCGGGCGCGCCGCGCTGCTGTGGGCGGCGGGACCGCCGCTGGTGCTCTACGCCTTCCACAATTGGGAACTCCCGGTGGTGTGCACGGCGGTCGCGGCCGTCTACGTGATGGGTGTCCTGACCCGATACTCGTTGCGCACCAGGGGAATTCTGGCAGCGGTGCTGCTCGGTCTCGGCTTCTGCCTCAAGCTGTACCCGGGGATTTTCGTGTTGCCACTGGTGGCGTATGTGCTCACCGGGGGCGTCGAACGCGATCGGGATCAGTCGGATCGTGATTTCGACATCCGCGGCGCACTGCTCGCCGCCGCGGCGGCCGCCGGCACCGTCGTCGCGGTGAACCTGCCGTTCGCGCTGGCAGGTTACGAAGGTTGGCGCGCGTCGATCACCTTTCAGCAGCTGCGTCAGGCCGACATCACCACGAATTCCATTTGGTACTGGGGGCTCCGGCCGATGTTCGGCCAGGACGTCCAGAGTGAGGCGATATTCCAGCAGGTGGTGTCGGTCGCCTCCCCGATGCTGGTGATCGCCGCGTTCGCGCTGGCCATGTGGCTCGGTTGGCGGCGGTACCTGACGACCGGCGTCTTCCCCTGGGTCGGGGTGAGCGGTGCGATGCTGTGTGGATTCCTGTTGTTCCACAAGGTGCATTCGCCGCAGTACACACTGTGGCTGGTGCCGTTCCTCGTGCTGCTCGAGGTGCCGTGGTGGCAGATCGGCAGCTATCTCGTCGCCGACGCGGCCATCGGGATCGGTGTGTTCCGGTACTTCTACTCGATGGGGCAAGGCACCTCCGTGGATCTGATGGAGAACATCGTCCAGTTCGGGGTGTGGGGCAGGGCGAGCCTGCTGGTAGTGCTGTTCTTCGTGTTCCTGTGGGCGCTGCCGCGCGGGTATCGCCCGGCGCCGCCGCCGGTGCCGCGGTATGAGCCTGGCGATCTGGTCCCAGTGGTCTAGGGTCCGCTCCGGCGGGCGCGGAACGCGGCGCTCTTGGCGCGGTTGCCGCACAGTGTCATGTCGCACCAGCGGCGGGAACCGCCGCGAGAGGTGTCCAGGTACAGGCGAGTGCATTCGGCGCGGCCGCACTCCTTGATCAGCGCCCCGCACCGCCGAGCAGTTCGACCGCGGAGCGGGCGATCGCGGTGAGTGCGGCGCCCGCGTCGCCGGTTCGGGTCATCGTGCCGTCAGCCCGCAGGGCGACCGAAGGAAGGTCGCCATCGGCCATATCGTTCACCACCCGGCGGTCCGCGTCGGCAAACGGTTTGTCGTCCGCCGCGGCCAGCGCCATGCGGTAGGCGGCCTCGCGCAGCCGCACCGCGCGAGCGAGCGTGTCCGCGTCGCAGCGCGGGGCGGCGTCGAGCAGTTCGGCGGCGACGATCCAACCGGCGAGCGCGACCGGGGTGTCGAGCAGGTCGTCGAACGTGGTCGATCGGGCCTTGACGGTGCCTGCGAAGTCCAGTGCGAGCTCACGGTGTACGCCTGCGCGGTGCGAGCCACCTGGCCGCGCGGCAGCCGATTAGGGCACGTGCTCGTCGCCGGGCTACTGATGCAGATCGTGCAGTTCGGCGCTTTCTACACGGCGATGAGCGATCATGTCTCGGCCGCGGTGATCGCGCTGGTGCAGGGGTTGAACCCGGTGGTCATCGCGCTGTTCGCCGGGGTTCTCGGCGAAACCGTTACGGCGCGTCAGTGGTTCGGCTTCGGCATCGGCGGAATCGGGGTCGCGCTGGCGGTGATCGACCGATCCCCCCTCTCGCCGGTCGGGTTGCTGCTGTGCGTGGTCGGTTTGCTCGGCCTGAGCATCGGCACGGTGTACCAGAAGCGGTTCACCCCCACGATCGATCCGCGGGCGTCCACAACGCTGCATGTGCTGGTGAGCGCGCCCATCGCCGGGTTGCTGGCCTGGCTGACCGGTCAGATCCACGTGTCGGACGTCGGCCGGTTCGCCGGATCGGTCACCTGGATGGTGCTCGTGAACTCGATGGCGGCATTCCTGCTGCTGAACGCGATGCTGCGGCGCTGGGACGCGACCAGGGTGGGCAGGCTGTTCTTCGCGACGCCCGCGGTCACCGCGATCCTGGCCTGGCTGCTGATCGATCAGCCGTTGCGGCCGCTCACGATCACAGGGCTGAGTGTCGGCCTCGTCGGTCTGGTGTTCGCCGCACGCAAGCCCTCGGCTCCCTCCGCCTCGGTCGCGGCGCGGCGGCCCGCGGTCGCGGCCCGCTGACCTACTTGCGTGCGCTGTGCCACTGCATGCCCCAGCGGTACGCCTGGTCGATCTCGGCCTGGGCGCCGTTGACGTACTGCATCTCCCGGTACACGGTGATTCCGGGCCCCTGGTTCTGCAGCAGCGCGATCGCACACGAGCGGGCGCCTGCCACCGGAGAGTCCAGGCGGACCTCGATCCGCGGGCCCGCGGTGGGGTGCAGCGTGACCACACCATCGGCGGCGGCCCAGTTCGGCACGCCCTCGTAGATGAGGGCGAAGATCAGGATGCGGCGGAACAGCTCGGGGCGGGCGAGGTTGATGCGCATGTTCTCGCCGCCTTCGACGGAACCGCTGCGGTCGTCGCCGTCCAGCTGGATGTAGGGTTCGGCCTCCAATGCGCCGAAGTTGTCGCCGATCGCCTGCACGACGCCCTTCGCGCCGTTGGACAGCTCGTAGAAGCAGCCGAGGTCCAGGTCGACGGGCTTGGACCGGCGGAAGAATCCCTTGGATCCGCTCGACCAGTTCAGGTTCACCCGCATGGTTCCCTGCTGCTCACCAGGCTTGGTGACGTTGATGCTGGGTGTTGCCTTCGACAAGGTCACCTTGGGCAGGTTGACGTCGCTGGGATTGTGGTCGATCGCCATGGCGCGATCCCCCCTCAATTGAAACGAGAGCGGCAGCGGCCATCCCATGGGATGGGGCCGCTGCCGCAAAGGGTCTTCGGCTACATGCCGGGAATCAGCCTACCGGCGTCGGTTCCCGTTCGCTGGCAAGTTCCTCGTCGTCCTCGCGCCGGTTGCGGATGATGCTGGTGATGAATGCCGCGCCGATGAACGCGACGCCGACCATGCCGGTGACGAGCTCATTGACGTGCACGCCGATCGAGATGAGCAGGATCAGTGCCAGCGCGCCGATCGCCCAGTGCGCGCCGTGCTCCAGGTAGACGTACTCCGCGAGGGTGCCTTTGCGCACCAGGTACACCGTGATCGACCGTACGAACATGGCGCCGATCAGGCCGAGGCCGAGCGCGATGATGATGGGGTCGGAGGTGATGGCGAACGCACCGATCACACCGTCGAAGGAGAACGACGCGTCGAGCACCTCCAGATACAGGAACAGGAAGAAGCCGGCCTTACCGGTGGCCTTGACCAGCTCGGACGGTCCGCCGGTGTGTTCCTCGGTGTGGAACATCGAGCCGAGCCCGTCGACCGCGATGTAGGTGATCATGCCGAGCAGGCCCGCAACCAGGACGGTCGAGCGGTGCGCTTCGTCGGAGATGTACTCGGCGGTGAGGATCAGGCCGGCGCCCGCGACGACAACCGAGAGCATGTCCAGCTTGCCCGCCTTGGCCAGCGCCCGCTCCAGTCCGCCGAGCCAGGTGATGTCGCGCTCTTCGAAGATGAAGTTGAGGAACAGCAGCGCGAGGAACATGCCACCGAACGCCGCGATCTGCGGGTGCGCGTCGGTGAGCAGTTTCTCGTAGCTCGGGCTGCCGTCCGGGAAGGTCAGCGCGTCGTTCGCGGGCGGGTTGAGCGCGAGGTCGAAGGCCCGCACCGGATCCAGCCCGGCCGTGATCCACACGATCGCGAGGGGGAAGACCAGGCGCATGCCGAAGACGGCGATCAACACGCCGATGGTGAGGAAGATTCGCTGCCAGAAATCGCTCATCCGCTGCAGGATGGTGGCGTTGATGACGGCATTGTCGAACGACAGCGACACCTCGAGGATGCCGAGGATCGCGGCGAGCGCGAGGGCGGTCGGCCCGCCGTACAGCAGTGCCGCGACGAGCGAGACCACCGTGACGAGTAAGGACATGCCGAATATGCGCAGGACCACGCTGGGACCTTTCGTGAAGTGAAAAACGAGTCGGCGACGGTTGCTACCAGCGTGGCCGCTGAACCGCCGGTTGTCCAACGCTACTTCCGGGCCGCCGACATGCCCGGCCACATGACCAGGGGGCCCGTCGCCGGGCCCCCTGCGAATAGCTAGATGTTCCTCAGACGTTCACGCCGTAGTCACGGGCGATGCCGGCCAGGCCGGAGGCGTAGCCCTGGCCGACCGCGCGGAACTTCCATTCCGCACCGTTGCGGTACAGCTCGCCGAAGACCATGGCGGTCTCGGTCGAGGCGTCCTCGGAGAGGTCGTAGCGGGCGAGCTCCTCTCCGTTGCTGCGGTCCACAACGCGGATGTAGGCGTTGCGCACCTGGCCGAACGACTGCGACCGGGAGTCGGCGTCGTAGATCGAGACCGGGAAGAAGATGCTCTCGATCGTGGGCGGGGTGCCGGACAGGTCGACGTTGATGACCTCGTCGTCGCCTTCGCCCTCGCCGGTCCGGTTGTCACCCACGTGCTCGATCGAACCCTCGGGCGAACGCAGGTTGTTGAAGAAGACGAAGTGCTGGTCCGACACGACCTTCTTGTCCGCGCCGGTGGCGATGGCGCTCGCGTCGAGGTCGAAGTCGGTGCCGGTGGTGGTCCGCACATCCCACCCCAGGCCGACAGATACAGCGGTCAGGTTAGGCGCCGCCTTGGTCAGCGAGACATTGCCGCCCTTGGACAAACTGACACCCATGCGGGATTCCCTTTCAATAGTCCGTCATTGGTCCCAGCATGTCCGAATCGCCGGGTACGCCATACGACAGTAGTAGGTTTCCGCGAACTTTCGTAAGAACCGGCGTAACCCTCGGCAAACAGGAACATCTCCTACCATCGGGGCGTGGCAGGCCGAAGGCGTGGATGGTTCCGCTCGTCCGGGGACGACGAGTGGATCGAACAGGCCCGTACGGCGCTGGCATCGGCGTTTCTCGACATGGATCGACGCCAGAGCGCGGCCGACGCGGCGGTGCTTGCCTCCGACCAGGTTTTCCCCGAGCGGCGGATGGGCGCGCGCTGGGAACCGGTGCGCGACAGGTGCTATGAGGCCGCGGGCGTATACCTGGCGCTGACCGAGGAGTTGGAGGCAGCGCAGCGCGACGGCACACCGGTGCAACACGGCCCGCAGCGCACCGATGCCGTGGTGCGGCAGCTGGCCGACGCGGCCCGGGCCGTCGACGAGTTCTACCGCGGAAATCAGTCTCAGCTCGAACACGCGGTCGCCGTGCTCGGCACGGTGCCGCAGCTGGTGCGGCAGGTGAAGATCGCCGCGGCGACGGTGCGTGGGCAGGCCGCCGAATCCGAGTTCGCGAACTATCCCTCGGTGCGCGACCGTGCGGCCGCGGTGGACGACGCTGTGGTCGCCTTGGAATCGGCAGGCTCCGGCGCGCAGGCGGGGACGCTGCGCGAGGCCGCGAACCGGCTGGAGGCGGCCGCCAAAGAACTCGCGGACGCCTTGGCGCATGCCCCATCGCGGGCCGCTGCGGCGAACACCGCGATCTCCTCGGTGAGCACCCGCATCGCCGCTGTCCGGACCAGGGCGGAGGGGATCGCGCCCGCGTTCTCGGCGCTGCTTCGTGAGTTCAATGCTGCGAGTTCGGCCGATCTGGCTGACAATGAGCGGGAAAGTCAGCGAGCCATCGATGCCGCGGACGCGGCTCTCGGCAGGGCGCGCGCGGCAGCGGCGGAGACCAACCCGGAGTTTGCACTTGATCTGACCACATCCGCGCGCGGGTTCCTGGCCGAGGCCGAGCAGAAGGTCGATGCCGTCACCAAACGGCTCGCGGTGCTGCGCGACGTCCGGTCCAACCCGCAAGAACAGGCGAAGGCCGTACGATTCCGGCTGCGGGATGCGCAAATGCTCGCGGTGAGCCGCGGGCTCGTCGCCGAATGGGGATCGGTGCTCGACGCACAGGCCGCACGGATCGACAGAATCAGCGAAACACTGTCGGGGCGTCACCCCGACTACTGGGCCTATATGGCGGAACTCGATGCCGTCAGACAATTCATAGCCGGGGTAGTGGATCGAATGAGAAAACAAGCAGGACCACGACGAGAATGAGGATGGGGCAAGGATGACCGCAGGCATCGCCGTCCAGCAGGAGGTTTCCCTGCGGAAGCGAATGCCGCTGCGCCACTTCCGGCAGTTGCACGGCCAAGAGGCGAGGCGTCTTTTCCACCGGCAGCCCGAACCGTTCGGTGACGACTACACCGACCGAGAGCTGTTGGCGATCGGGCTCGGCGCAACCCTGTACGCGCCCGCGACGAGACCGGACCTCGCGCTGACGATCAGCAAACGCGCCGAGCGCGGCGTGTGCTCGATGGTGATAGACCTCGAGGACGCCGTCGCCGATCACGAGGTGGAGTACGCCAAAAGACAGACCGTCGCGGTGCTCGATCTGCTCGCGGCGAGCCCGGACGCCAAACCGCTGCTGTTCGTGCGGGTCCGCGACGCGGACACGATCACCGAGATCATCGAACAACTCGGCCCCGGCGCCAAAGTGCTGACCGGGTTCGTATTGCCGAAGTTCGACAGCATTTCGGGATCGAAGTACCTGAACGCCCTGAATGCGGCCGCGCAGCGACTGGACCGGCCCCTGTACGGGATGCCGGTGCTCGAATCCGCGGGCCTGGTGCACCGGGAGACCCGCGATGGCGAGCTCGTCCAGATCGCGGCGCTGCTTGCCGCGCATCGGGAGCGGGTGTTGGCGGTGCGGGTCGGTGCGACCGACATGTGCTCGACGTTCGGTATCCGGCGTGATCGCGACCTGACTATCTACGACGTGCGGGTGGTCGCCGACGTGATCGCCGACATCGTGAACTATCTGGGGCGCGCGGACGGGACCGGTTTCGTCATCACCGGGCCGGTGTGGGAGTACTTCGCCGACCACGAGCGGATGTTCCGCCCGCAGCTGCGCACCGCGCCGTTCGAGGAATCGGACGCGGTCCCGTTCCGTCAGTACCTGGTCAGCCGGGATCTGGACGGACTGCTACGCGAGATAACCCTGGACCGCGCCAACGGCATCCAGGGCAAGACGGTGATCCATCCGTCGCATGTGGCTGCCGTGCACGCGCTGTCGGTGGTGTCGCACGAGGAGTACTCGGATGCCCTGGACATCCTGCGGGCCGACGTCGGCGGTGTCGCGGCCTCGGGTTACCGGAACAAGATGAATGAGATGCGGCCGCACCGCAGCTGGGCCCGGCAAACCCTGTTGCGCGCCAGGGTGTTCGGCGTGGCGAACAAAGGAGTGTCGTTCGTGGACTTGTTGCAGGCGTCGGTCACCGTATGAGCCAGACCGCGGCCGAGCTCAGCTTGCATAGAATTCCTTGGGCCACAAGAACTTTAGGTATCGAACTCCACCACGAGCAGTCGCACGGCGATGCCGGATCGGAGCGGGCGCTACCTGCCGTGTCGTCGATTTCCGCGCTGATCCAGCCCGGTTTGCGGTGCAATCCGCGGCGGGCGCATCTGTTGGTGTCGACGGTCCTCGGCAAGCATCTGCCGACCGATCCGCGCGTGGTGCTCGACGCGGGCGACCGCTTGGGCGATCTGGTCCGTGCCATACTCGGCGAACGCGGCGCGGTAGTGCTCGGATTCGCCGAAACCGCGACGGGACTCGGGCACACCGTCGCCGCACGGATCGGGGCGGACTGCTACCTGCACTCGACGCGCCGTGCGGTCGCCGCCGCGGACACGCTCACCGGATTCGAGGAGGGGCATTCGCACGCCACCTCCCACCTGCTGCAACCGGTGCCCGCAGGCATCTTCGTCAACGATCTGCCGCTGGTGCTGGTGGATGACGAGATCTCCACCGGCGCGACGGCGATAGACGCGGTGCGCGCGCTGCACGCGTTCGCTCCCCGGGCGCACTACGTGCTCGCCGCACTGGTCGACATGCGCACCGCGGCCGATCGCGCCGTCTTCGACACTGTCGCCGCCGAACTCGGCGCCACGATCGACACGGTCTGCCTGGCGTCCGGCCGCACCGTCTTGCCGGACGGTCTGCCGAAGGCGGTCGCGGAGCTACCCGAACCGGAGCTCAATCCGGTCGCCGCGCAGCCCGGTGTGTTCGTACGCGGGATGCTTCCGTGGCCGGGATCGGTGCCGGAGGGAGGCAGGCACGGCATCCTTTCCTCGGACGCGACGGCGTTCGAATCGGCGCTCGCCGACGCCGCCGCCACGGTGCGCGATTGGCTCGCGGCGGATTTCGCGGGGCGGCCGGTCATCGTGCTCGGGCACGAGGAATTGATGTACCTGCCGCTGCGGATCGCGGCGGAACTCGCCGAATCCGGGACTCCGACCCGATTCCAGACGACCACTCGATCGCCCGCGTACGTGCTGGACGAGCCGGGATATCCGCTGCGCCGCGGCTTCCGGTTCCACGCTCCAGAGCCCGACCCCGGGCAGCCGCGGTACCTGTACAACGCGCGGTGGTCCCCCGGGTTCGCGGGGGCGACAGGTGACGTTGTCGCCGAACCGCGGGCCGCCGATTCCGCATCGATGGGCACCGATACGCGCGATGTCGAGTCCTTCTCCGGAGAGTTGGATTTCGGTTCAGGCGAGCCGGTGTTGCTCTTGGTGATCGATTCCCCCGCGGACACCCCCGAACTGGTCGCGGACGGCGGCTTGATCGATGTGCTGACCGCCTCCGGCGCGGATGTGCTGCTCGCGGTGCTGCCGGAGGCCGACCCACGGCAGCTGCACGCCGGGCGGTCAGGCGTCGCCGACCTGTCCGAGTCTGTCGCTACGTCGAAAGCGGGGCGTGCTGTGCCGTTGCACGGTCCGGAGTTCGGGTCCTACGCGGCCGAGGAGGTCAGCTGGTTGCTGACGGATCTGTCCGATGTCGACCTCGAGGCCGACGTGGCCGAGCGGGAGCGGAAGATCCAGGCCGGGAAGGCCCATTACGCCGAGTCGCTGCCGATCGAGTACCAGCCGGACGCGTCGTATCGGATGCTGTTCGACGAGGTGCTCGCGGCTAGCGCCGAGCGGCTCGCGCTCGCCGTGGCGACGGTGTCGGAACTCGTCGTCGCCGAACGCGGCGAGGACATCGTGCTGGTGTCGCTGGCCAGGGCCGGGACACCGGTCGGCGTTCTGATGCGCCGCTGGCTGCGGTCGCGGCGGCAGAGTATCGAGGTGCCGCACTACGCGGTGTCGATCGTGCGGGATCGGGGCATCGATGCGGTGGCTCTGGACTATTTGGCCGAGCACCATGATCCGGCTTCGGTCGTGTTCGTGGACGGATGGACCGGCAAGGGCGCGATCACCCGCGAGCTCACCGAAGCGCTCGACGCGTATCACGCGGCCGGTGGTGCGCGGTTCGACGACGAGCTGGCGGTGCTGGCCGATCCGGGACATTGTGTGCGCACCTATGGCACCCGTGACGACTTCCTCATCGCCTCGGCCTGCCTGAATTCGACTGTGTCCGGGCTGATTTCGCGCACCGTACTGAACGACGCGCTGATCGGTCCCGATGATTTCCACGGCGCCAAGTTCTACCGGGAGTTGATCGGCGTCGACGTGTCCGGGCGGCTGCTCGACACCGTGAGCGGCGCCTTCGACGCGGTCCGCGACCGGGTCGCCACCGAAGTCGCCGCGCTCCGCGCGAGTGACCGGACGCCGACTTGGGCCGGATGGGCATCGGTGGAGAACGTGCGCGCACAGTACGGCATCGCGAGCGTGAACTTTGTGAAACCAGGTGTCGGCGAGACCACCAGGGTGCTGCTGCGGCGGGTACCGTGGCGGGTGCTGGTCCGAGAGGCGGACGCGCCGGAGCACGCGCACATCAGAATGCTCGCCGCCGCCCGAGGCGTTCCGGTGGAGGTCGTCGCCGACCTGGCCTATTCATGCATGGGATTGATCAAGGACGTACAGCAGTGAACCTGGCCCGAAGACCACGAAGACGGGCACTGATCGCGACCGACCTGGACCGCACGATGATCTACTCGCGCAACGCCTTCAGCGCCGCCGGTGAGGTGCCGATGGTCTGTGTGGAGCATCTCGAGGGGGCGCCGCTGTCGTTCATGACCACCGCGGCGGCGCTGCGGATGCAGTCCCTGACCGAACCGGCCGCCGTCATTCCCACCACCACTCGCACCATCAAACAGTTCGGGCGCATCCAATTGCCCGGTGCGCCTTGGCGTTACGCGGTCACAAGCAACGGAGGAAACATCCTCGTCGACGGCGTTCCCGACGTGCGCTGGCGCATCGACGTCGATGCCGAGGTTCGTGCGGGCGGCGCGGCGCTGTCGGAGGTGAGCGCGGAACTGCGTGCGCGCATCGATGATTCGTGGGTCACCAAGTTCCGCCTCGCCGACCACCTGTTCTGCTATCTGGTGGTGAAACCCAAGGCTGTCCCTGCGGGTTTCCTCAGCGACTGGGATGCCTGGTGTCGTCAACGCGGCTGGTCCGCGTCCCAGCAGGGCCGCAAAATCTACACCATGCCGCTGGCTGTCTGCAAGAGTCGCGCGGTTGCCGAGGTGCGCCGCCGTCTCTGGGAAACCGGTGAACTCGCCGGTGCCGCGAAAACCTTCGCCGCGGGTGACGGCGCCCTCGACGCCGAGATGCTGCGCTCCGCGGACTTCGCCATCCGCCCCCGGCACGGTGAACTGGAACAACTCAACTGGACTCACCCTAACCTCACCATCACCCGCGCCACCGGCATCCTCGCGGGCGAAGAGATCATCAACTGGTTCCTCGAGTCCGCCCCGGCATAGAGTTCGATCAGCCAGCACCGCATCCGTGTACTTGCGGTTGTGCGATCGCTTCGATTCCGAGCTCGCATAGCGCGTTTCTCGAATGGCCTCGAGTGCTTCGATCATCACACCGGCTCGGCGGCGGGTTCGAAGGTGGACTTGAAGTCCGGGCATTCGACCAGGGGGGCGTGGGTACAGGTGGACGCATGGTGGAGGCTGTCGCGCATGCGGATCAGGCGGGCGATGTCCTCGTCGAGTTGACGGGCTTTCTCCGCCATGCGAGCGCGGAGTTCGGTGTCGGTGGGTGTGGCGCGCAGGAAGCGGGCGATCTCGGCGATGGTGAAACCGGCGCCGCGGGCGCAGGCGATGAGGGCGAGACGGCCGAGGACGTCGGGGTGGTAGGCGCGGCGCAGGCCGTTACGGCCGGTCGAGGTGATGAGGCCGCGTTTCTCATAGAACCGCAGGGCGGAGGGGGCCAGGGCGGCGTGGTCGGCCACCTCGGCGATATCGAGCAGGACGTCGGTCATCTCTCGTCTCCTTGACTTGAACCGCGCTTCAAGTCGAAGACTAGCTCGCATGACAGTTCATCACCTCAATTGCGGATCGGTACGACAGATCGAGGCGACCTACGATGGGCCGCCACCTGCCCACGCCGTCAACCATTGCCTGCTCGTCGAGACCGAATCGGACGGGCTGGTCCTGGTCGAGACGGGCATTGGGCTGGACGATGTCCGTGACCCGGCAGGCACCCTCGGCGCGGACTGGTTGGCGATGTCCCAGGCGGTCCTTTCCGAAGACGAGACCGCGATCCGGCAGGTCCAGCGGCTCGGCTACGACCCCCACGACGTCCGGCACATCATCCTCACCCACCTCGATGTGGACCACTGCGGTGGACTGCCCGACTTCCCACACGCACGGGTTCATGTCCTCGCCGCCGAACTCGAGGCCGCGCTCGCCGAAGCGCCCAGTTTCCGCTACCGCCCCGCGCACTGGGCACATGACCCGCACTGGGTCACCTATCCATCGGGGAAGACCGGAGACTGGTTCGGCTTCAACGCGATTCAACCGAAGGAGCTTTCCGCGGACTTCCAGCTGATTCCACTGGGCGGCCACACGGCAGGCCATACCGGAGTCGCCGTCCGGGACGGTGATCGCTGGCTCCTGCACTGCGGAGACGCCTACTACTACCACCGCGAACTCGATCCCGCCCCGCAGCCACATCCGATCCTCGATATCGTGCAAGCAGCCTCGGAGGTGCACCATGACCTGCGCTTGGGTACCCAAGCGCGCCTGCGTGAACTACACCGCGATCACGGCGACGAGGTGACCCTGATCAGCGCCCACGACCCCTGGGAATTCCAGCGCGTCGGCTGACCTGAGTGGAAAGCGACTGCCCGGCGGTCGTCCCTGATTCGACCGATATCGGGACGACCGCCCCGCCCGCCTGGCAGGGGCTGTCCCGCCCTTCAGAGGACTTTGCCGCTATCCCACTGGATCTTGTTCAACCCTCAGTTCACCGGGCAATGAGGTGATCTCATGCTGAGATGGATTGGCTCGTGCGGGCGAGTGGTGTCACTTGGTGAGGAAGTTGGTCACCTGGATGGCGAAGGCTTCGGCGTGTTGGAACAGGAAGGCGTGGCCGGCGTCGCTGTAGCCGAGGAGGGTGGCGTTGTCGGTGTGCTCGGCGGCGGTGTAGGACACCATGGCTGGGGTCATTACGTCGCGTAGGCCGGTGGCATACAGGACCGGTTGCTCGATTTGCTTCAGGTCCGTTCGCACCTGGTGGAATGGGATCGATGTGTTCTTGCCGATCGCGGTGAGCTGCCCCTTGGCCGCCACTTCGGATACGCCGGGCCTATTGGTGGTCAACCGGGTGGCGACCCTGGCGAGGTATTCGTGCCCGGCAGTGCGCCCGGCGTCGGTCTCTGGGAAGAACAGATACACCAGGTCGTCCCCGGTGACCTCCGGCTTGGTCATGGTGGCGAGCACCTTCTCGTTCGGGGCGGGTGCGCCCGGCACCTGACCGCCGGGATTGCTCGCCGCCAGTACCAGCCTGCGGACCAGGTCGGGGCGCAGCAGGGCCATCCGCTGGGCGATGGTGCCGCCCAGTGTCCAGCCGAGGAGGTCGACCTCGGTCAGGCCGAGCGCCTCGATGAATTCTATTGCGCCGTCGGCGAATCCCTCGATGCAGTCGCGTGGTTCACCAGTGGTGTAGCCGACGCCGATGTCGTCGAACACGATTACGTCGTGGTCGGCGGCGAGGTGGTCCAGCAATTGCGGGTCCCACCAGTCGATGGTTGCGCGCACGCGGTTCAGCAGGACCAGTGGGATACCGCCGTGGGGGCCGGTGCGTCGGTAGGTGAACCGGGCCGAGGGACCGGTCACGGTCGAGTTCTCGACGGTGTCGGAAAGATAGGCGCTCATGGCGAGCCTCACGTTCTGATTGCGATGGGCGTGTCAGGCGGGGAGCCGGTTGAGCTTGCGCAGCTGCTGGTCGAACATTCGGGCGGGCACGATTCGGCGCATGGTGCTGACGCGAGCGGTCTGGCCTATGGGATAACGCAGTTTCGGCTTGGTGTCGGTGGCTGCGGCGACGACTGCCTTGGCGACCAGGGCCGGATCGTCGCCGCCCTTGACCGCGTCGGCCATGTATTCCTCGAAGACCTGCCGATGCGCGGCGTAGACCTGCAGCGGCTGGTCGGGTTGCACGCTGTTCGCGTCGAACGCCGTACTGGTCCAAGCCGGTTCGATGAGCAGGACCCGGACGCCGTACTCGCGAACCTCGTGGTCGAGGGATTCGGAGTAGCCCTCGACCGCATGCTTGGAGGCGGCGTAGACGGCCATATAGGGCTGCGGCATGAATCCGACGATGGAGGAGATGTTGACGATGCGTCCGCTGCCGGCGGCGCGCATATGTGGTAGGACAGCGTTCGTCATGCGAATGACGCCGAAGACGTTGATGTCGAAGACATTGCGCGCTTGGGCCACCGAGCTTTCCTCGGCCGCGCCCGCGGAGCCGATACCGGCGTTGTTGACCAAGATGTCGATCCGGCCGAACTGGTGGATCACCTGCCCGACCAGGGCGGTGACCGATGCGTCGCTGGCGACGTCGAGGTCGAGGAAGGTGACCCCGTCGGGTGGGGTGAGTTTTGCGGTGTTGCGACTGGTTCCGATCACCTGGAATCCGGCGTCGACGAGGGCGAGGGCGGCTGCTTTGCCGATCCCGGAGGATGCGCCGGTCACGAGGGCTACGGGGCGTGTGGTGGTCATGGAAACTCCTGATTTGGGGGATTGTCGGTTAGGTCTCGAGGTCGGTGTGCCGCGGTGGCTGGGGGCAGCATGTTGTGCCGCCGTAGTGACGGCTGCCCGTCTTCCGCTACTCGGCGGCGACTTGGGGGTAGAGGACCGCAGGGTCGGCGGCGAGTCCGGCTTTGACCTGTTGCGTCAGGTCGTCGGCGATGACTTCGAGGGCGTCGGCCTCGATGCCGTCCAGGGCTTGGGTCGCGACGCTGTACGGGGAGGTCTTGGGGGCGGTGACCCCGGCGGCAAGGTCGGTGTCGACGTAGCCGACATGCAATCCGGTGACGCCGATACCGCGCGGGCGCAGTGCCAGTCGTAGCGCGTTGGTCTGTGACCACAGTGCCGCCTTGGACGCACCGTAGGCGTCGGTGCCGGGGACCGCGAGCCAGGACAGCACCGAGTGAATGGTCAGGATGTGGCCGCCGCCGTTGCGTTCCAGGATCGGTGCGACGGCGCGGGTGACGTGCAGTGACCCGAAGAAGTTGATGTCGAATTCGCGGCGGATATCGGCGATCGGCGAGTCGAGGAACGAGGAGCCGAACGCGACACCGGCATTGTTGATCAGGATCGTCACGTCGGGTGTCTTCTCGGCCAACGCCGCCGCGGCGGCAGGATCGGTGAGTTCCAGCGCGAGCGGGATCACGTCCGGGTGCGTGATGGTTCGCGGGTCGCGGGCGGTGGCGTAAACCTTGGCGGCACCCCGCGCGTAGAGCTGTTCCACCAATGCCTTGCCGATGCCGCGGCTGCCGCCGGTCACAAGTGCTACCGAATCTTTGATGCTGGTCATACGCCCTACTCCCTCGGAAACTGATCTGTTTCCTCAGAATAAACAGATCGGTTTCCAAAATGCAAGGGCGTAGGTAATCTGAGATTCATGTCCGACCCCACACCGCCTGCGGCACCAACCGGTGCTGCCTCGACCCGCGACCGTTTGCTCGACGCGGCGGCGCAACTGTTCTACGACCAGGGCGTCCACGTCGGCGTCGACACCTTGTGCAAAGCCGCCGGTGTGTCCAAGCGTTCGATGTACCAGCTGTTCAACAGCAAAGATGAACTCGTGGCCGCCAGCCTGGAACGCATCGCGCCCGACTATCGGACCGCCCTGCTACCGGCCGACGACGACGCCCGAGGGCCGCGGGCGCGGATCCTGCACGTCTTCCAACGATTGGAAGTCCTGGAACCGGTCCAGGGTTTTCGCGGATGCCCCTACGTCGCGGCGTCGGTCCAACTCAAATCACCCGAGCACCCGGCGAGTCAGGTCGCCCGACGACAGAAGGACGGACTGACCTCGTTCTTCCAGCATGAGGCCGAGCGTGGCGGCGCCCACGACCCCACCGAACTGGCCCGACAACTCACCCTCGTATTCGACGGAGCCAGCGCCCGCTCGGTCGTCCAAGCACACGATCTCGACGGCCTCGCCGTCACAACCGCCGCCACCCTCCTCGACGCCGCCGACCTCCGCGATCCCCAGCCCGACAGCCATGCCTCCCAAGGGACGATCACCGCGACCTAATAGGTCAACAAGGAGATCCTCGCGACCGAAACGCCCACCGCGCAACACTGCAACGACGGCGATAGCGGCAACGATCACAACGACCTCCTCGATCTGTGCCGACCCGGTTGTCGGCACAACTATGAGAGGACCAGACATCACCAAAGGATTCACACCGATGTCAGCACAGCCAGCGCCACGCCGAGTTCGGCCACCAGATCCACAACAGATCGGCGCGTTTGCGGTTGAGGCTTGCGCGCGATCCGGAACATTTCCCCTACACCCCGCAGTTCCTCACCTGCGGCCGCTCGAGCTTCCGGTACGACTCAACCCCACGTATTTCGGTGACCTCGCGATATGGGGGCCGCCCGCCTCCTGATAGGAGGTGAGCGCCGTGCGACGCTGCGACGCAAGCGCCAAGTCGGCCATGTCTCGATTCTCCGCCGACCGCGACTCCGTCCGGCACGCGTCGAGATGATTTCATCTTGTCGTCGCGAACCCTTCGCTGTCCGTGGGTGATCCGTCCAGCGATACGCTGGCGCGGTTCTAAGCCGGAATCAGTACTGCTGCTGCGCACCCAACTGCTGGGTGATGATCCCTTGCAGTCGTTGCAGGCCGCCGACGGTGATGCCGCTCTGGATCTGCCCCTCGATGGTGCGCACCAGCATCGAGTCGCTGAGCACCTTCTCACTGGACTGGATCAGCACGGTGCCCGCGCCGGTGAAGTCGAACTGGCGCTCCTCGCCGGAGTTCGCGCCGAAGGCCGCCGCACCCGCGGCCAGGAAGTTGGAGACCCATCGCTGGTCGTAATGGTGGCTGGGAGAGGGGCAATCCGCCCATCCGACCAGCGATTCCGGGTCGACGCGCAGCGGCGGCTCGGCGAATATGACCGGCCCGTTGGACGAGGCGAGGAACTTGCCGGTGCCGATGAGGGTGAGGAAGCCGGGCACGATGGACTGGTTCAGCGACAGGCCCGGCTCGAACGCGAGCAGGTTCGCCGCCCGAATGGTCAGGTTGCCGTTGTCCTCCAGGTCATAGGAATTGATGTCGTAGCCGCGGTCGCCGATGATCAGCTTGCCGTGCCCCTCGGCGACGACGTAGTCCCCGGTGAACAGTGGTGCGGAGAACTGTTGCGACACCATGTGCAGCAGGCCGCCCTGCAGCCCGTGGGTGAGCATCTGGAACCGCATGTCGCCGTAGTAGGCGATCATCGCGCCTTTGCGCATGAACCACGGTTTGTTCAGGTCGATGCAATATGCGTAGCTGTTTCCCGGGATGTTGTCGCTCTCACCGAGATTCATGGGATTGAGGATCTGGGTCATGACTCCGCCTCGCCGACGCTCGGCGCCGGCATGCCGATGGGCGCTGTGTTGATGATTCGCTCACTCATGGTCACAACTTCTCTTCGGAGGCCTGAACGTAGACGACGCCCTGTCCGGCGCAATGCAACTGCATCGCCTCGCCCGAACCGCGGCCGACCGCGTCGCGCCAGCTGAGGGCCGTCTTCAGCTCGGTTTGCACGTTGCCGTACGCGGCGACGAAGGCCTGCGGGTCGACTACGATCTGCCCGGGGTTCTGGGGGTGTCCCCCAGATGAGCCGAGCGGACCGCCCACTTGCAGTTCCAGGAAGCCGCCGTGCGCCAGCAGCACCGCGGCGCCCGGCCCGGACAGCTGTGTGGTGAACATGCCCTGGCCGGTCAACGCACCGGTCGCGGCACCGCGCAGTGCTCCCATCAGGCCTCCGCCTCCGCCTCCGCCTCCGCCTCCGCCTCCGCCGCCCGAACTCATCACGGAGACAACCGAACTCTGCAACCCGGCAGTATTGGCCAACAGTCGCGAGGCCTCGACACGCAGCGTCGCGCCCTGCTGCATATGCACCACGTGCACTTCCAGGCCCGCGAACCCGTAATGCACCTCGCCGGTCCCCTGCGCCAGCATGGTGCGCTCGTGCTCGCCCGCCATCGCGCGCCCGGCCATCCGCATCAGCCCACCCATGCCGCCCATCCCCTGGGCGCCCGGCACCTGATGCGGAGCAAAGGAAACGTCGCCGGTGTAGAAGAGCATCGCGCCATTTCGAGCGACCACGCCGCCCGCCATCCCGACGTCGACCTTGACGACTTTGCCGTTGACCTTCTCGAACATCGCTCGCCCTACCGTTCCGCCGGCTGGATCAACACCACACCCTGACCGTCCCAGCGCAGCGAGAACGCCTCGCCCGCACCCTGGCCGATCGCGGTCCGCCACGAGATGTCGGTGACGAACGACTGGTTGAGGTTGCCCCGCGCGGCTACGAACGCGTCCGGGTCCACCACCAGTGGATACTGCGGCGACACCTCCAGGTGGATGAGCGGTCCGCCCGCCGCGAGCAGCGCGACCTGCCCCTGCCCGGACACGGTGGTGGTGAACAAGCCCTGGC
The DNA here is from genome assembly GCF_035920445.1 of Nocardia sp. NBC_01730. Classification (NCBI taxonomy): domain Bacteria; kingdom Bacillati; phylum Actinomycetota; class Actinomycetes; order Mycobacteriales; family Nocardiaceae; genus Nocardia; species Nocardia sp. NBC_01730. Next base: position 5,830,341 of record NZ_CP109162.1, on the reverse strand, counting down.
CGCTGGACGCGCCCCGCAGACCGGCGAAGCGCACGTCGGTGCGTAGATTCCCGACAAAAGCCAGCAGCTGCTGCGACTCCACTTGGAGTGTCTCGTTGTTCAGGTCGACCACCGTGACATGCTGGCCGTTCACCGCGAAGAAGACCCTGCCGTGGCCGGAGCACTCCATCAGCGACAGCTTCTCGCCGGTGGCCCGCCGCTTGAGGCCGGCGAGCACTCCGTCGCCTCCGCCGAAACCGGCCGTCTTGAACTGCACATTGCCTTCGTAGGCGATCATCGAACCGGAGATCGCGCGGAGGCTGGTTCCGGCAAGGTGAGCCTCGATCACCTTCTTCGATTGTTCGAACAATTGCGCCATGAGGGTGTCTTGCCTTCTGTCTCGATCGCCGAACACGGATGTGATTGCCGTACTGCATCTGCGTGCCGTCACACTAACCGATCATTTCGGCGGGTATCCGACCATCGCGGCCGTTACCTACGAGCGGCGGGAAGCGCGTTTCTCGTAGAGTGTCAGGCGAACGCACCGACAAGCGAAGGGTCGAACTTGTCCGCAACACTCGCCAAGGGTCAGAACGGTCCGCTGGCCATGAACGACGTGGTGATCTCCATCCAGCTCACAGCGCCCGCGGATCTGTCCGCGCTATTGGTCACCGAGCGCGGCAAGGTCCGTTCCGACGCGGACTTCGTCTTCTTCAACCAGCCGACCGGCCCTGGCGTGAACCTGCAGCCCGCGCCCGCCGGACAGCCCGCGTCGCTCGCGGTGTCGTTGAACGCGGTGCCTGCCGATATCGACCAGATCCGCGCGGTGATCACGCTGGACGATACGAACAGCAACTTCGGTCGTTTTCCCGCGCCGACCGCGATCGTGTCGGACGCGGCCGGTAATCGGTTGTACGAGTACCGGATCGACGGGCTGAACGCCGAGTCGATCGTGATCGCGCTCGAACTGTACCGACGCCAGGGCGCGTGGAAGGTACGCGCGGTCGGGCAGGGCTACGCGGGTGGGTTCGCCGCTCTGGTCACCGACCACGGCGTATCCGTCGACGACGCACCCGCGCAGGCCGCGCAGGCCCCGCAGCCCGCGCAGGCCCCGCCGCCTCCGCAGCAGCCGCCGGCCTACCCGCCGCCGACCACCCCGGCTTACCCGACGCAGCAGCAGACTCCCCAGTACGGGCCGCCCGGTGCGTACCCGCCGCCGCCCGGTCCCGGTCACCCGCCGCAGGGCGGTCCCGGCTACCCTCCCCCCGGTCCGGGTTACCCGCCGCCGCCGGGTTCGGGAGCCGGTTACCCACCTCCGGGTCAGCCTGTGCCGCAGCAGCCACCGGCCGAGGTCAGTTTGAGCAAGGACCGCGCGGTCAGCCTGGTCAAAGGCCAGCGGGTCACCCTCCGCAAGGAGGGCAACGCGCTGACCTTCGTCAAGATGGGTCTCGGCTGGGACCCGGTGCGCAGCCGCGGCATGTTCGGCAACCGCACGGTCGACATCGACCTCGACGCGGCGGTCATCCTGTTCGCCGACATGAACCCGGTGGACGTCGCCTACTACGGCCAGCTGATCTCCAAGGACGGCTCGATCCGCCACCAGGGCGACAACCTCACCGGTGAGGGTGAGGGCGACGACGAGGTGATCCTGGTCGACCTGACCCGCATCCCGGCGCACGTGACCACGCTGGTGTTCGTCGTGACCTCCTACAAGGGCCACACCTTCGAACAGGTGCAGAATGCGTTCTGCCGTTTGGTCGACGGCGTCAACAACGGTGAACTGGCCAGGTACACGCTGGCGGGCGGCATGCCGTTCACCGGGATGGCGATGGCCAAGCTGTTCCGGGTGGGCAACGACTGGAAACTGCAGGCGCTCGGCGAGGGCATCCAGGCCAAGCATCCCGGTGAGGCGGTGCCGCAGCTCGGCCGGTTCCTCGTGAACGGTTGACCGTGGGCGGCGCGAACAGCTAAGGCAGACAACGTGATTCAGCTGAAGGCCGGTCAGAACATACCGTTGACCGGCGATGTCGTTCGGTTCAGTGCGAAAGCCGGGGCTGCCCTCGATGTTTCCGCGCTGGTGGTCGCGGAGAACCTGAAGGTGTTCTCCGGCGACGATTTCGTCTTCTACAACCAGCCCGCCACGGCGGGGGTCGTGCTGGCCGCCGACGAGGTCACGGTGACCCTCGCCGAAGTGCGTGCCGACGCCGAGGCCGTGCTGCTGGTGGTCAGCGCCGACCCTGCCGCGCCCGCGCGCGCGGAAGGGCTCGGGCCGGTGACCGCGACGCTGTCCGAGAACGGCACCGTGGCAGCCGAATTCGCGATCACGCCGTCGGCCGGGGAGACGGCGCTGATCTGCCTCGAGGTGTACCGGCGCGGCGCCGCCTGGAAGCTGCGTGCCGTCGGCCAGGGCTACGCGGGCGGTCTCGCCGTGCTGCTCACGGCACACGGTGTGGAGGTCGACGGCGAGTCGCCGCAGAGCAGGCCCGCACAGCCCGGTCCGGGGACGCACACGATGACCGGCTCCATGGTGGGCGATGCGCGGAGCGCAGGGGGTGCGCCGCTGGAGGTCGGACATGGGCTGGACCGCCTGTGGATGGTCTTCGAGGACGCCGCGCGATCGGCTGCCGCGTTGGTCTCCGCGCGGGAGTACGCGGCCAAGCGGCTGGATCACGAACTGTCGCTCGCTGTTTCCGATCCGGCGACCAGGAACACCCCGGTGGCCGAGGAAGCCCGCCGCGCCGCGCAGAAACGCAATGACGAGCTGATCGCCACCGCCGAGCACAACCACCAGCGCGATACCGAGCAGCTGATGCGCGAACTCGCCGACGCCGACCAGGTGCTGCCGCCGTCGCTGGCGTCCTGGGACGCACCCGCCTGGGACAAGCCGGTCGCACCGAGCGACGGCCTTCGGCTCGGTGAGCTCTACGCGATCGACCGCGGGCCGCTGCGGATTCCGTATTGCGTTCCGGTGCCGCTGAATCGTCCGCTGTGGATCGATACCGAGTCGACCCGCGCGGTCGCGCCTGTGGTCGGCGCGTTGCTCGCGCGACTGCTCGCCGCGGCGCCGGAGCGACGGGCGCTGGTCGACATCATCGACCTCACCGACGCGTTCAGCGGGTTCACCAGCCTGCTCGCGCCGGTGCTGAACGGACCACCGATCACCGATCACAGCGATATCTCGGCGCGGTTGCAGGCATTGGTCGACGCTGCCGAACTCGCTGAATTGGCCTACACCAGTGGCGCTTTCACCCCGCCCAGCGAGCATCGTGTGCTGCTGGCCGCGGATTTCCCACACGGATACCAGACCTCGGACGCACAGCGGATCGGTACGCTGATCACGCGTGGTGACCTGATCGGATTGTCCACGGTGATCGTCGGGACCAACGAATCCGACTCGACCGACACGACGGTGGCGATGCTCTCGCAGTCCTGCAGGCACCTGCCCGCCGTCGGCGGAACCCCGTTGTTCGATCCATGGACCGGCAGCGCGTGGCAGCTGGATCTGGACATGTTGCCGCAGGAGCCGGAACGACAGGCGCGCTTCATGCGCACCCGGTGAGCGCTCAGCCGCGCGTGAGCGCCACGCGCGGGCGCAGGTGCTCGGGCAGCCAGGGCAGCAGTGGATCGGGCATACGGTCGACGATGCCGCCGACCGGGTCGTCGACGTAGTCGCGCCGCACCAGGTCTTCCTCTGGACGATAGATCTGGCGGACGATCACAGCGCACAAGGCGACCACCGCGAGGTCACGTAGCGCCACGGTGCCGGTGAACCACTGCTCGGGCAGGCCCTTGTGGTCCAGGCCGAGGTAGTAGAACATGCGTGGCACCCAGACCAGCGCGTCGATGGTCATCCAGGCCAGCAGGACACGCCGGTGCGGCAACGCGAGCACAGCCAGCGGGACCAGCCACAGCGAATACTGCGGGCTCCACACCTTGTTCGTCAGCAGGAACGCCGCGACCACCAGGAAGCACAGTTGCGCAAGGCGCGGCCGCTGCGGCGCGGTGAGGCCGATGTAGCCGATCAGCCCGCACGCCACGACGAACACCAACAGCGAGACCGCGTTCAGGATGACGGGCTGCTGCGCGTAGTCGAGCGCCCCGTCGAAGCCTGGCCAGTCGGTGAACGACTTGATCACGTTGTAGATCGAGTCCGGATCGGCGTGCCGGGTGGTATTGAGCCGGAAGAACTCTCGCCATCCGCTCGGGTACAGCGCGGCGATCGGCAGATTCACCGCCACCCAGGTGGTCAGCGCCGCGACGACCGTGACGATCGCGGCGCCGAGCGGGCGGGTGCTGAGAAACTGGACACGGTACGGGGTCTCCCGTACCCACGTCATGGCGGTGGCCCAGCAGTCGATATCGCGGATGCGCAGGCCGAGGTGGGTGCGCGGCGTGCGCTGCATCGGGTCTGCGCGCAGGCACAGCACGAGGATGGGTCCGAGTAGCAGCAGTGGATACAGTTTGGCGGCACCGCCGAGCCCGAGCAGCAGCCCGGCGAGCACGGGTTTGCGCCGGGCCCAGGCGAGCAGACCGGTCGCGGCGAAAGCCGTTGCGAGGGCGTCGAAATTGGTGAACGCGTGCGCGATCACCAGGGGCGAGCAGGCGACCAGCGCCGCGTCCCAGATTCGCCGACCTGCCAGCAGAGCGGTCGCCCCGACGGTGACCAGCCAAGCCATCGCGAGGCCGAACGCGACGACGTTGAAGTAGATGACCACCTGCAGCGCGCCAGGCAATGGCGAAGCGTCCCAGCTCTTGGCGATCCGCATCGAGAGATACTGGTACAGGCCCGAGAGCACCGGGTATTCCATGTACCGTGTCTCCAGGCCACCGTCTGGAGTCGACTCGGTCCACTGCTTCTTATACGGGAAGGCGCCTTCGTTCAGCCGTTCCGCACCGTAGAGCGGGACAGTGTCCGAATAGCACATGGCCACGTACTGGCGGCCGTCGCTCCAGTCGAGGGTCAGGCCGCCATCCGCGCCGGTGGTCTGCTGGATGCAGCCCGCCTTGCCGAACCAACCGAGCGCGAGGAACACCACCGCGAACGCCATCAGCACCCGCATCGGCGTCCAGAACCGCGCCCGCCCGATCAGGGCGTGATCACCGACCGGCCCCCCGACAACCGTGGACAGCTGGGCGGTCAGCGAATCGTTGCGGCTCGGCCGATCTCGCGCGTCCGCCGACCGCAGATCCGGCGCGAGCGGGCCAGGGGCGACATAATACGGACCGTCGGAAGACGTCCTACTCGTCTGCGGCACGCTCCCGTTCATCCGCTGGTTCACCAGTTCCTGATCGGTCACGGCACCCGAGGCTACCTGGAGCGCGGCTCTTGGTTCGGAGCGAGCCGTCGTCGCTCATCCATGCGAAGGCAGACCATGCAATGCATATTACCTTCCGAAAGCATTTCGCGGATGTTAGGGTTCGTTCGATCGGTACTCATTGCGGGAGCGTCGATCATTCGATAAAAGGGGTGGGTATGTTCACGAAATTCATTGTTTCAGTGGCTGTTGCCGGTGCGGCTCTGATCGGATTTGCCGGCAATGTCGCGGCCGGGCAACCGTCTTACGCGGACTGCCTGAACGGGAAGGGGGTGGCGGACAAATGCGTCCAGATATCGGATGGCTCGTGGATTGTCCTGCGTGGCTACTGGCAGTTTACCGATTGCTTGAGTGATGCCGGTGCGCTGGAGCGATGCTATCAGGATCCCAATGGCTTCTGGTACAAGACGCCTCAGTGAATTCGAACATTCTTGACGGTCGTAATCGGACTGAACAATGCTGGTCAGGACTGACTCGCTTCGCATGACGGCATTGTTGGCGATTGCCTGGTTCCGGTAGGGCAGTTGCGTAAAAATATTGACATGATCCCCGGTCCGGCATATAGCGCGGACCGGGGATCATTTCGTTATGACGAAGCCGCATTATGGTAAGGCAGCCGACATCGACTTAGTCGAGTCGGACTTATCTGCCGCGAGTCGGCGGAGTTCCGTCCTGACCTGAGTTGCCGTTATTGCCTGGCCGGGGTGCGCCGGTGACGGTCGGCGATGAGCCGTCCGTCGGTGCGACCGGCTGACCGGGAAGCGGGCCAGGGCCCTCGTCACGCTGTTGCGAGCGCTGCTGCTGCGGCGCGGGTTGGATGCCGGGGACCGGGACGATGACGCCGGGGAAGATCTCCACCTGAGTCGGCGCGACCACGACCGGAGGCAGGAGCGGCGAATCGACGGCGGACGGCGGAGTGTAGGGCGCCGTCCACTCCGGGACACCGGCCTGGCCCTTGATCGGCGCGGGCTTCGGGAAGGTCTCGTTGGTGGTGCCCTGCAGGGCACCGTCCATCGTGGCCTTCCAGATGTCCGAAGGCAGGCCCGAGCCGTAGACCATGCCGCCGCTGTAGTTGCGCAGCGGATCGCCCTGCTCGGTGCCGACCCAGACCGCAGTCGCCAACGACGGGGTGTAGCCGACCATCCACGCGTCTCGGTTCTCACCGGTGTCACCGAGCTGAGCGGTGCCGGTCTTGGCGGCCGACTCGCGGCCGCCCGCGAGGTTGTGGTTGCGCGACCAAGCCGCGATGGGTTTCATCGCCGCGGTCACATTGTCGGCCACCGCGGCTGACACGCGTTGCTCGCCCGCTACCTCACCGCGATCGAGCAGCACCTGGCCGTCGGCGGAGACCACCTTCTGCACGAAATGCGGTGCGTGGTAGACGCCGGAGGCCGCCAAGGTCGCGTAGGCAGAAGCCATGTCGAGCGGGCGGGTCTGGTACTGACCGAGCACGATGCCGTTGTTGGGGCCGGAGCCGTCCGGCTCGGTGAGCGTCTTGCCGACGCCCGGAATGGTGTCCGGGATGCCGAGCTTGTGCGCCATATCGGCGATCTTCCGCGGGCCGTTCTGCATATCTATCTGCATACGGTAGAAGCTGGTGTTCAGCGACCGCTTCAGCGCCTCGGCGATGGTGCACATGCCGCATTGCTCGCCCTCGACGTTGGTGATCTTGATGCCGTTCACGGTGATCGGCGAGCTGTCGTACATCTGCGAGAGCGGGATGCCGAGCTCCAGGTTCTCGGCGAGGCCGAAGACCTTGAACGAGGAACCGGGCATCAGACCAGCATTGGCGAAGTCGTAGCCCTGGCCGTCGTTGCCGCCGTAGTACGCGCGCACCGCGCCGGTGCGCGGATCCACCGAGACGACGGCGGTGCGCAGGTGGTCCGGTTCGCCTTCCAGCTTCTTGGTCGCCGCGTCGACGGCCGACTGCTGGGCCTTCGGGTCGATCGTGGTGGTGATCTCGAGACCAGCGGTGTTCATCTGCTGCTCGCTGATGCCCGCGGCCGCCAACTCCTTGAGCACCTGCGTCTTGATCAGGCCCTCCGGACCGCTGTCCAAGCCCTTGTCCTTGGTCGAGGTGACCGGGACGACCTGCGGGAACTGCTGGCTCTGCCGCTCCGGCGCGGACAGGTTGCCGCCGGCGACCATGCCGTCGAGCACGTAGTTCCAGCGAGTCTTCGCGCCCTCCGGATTCTTCTCCGGATCCAGACCGGACGGCTGCTGGATGGTGGCGGCGAGCACCGCGCCCTCGGCTACGGTCAGCTCCTGTACCGGTTTGCCGAAGTAGGCCTTGGCGGCGGCGTCGATGCCGTACGCGCCTCGGCCGAAGTAGATGGTGTTGAGGTAGGCGGCGAGGATCTCGTCCTTGCTCCACTGCCGCGCCATCTTGGCCGAGATGACCAGCTCATGCATCTTGCGTGAGAGCGAGCGCTCGTCACCGACCAGCGCGTTCTTCACATACTGCTGGGTGATCGTGGAACCACCGCCTGCGCTCTCCCTACCGAGGACGTTGTCCCTGGCGGCGCGCGCGAAGCCGGAGATCGAGAAGCCGGGATTGGTGTAGAAGTCCCGGTCCTCGGCCGCGATCACCGCATTGCGCACATGTGGCGGGATCTGGTCGATCGAGACGTCGGTCCGGTTGCCTTCCGGCGGGACGACTTTGCTGATCACTGTGGTGCCGTCGGTCGCGAGGATGGTCGCGACCTGATTTGTCTTCAAGTCACCGGGCTGCGGCACCGACACCGTCGTGTACGCGGCCAGGAAGATGCCGCTGGGCACCAGGATGGCCAGTACGAGGCAAACGTAGATGGTTCGGCGGACGATGCGCCATGGCGACTTCTTCTTCTGCGCGGGGCGACGCCTGCCCGGCCCGTCGGAGCCGTCGCCGCTGCCGCCGCCGCGGCGCGGAGGCGGACCGGATGGCGGGCCGCCTGCGGTCTGCCTGCGTTCGCCGGTTGTGCCGTTGCCCGGGACGCGACGGGCCGTACGGTCCACACCGGGGCGCGGGCCGGTGGCCGGATTCGGTCCGGTGGCTGGACCGCGCCGGTTTCGCTCGGCCACCGCCTCGGTCAGCGAACCGGGGCGTTGGATCTTCTGGGTTTCCTGGCGGCCTGAGGGCGCGCCGCGATTCGGCTGCGGTGGACGGCCCTGCTGCGGAGGAACGCCGTGCGGCGGAGGGCCGGGACGACGCGGCGGCTGCGGCCCGCGCGGATCGCCCGGGATCGGTCCGCCGGGGCGCGGACCGGGCGGCGGGCCCGGCCGGGCGCCGGGCGGGGGCCCAGGACGGGGGTTCTGGTACGGGTCAGGACCTGGATGTGAACTCCGTTGAGTACGGCCGCCATGCGGTTCATCGCCGTAGGGGGAAGTCTCGTAGGGCGAATTCACTGACAAGATCTCCATAACTCGTAACGGTCGAGGTGGCTAGCGGTCGTACGCATCGCGGCAGACGCGTACCGGCTCCGCGAGTCACCCGACGGGCTGATGACCAGGTATTTCATTCGGCGGCAGTGCGCCGGTTCGCTCGCGTCCCCTGGCGGCGGCGCGACGGCGCAGGCGTGGTGCCGAGCACATAGGACTGCACCAGATGATTCCAGCTGCAGGACCGGCATACCTCGACGACATGCACCGAGAACTCCTCGCGAGTCTCGGCGAGGCGCATGAGCTCTTCGGGCGTGCGAGCCGATCCAGCCACCGGTCCGAGGCCGTCGCCGTAGACCCAGGATACGAGCGTCAGCTGTTCCTTCCGGCAGATGGGGCATGTGACCTCGCTCCCCCGGCCGTGGAATTTCGCCGCCCGCAGTAGGTAAGGGTTGGCATCACACACCTCGGCGACATCGACACGGCCCGCATAGACGTCAGCCAGCAGCGACCGGCGCCGGAGGGCGTAGTCGACCACTTGCCGCTGAATTCGCACGAGAACCAGAGTAGCGGTGTTGCAATCCCCCCGCCCCGGGCTGTGCAGATTGGCTGGTTTAAATGCGCGCTCGAACGGGCATCAGGCGCCCAGTCGGACTACGATTCGGCTGTGTCCACCGCGACATCAGGGCGCACACGAGCGCGTGATCTCGACGGCGCCAACGCGTCGGGTCTGCTGGATGCCGCCTATGCCGAAGGACAGCTCGGCGCCGACGAGTACCACGACCGAATGGCGCAGGCCGCGGCCGCGAAGACGAGCGAACTGCATGGACTCCACCGCCGATCCGCAGACGCCGACCGCCGCGCGGGAACTTGGCGCCGACCGGCCGTCGATGACGCGAAAAGCGTTGGGCCACGCCCGATCTACCGGAAGTTATCCTCGTCACACGACGGCGCGCGATGCCGATCGAGCCACCACCCGGGAGCTGATAGACCTCGCCCGTGCCGATGGTCAGCTGTCCGAGGAAGAGCACGATCCGCTCATCGAACTCGCGGGCGAGGCGCGCACGCTGGGGGATCTGGCCGACTTGGTCGCCGACCTGCAACGGCCCGCGACCACCGCGCCCACACCGCCGCCGCTGGTCGGCCTCGGTCCGGTCTGAAGATCTCGGTGCAGAACAAGAGCGGCGCGTTCGGGCACTTGACGGTCACCTTCACGGGCGAGCCCCTTCGGGTCTCCCTGCCCCCCTCGCTGACACCCTCACGTAATCCGCACATTGGTGACCACAAGCTGCCACCCAGCACAACCACTTCGGCCCAACCCCCGATTCCGAGCAGCGAGACCGAGCAATCCCCCGTTCGCGGCCTGGGCCACAAGGGGCCGCGAACGGAAATGCCGCAGGCGCGGCCGAACAAACACAGCCGCAAACACCGGGTGCCACAGCTGCCACTCAGCGCATCCAGATCGGCCCGACATCCGGTTCCGAGCGCAGCGAGACCGAGCATTCCCCGTTCGCGGCCCGGCTCGCGTCCGAGCGGCTGCTGCGTCCGCGACGAAGTCGCCAGCAGCGGTCGCTCGGACGCGAGCCAATAGGGGCCGCGAACACGCCGCGGCGCAGCCGCGGCCGAACAAACACAGCCGCGGCCAAACAAACACTGCACAGATGTATCGTTCCGATATAGTGGAAAGTCGCATCCATCGGTTAGGTCTGGACATAGTCAGGTGGTGAAGCCCGGTGCTCGAACTGGCGATTCTCGGGCTGCTCCTCGAATCGCCCATGCACGGTTACGAGCTGCGCAAGCGGTTGACGGGCCTGCTCGGCGCGTTTCGGGCCTTCTCCTACGGGTCGCTCTACCCGACGCTGCGCCGCATGCAGGCGGACGGGCTGATCGCCGAGGAGATGCCGGCGGGCGCGACGACACGCCGTGCGCGCCGCGTTTACCAACTGACTCCGACCGGCCGGGAGCGGTTCAGCGATTTGCTCGCCGACACCGGACCGCAGAATTACACCGACGACGGCTTCGGCGTTCACCTCGCCTTCTTCAGTCGCACCCCCGCGGAAGCGCGGATGCGAATTCTGGAGGGCAGGCGGCGTCAGGTCGAGGAGCGCCGAGAGGGGCTTCGGGAGGCGATCAAGAAGGCCAGCGGGTCATTGGATCGCTACACCCGGCAGCTCCATCAACTCGGACTCGAATCAAGCGAGCGCGAAGTGCGCTGGCTGAACGAGTTGATTGCGGCGGAGCAATCGACGAAGGCGGCACCACAGAAAGAGGGAAATATCGGCCATGAGTGACGTCAATAAGGCTGACAACGCCACAGAAGTTCGCGTCGCCATCGTAGGTGTGGGCAACTGCGCCTCCTCGCTGGTCCAGGGCGTGCAGTACTACAAGGACGCGGACGAGTCCACGACGGTTCCCGGTCTGATGCACGTGAGGTTCGGGCCATACCATGTCCGCGACGTCACGTTCGTTGCCGCGTTCGACGTGGACGCGAAGAAGGTCGGCTTCGATCTGGCCGAGGCGATCTTCGCCAGCGAGAACAACACGATCAAGATCTCCGACGTGCCGCCGAGCGACGTCGTTGTGCAGCGCGGCCCCACCCTGGACGGCATCGGCAAGTATTACGCGGAGACCATCGAGCTGTCCGAGGCCGAACCGGCCGACGTGGTGCAGGTCCTGAAGGACAACAACGTCGACGTGCTGGTGTCCTACTTGCCGGTGGGCTCGGAGGAGGCCGACAAGTTCTACGCGCAGTGCGCCATCGATGCGGGCGTCGCCTTCGTCAACGCGTTGCCGGTGTTCATCGCCTCCGACCCGGTGTGGGCGGAGAAGTTCACCAAGGCCGGCGTCCCGATCGTCGGCGACGACATCAAGAGCCAGGTCGGCGCGACCATCACCCACCGTGTGATGGCCAAGCTGTTCGAAGACCGCGGCGTGCAGCTCGATCGCACCATGCAGCTCAATGTCGGCGGCAACATGGACTTCAAGAACATGCTCGAGCGCGAGCGCCTGGAGTCGAAGAAGATCTCCAAGACCCAGGCCGTCACAAGCAACCTGAAGAAGGAGCTCGGCGCCAACGACGTGCACATCGGCCCGTCCGACCACGTCGGCTGGTTGGACGACCGCAAGTGGGCCTACGTCCGCCTGGAGGGCCGCGCCTTCGGTGACGTGCCGCTGAACCTGGAGTACAAGCTCGAGGTGTGGGACTCGCCGAACTCGGCGGGCATCATCATCGACGCGGTCCGCGCGGCGAAGATCGCCAAAGACCGCGGCATCGGCGGACCGGTCATCCCGGCCTCGGCCTACCTGATGAAGTCGCCGCCCAAGCAATTGGCCGACGACATCGCCCGCACCCAGCTCGAGGCGTTCATCATCGGCGCGGATTAATTCACCGCACTATCTCATGAGGAAGTCGGCCGGAGGCGAAATGCCTTCGGCCGACTTCTCCAGGTCCGTCAGATTTCCGCCCAGGGGTGAATTCAGTCCAGCGAGACGTATACCTCTACCGATGCAGGCCCGGTGTAGCGCTCGATCTCGGCGGTGTGTGAGCGGGTGATGGTTCCCGCGTTCTCCGCCTTCGCGACCTGGGCCCATGCGGTGCGCAGCAGGTCGTAGGGTTTGTCCGAGACGACGAACCGCGCATAGCGGCCCTGCGGGATGATGGTGAGCACGTCACCCGCGTCCATGTCCGTCATGGCCGCGACCTCGTAGCCGAGCACGGCGACGGCATGGTCGTTCTGGTCGATATAGGCGGCCACCCTCGGCACGTTCTTATCCCGCGCCAGGTACCGGTCCCAGGTGAAGTTCACCAGGTCGAGGTCGCGCGCGGTCACCTCGCGGCCGGCGAGCGGAATGGTGAGTCCCGCGACCATGCTCTGGTCCAAAGTGACGATCTCGAAATCCACAGCCCGTTCCTACCCGTTGACCTGATCGTCTGCCATTGCCACGAAGACTTCCACCGTGCGGGCGTCGGGATAATGCTCCCAGTCGCCGGTATAGGCACGCACGAGTCGGCCTGCGGCCTCGGCGTCCCAGACCGCCCGCCAGATGCTCACGATGGTGTCGCCTAAGTTGTCCCCGCTGGCGATGAACCGGGCGAACCTGCCGCCGGGCACCCGGGCGAGCACGTCACCAGGCAGCAAATCGGCAAGGCCGTGGCAGCGGTAGCCGACGATATGGGTCAGGTACGAGTTGATCTCCGGCGCATGGTCGACGTATGCCGTGGTCGGCGGTCCGGGCAGCTTGCGAGCCAGATTGCGCTTCCACGCCTCTTCGACTCTCGCGCGGCGCGGCCCCTCGACCGCGAGCGCGGGGCTGCGAAGCACTGTTCCCGCCACCAGCGTCTCGGGTTGGTCAACGACATTGAAATCCACCGGCGTAGCCCCTATGTCTCGTCTTCCGTCGTCGCTCGAGCGCATATCCTCCCGCATCGTTCCCGGGGTATCGACGTCGGCCTGTTTCCGACGCACTCGCTGTTCGCTCTCACTCTGGCAAACGATGCTGCCATGTCATGCGTTCCCCCGGGCCACGGAAGGTCACAGCATCATCGCTATCCCGGCACGGGGATGCTCAGCCCGGGGAAAATCTCGACTTCCTTCGGCGCTTCGGTGGTCGGCGGGACGACGACGGCGGGTTCGCGCGCTGACGTCTGCGGCGGGTTCAGGATGTCGTAGGCGCCGCCGGAGGGCTTGCTCTGAAGTGGCTGCGCCGGGCTCGGCGTGCCAGGGAACTGCTCGACCAGGGTGCCGTCCAGCGCGTCGTCCATCACCTGCTTCCAGATATCGGCGGGCAGCCCCGAGCCGTAGATGTCGCTGCCGCGCGCGGTGCGGATCGGCTCCGACTGCTCGGTGCCGATCCACACCGCCGTGGACAGCGAGGGCGTAAAGCCGATCATCCACGCGTCCTTGTTCAGGTCGGTCTCGCCGAGCTGCGTGGTTCCGGTCTTGGCGGCCGAGGGGCGGTCGGCCGCCAGAGCGTGCCCGTTGGAGTAGGCAGCGATCGGGGTCATCGCCTGGATGGTGTTCTCCGCGATCGCGCGCGGGATGCGTTGCTGTCCCGGCGGCATCTGCTTGCCGACCTGCTGGTCGGGCGCGCCGCGATCCAGCAGCACGTGGCCGTCGGCGGTCGCCACCCGCTGCACGAAGTACGGCTGGTGGTAGACGCCCGACGCGCCGACCGTGGCGTAGGCCGAAGCCATGTCGATGGGACGGACCACGTATTGGCCGAGAACGACGCCGTTCAGCGGCTCTCCGCCGTCCTCGGCCAGGGTCTTGCCCGCGACACCGGGGATCTCCTCCGGGATGCCCGCCGCGTGCGCCGCGTCGGCGATCGACTGTGGCCCGTCGGACATCGACATGGTCAGCCGATAGAAGCTGGTGTTCAGCGAGCGCTTCAGCGCCTCGGCCATGGTGCACTTGCCGCACGACTCGCCGTCGACGTTGGTGATCCTGACGCCGTCGTCGGTCAGCGGGGAGCTGTCCAGCATGCGGGTCAGCGGAATGCTCTGCTGCTGCGCGGCGATCACCGCGAAGATCTTGAACGCCGACCCGGTCTGCAGCGGCGCCTGGGCGAAGTCGTAGCCGATGCCGTCGTCGCCGCCGAAGTACGCGCGCACCGCGCCGGAGCGCGGGTCGACCGACACCACCGAGGCGCGTAGCTGCGGCGGCTGCGAAGCCAGCCGGTCGTGCACCGCGCCGAGCACCGCCTGCTGGGTCCTGGCGTCGATAGTGGTGGTGATCTTCAGTGCGCCGGTGTTCAGCTCGCGCTCGCTGATGCCGGAGGCGCGCAGCTCGCGCAGCACTTGGTTGCGGATCAGTCCCTCCGGACCGCGGGCCACACTCTCGTCGGGGATCTCCGCGATCGAAATGATCGAAGGGAACACCACCGCGTCGCGATCGCCCGGTGCGAGCACACCCATCTCGACCATGCCATCGAGCACGTATGCCCAGCGGCGCTTCAGGTCCGCGAGATGGGTCTCCGGATCCAGGATCGACGGCGTCCTGATCAGCGCCGCGATCACCGCGCCCTCGGCGAGGGTCAGCTGGTTCACCGGCTTGTCGAAGTAGGCCCGTGCCGCCGCGGCGATCCCGTAAGAGGCGCGGCCATAGTAGATGGTGTTGAGGTAGGCCGCGAGGATGTCGTCCTTGCTCCACTGCCGCGCCATCTTCGCCGCGATGACCAGCTCGCGCATCTTGCGCGTGACCGTGCGTTGGGAGCCGAGGAAGGCATTCTTCACATATTGCTGGGTGATCGTGGAGCCGCCGCCCGCGTCGTCGCGCCCGAGCACATTGTCGCGGACGGCGCGCAGGAAGCCGGAGCTCGAGTAGCCGGGATTGGTGTAGAAGTTGCGATCCTCGGCGGAGAGCACCGCGTCGCGTACCGGCCGCGGCACCTCCGACAGCGGGACCGGGGTCCGATTGCCTTCCGGCGGAATGACCTTCGCGATCACGGTGCTGCCGTCGGCGGCCAGGATGGTGGCGGTTTGATTCGTCTGCATCGCGGCCGGGTCCGGTATCTCCGCGCTCCAGTACACGAGCACCGACATCAGCGCAGGAACCACGCCGAAAAGGATGAACAAGGCCAGCAGCAGCCGACGGAAGCGTTCACCTCTGCCGGCCGGCCGCCGATTCGGATCTGGTGCCGGTCGTGGGGCGGGAGGTCGCGACTTTCGGCGAGTTGCCTTCTGCTCGCGTATCGCTCGGGCGTCCCGGTTCGGCGCCTTCGGCCGTTCGCTCCAGCCCGCGATCGAGGCATACGGTGCGGTCGGGGGAGTGCCCTTGGAGCCGCGCCTAGGCTCTCGCGGTTTGCGGAACGAGCTCACGATCATCTCCTCCCAGAGCGTCGGACAACACCTGCACACACGATCGGAAACGAGCTGTGTTTATTTTGCAGCGCCTGCGGCGCTGCCTGTTCGCGGCCCCCTCTTGGCTCGCGTCCGAGCGGGCGAGACTCGCGACTGTGTCGCATGCGCTTCGCCCGCTCGGACGCGAGCCGGGCCGCGAACGGTGCTCGTAAGACTCGCACTTCGGCGGGGGTTGGTGGGGTGAAAACGGGCGGTATGTTTTTGCGGTGGGTCGGTAGAATGGTGGCGCTTTCGTGCAGGTGGGCTTGTAGTGCGGTGAATGGACGGGTCGTTGGGGCGTTGACCGGAGTCTTTCCACCCCTGGCGATTGTGTCGAGAGAGGGTGGGCTGGCGTGACGCGCTCCTGGACGGAGCGGGTGCTTGTGGCTCGCGTCGTCGTGATCGGTCGGCGCCGCTTGTCTCGGGCAGTGCGGAATTCGTCGGGCGGCAGGTGTGTCCGCCGAGTGGTCAGCTCTTCACGCCGCCTGCGGTGAGGCCCGAGATGATTCTGCGCTGGAACAGCAGGACCATGATGACCAGCGGGATCGTGACCATGGTGCCCGCCGCCATGATCGCGGCGTACGGCTGCACCAGCGGGTTGTTGCCGGAGAAGCGGGCGATCGCGACGGTGACGGGTTCGGTCTTGTCGCTGGAAAGCAGGCGGGCCAAAAGGTATTCGTTGACCGCCGCGATGAACGCAAGGATCGCGGTGGTGAAAACGGCAGGCGCGGCCAGCGGCAGCATGACCAAACGGAACGCCTGCATCTTGGTGGCACCGTCGATCCGCGCCGCCTCCTCGAGCTCCCACGGCAGTTCGGCGAAGAAGGACGCGAGGATGTAGACCGTCATCGGCAACACGAAGGAGATGTTCGGGATGATCATGGCCTGGTATCCGCCGATCCAGCCGAGGCTGGTGAACAGCTGGAACAGCGGCGTCACCAGCACGACAACGGGGAACATCGATGCGCTGAGGATCAGCCCCGACACGAGGTACTTGCCGTGGAAGGTGAGCCGCGCCAGCGCGTACGCGGCGAACACACCGATCACCAGCGCGATCACCGTGGTGACCGCGCCGATGAGCACGCTGTTCACCAGCGCCTTGCCGAAGTCGTTGCCACGGCTGGTGTCGAACGCGTTGCGGAAGTTCTCCAACGTGATGTGCGTCGGCCACGGGGTGTTGTCGAAGGTGTACTCGGGGTCGCGGAACGCGGTGACCGCCATCCAGTAGAACGGCGCGAGACCCCAGACGAGCACGATCAGGGCGCCGAGATACAGCCGGACCGAGCCGATCCGCTTGGTCCACGCAACCGCTTGCGTGGCGGGTTTTCTCGTCGTCTGCACGGACATCAGCACGCCTTCCGTGTCATGCGAGACACCCGGTCGGGCAGGATGAGCGCTGCGCCATGATGTCTCATCCTGCCCTGCGGTGTCTTGCGGGACACCCGCACCCGGTCGGGCGGGATGAGCGCTGCGCCATGATGTCTCATCCTGCCCTCCGCTGCTCTTCCTGGGTCCGGACCGCGTTGGCACCCAAAATCTTCACGAGCACGAACGCCACCGCGAAGATCAGAAGGAAGGTGATCGTCGACAGTGCTGCCGCACTGTTCGGGCCCTGCCGCACCTGCTCGACCACCAGAATCGACACCGTGCGGGTGGCCGGGTTGCCCAGCGTCATGATCGCGGGCAGGTCGAACATGCGCAGCGCGTCCATGGTGCGGAACAGCACCGCGACCAGCAGCGCGGGCTTCAGCAGCGGCAGCGTGATCTGGGTGAACCGCTGCCAGGCCGATGCGCCGTCGACCCGCGCGGCCTCGTACACGTCGGCCGGGATCACCTGCAGACCGGCGAGCAGAAGCAGCGCCATGAACGGCGTCGTCTTCCACACGTCGGCTGCGATCACCGCGAACCGCGCGGGCCAGGCATCGGAAGTCCACAGGATGTGCGTGCCGAGAACCCGGTTCACCACACCGTCGTATTGGAACATGAACTCCCACAACCGCGCCGTGACGGCGGTCGGGATCGCCCACGGAATCAGCACCGCCGCGCGCAGCAGCGCCCTGCCGCGGAAGGTCTTGCCCATCACCATGGCCATGCCGAGGCCGAGGGTCGCCTCGAGCGTCACGGTCACGACCGTGAAGAACAGCGTGATCCCGATGGCAAGCCAGAACTGCGAGCCGAGGTTGCCGGTCGGGCAGGACATCGTCCCGTCGCCGGTGACCTGGCACTGCTGCAGCAGCCAGTGCGTGTAGTTGGAAATCCCGGCGCTGCCGCCCTCGACGAACATGCCGGTCGCCGGATCTAGCCCTTGGTCCTTCTGGAAGGACATCCACAACGCCCGGAACACCGGATACCCGATGACGACCGCGAGTGCGAGTAGCACAGGCGTGACGAAAAGCCAGGCCTTGCCGGAGCGTCGCAGCTCGAGGACCACCGCCGCGCCGAAGCCGCGTCTGATCGGAAGGGGTTCGTCTTTCGGCACGCTAGTCGCCGCTCCCGAGGGATCCGACACCGTTTCTCTCCTGCGGGCTTGTCGGGTCCGTTGCGTTCACCGCTTACGATCCGGCGGTCTCGATGCCCTTCTGCATGCCGGTGATCGCGTCGTCGACGGACTTGGTTCCGTTCAACGCAGCATAGGCGTTGTCTTGGATGGCCTTCGACACCGCAGGATAGAACGGGGTCACCGGGCGCGGCACCGCGCCGGTGATGGAGTCCTTGAGCGCGGGCAGGTACGGCATCTTCGCGATCAGGGCAGGGTCGTCGTACATCGACGCGCGCACCGACGGCAGCGCACCGGAGGCCACGATGTGCTGCGCGTCATCGCTGACCAGGAAGCGCAGGAAGTCGAGGGCGGTGGCCTTGTTCTTGGAGTATGCGCTGATCGCCGCGTTGTAGCCGCCGAGGGTGGAGGCGCCGACGCCGTTCTCGCCGGGGAGTGGCGCGACCGCGAACTTGTCCTTCACCGCGGACGCCTCGCCGCCCACGTCACCGAAGGTGGACGGCCACGAACGCATGAACATCAGCTTGCCCTGCGCGAAGGCGTTGCTCGACTCCGGCTCTTTGAAGGTGATGGCTTCCTTCGGGATGTCGCCGTTCTTGTACGCGTCGACCAGGACGTTCAGTCCGGCACGCGATTGCGGGCTGTTCACCGTGGGTGTCTTGCCGTCTGCGCCGACGAAGCTCCCGCCATAGGCGTTGATCACCTCCGCCGCGTTCACGGTCAGGCCTTCGTACGGTGCGAACTGGCCCGCGTAGCAGCCGATGTTCTGCTCGCGCGCGATGGGGCACTGAGCGAGCATCTCGTTCCAGGTCTTGGGCGGGTTGGGCACCAGATCCTTGCGGTAGAACAGCAGGCCGCCGTTCGTGTTGCGCGGGGCGGCGTAGAGGGTGTTGTTGTAGGTGGCGCTGGCGACTGGCGGGGAGAGCAGCGTGGAGGTGTCGATCGTGAAGGAGTCCTTCAGTGGCTGGATCCAGCCCTTGGCGGCGAACTCGGCGGTCCACGGAACGTCGAGGGCGACCACGTCGTAGTCGGACTGCTTGGAGCGCATGTGCTCGACCAGGTCGTCGTACTGCTGCGAGGCGTCGTTCGACTGTTCCTTGAACGTCACCTGCTCGTCCGGGTGCGCGGCGTTCCACCGCTCGATCAGCTGTTTGACCGCACCAGTCTCGGAGGTGTCCTTACCCTCGACGTAGGTTATCGGGCCTCGGCCGGTGAGATTCTGGCTGATCGGGCTGCCGCCGTTGTCGCTGGAGCAGGCGCTGGTGAACGTCGTGGCCAGCAGCGCGACCGACGCCGCCGCCACCGCGGCGCGCGGTACGAGCGACGAACGTAGGGTCGACACCTTTTTCACAGCCATCGCGGACACTCCAGGATCATTCGTGAGCGGCAGCACACCCTGCCGGTGCACAAGGCAAGATACATGGTGTTGATATGACATGTGGGATTGCGGCGGGAAGTCCTCGCTAGGCTTGCGTGTGATGACTTCGCCGAACGCGGTCCCCGATCGGATGCTCACCCGCATCGGTGGACTGCTGCGTAAGGCCGAATCCACCGACAACGAACACGAGGCCGAGGCGTTCCTCACGGCGGCACAGCGGTTGGCCACCAGATCCTCCATCGACCTCGCGGTGGCGCGGGCGCACATCGCGGGGCGCGAGCGCAGGCCGACGCCGGTGCAGCGGATCATCCCGATCGGCGAGCCGGGCAAACGCGGGTTGCGCACCTATGTCCAGTTGTTCGTCGCGATCGCGTCGGCCAACGACGTGCGCTGCGATGTCGCCAGGACGTCGACGCAGGTCTACGCCTACGGCTTCGACTCGGACATCAATGCCTGCGAGGCGCTGTACACGAGCCTGCTGGTGCAGATGGTGCGCGCGTCCGACCAGTACATCAAGTCGGGGGCCTACCGGTCGGCGACGGTGGAGAAGGTTGTCGTGGAGAAGCGGTGGGGGCGGCAGGTACGGCGCCGGGTGCAGGCTCCGCTCGCGGGCGTGACGGCGCGGCTGAACTTCCAGATGGCGTTCGCGGCGCGGATCGGGCAGCGGTTGGCCGCGGTGAAGGCAGAGGTGGAAGCGGAGGCGTTGCCTGCGGGCAGGATGGCGACCGGTACCGCGCTGGCGTTGCGCGACAAGGAAATCCAGCTCGCGGACTTCTACTCGCGGACTTCCGAGGCGCGCGGCACCTGGCGCGGGCCGCAGGCCTCTGCCGGGCATTCCGCGGCGGCGCGACAGGCGGGTGACCGCGCGGGAAAGGCCGCGCGGATTGGTACGTCGCCCGAGCTTCCCGCTGCCCATGGGCAATTGGCTTCGCCCGACTCGCCTGGTGGATCCGCGTGAGTATCGTGCGCTGTGGCGAAAGCACGGCTGGCGGCTACTCCAGGCAGCCGCTCGTCACGGGTGGCGACCCTGAGCCCCGCCGCGAGTACTCCGCGATGACGACCGCGCGGTCCGCCGCGCGTCCACCTCGGGTGTTCGTCATCGGCTCGCGAGTGGCGACTCGTCTGAAGTCGGTCGTGACATGCACACGGCAGTGCCGGTGACCGTGCGCGACAGCCAGCGCGCCAAGGTGTACGACGCCGAACAGCTGGTGCGCGGGGTGTTCGACCGCGCCGATGAGCACGGCGTCCGCACCGTCGAGCTCTACGGCTCGCAGCTCACGCTGCCGATCGAGCGCCGCTTCGCCTCCGTCGAGTCGGTGCAGAGCTATGCCGACAAGGTGCTTGCCCTCAATTGGGTTCGAGCGCAATGGGCTCGTGCCGCCGTTTCGGTCCGCGTCCGCTCGCGTGCTGGAACGGCCGCTGCCCATTACGAGGCGGGCGACGCGGTCCTCGCGGTGCCGCTGCACACCGGCGGTACCGCCTGGGCCCTGCGTGAGCTGGTGGTTCTGCACGAACTGGCGCATCACCTCGAGTCCGCCCCCGCCGCGGTGGCCCCACACGGCCCCGAATTCTGCGGCCGGTACCTGGATCTGGTCGACGGCGTCGTCGGCCCCGAAGCGGCGCTGCTCTTGCGCGTCACCATGCTCGGCTGCGGCGTGCGACTCGGGTGAGTGTGCCCAGGTGTCGGCGCGGTCCATTGCGCACCTGTTCGGCCTGAGCAAGACCAGTGTGGATGGCCGGAGCTATGACGTCGGGCTCGCCCGGACCAGTGCTGAAACGCGGGCGAATCGCTCCTGCCACCAGGCGGTGCGGGTGGTGTCGGGGTGGCGGTAGCGCTTCAGGAGTGCCGGGTCCGGACAGGGTGGGGTGCGGGGAACCGTGAGATACCCGTCGACGGGACGTAGGGATTCCGGAACTACGTCGCCGGCCAGCAAATCCAAAGTGCCTAGGCCACAGGCGAAGTCGAGGGTGGGAAGCACGCCCGCCAGCGCGAGCTGGGCGGCCAGGCCGACGCTGGTCTCCAAGGCAGACGAGACCACGCAGGGCAGGCCCGCGGCCTCCGCCACCTGGAGGGCACGGCGGACACCGCCGAGCGGCGTGCATTTGAGGACGGCGATATCGGCGGCCCCCGCGACCGCCACCCGCAGCGGGTCCTCGGCGCGGCGGATGGATTCGTCGGCGGCGATGCGCACCTCGACCCGGCGACGCACGGCGGCGAGCTCCTCGATGGTCCGGCACGGCTGTTCGACATACTCGAGACCGCCCGCGGCCTTGTCGATCCGGCTGATGTGCGCGACGGCGGTATCTATGTCCCACACCGCGTTGGCATCGACGCGAATCGCGCCGTCCGGGCCGAGCGCGTCGCGCACCGCCTCCACCCTGGCCACATCCTCCGCGAGCGATTCGGGATGGTCGGCGACTTTCACCTTGGCGGTGCGGCATCCGGACCCGGCGACGATGGCATGCGCCCGCTCCGGATC
Source organism: Nocardia sp. NBC_01730 (assembly GCF_035920445.1). Taxonomy (NCBI): domain Bacteria; kingdom Bacillati; phylum Actinomycetota; class Actinomycetes; order Mycobacteriales; family Nocardiaceae; genus Nocardia; species Nocardia sp. NBC_01730. The sequence continues at coordinate 5,808,497 of NZ_CP109162.1, read as the reverse complement.
GACCGCAGGCACGGTGCAGTTGATCGGGATCCGATCCCGTATCGGCTTCGGCCATCCCACCGTGACCTGCTCCAGCGCGGTGGCCAGCCAGCCCGCGGCCTCCCGATCGTCGTATTCGGGAAACGGGCAGAATTCGCCCCATCCGAGCGGGCCCTGGATCAGCATTCCCTCCCGCACCGTAATGCCACGGAACTTGGTGCGCATCGGAATCGCGTAGACGCTCTGTGCTGCGGAATCGCTCATCGGTGACCAGCCTATTCGAAGGATTGCGCATGCGGACTCGAGTAGTTTCCCGGAGTCGGCTGAAAGCACGAACCGGGATCGTTGACGACATGATCGAGACAAGCTCCCCGCGGCCCGATACCTGGCCGCCCTACTACGCGGTTCCCCAGTCGGTGCGCGGGTCCGGTCGGCAGCAGGCGCGGACCTGGGATCTAGTACTCGCCGTCCTGTTGTACTGCGGCGCGGCGGTGCTCGGACTGGTCGCCGCCTACTTCACCCTCTTCTTCGCCTTCGCCACCGATCCGTGCACGCAGGACAACTGCCGCACCGAATACCTCACCTGGGCTTTCGTCGTGTCCTGGGGCGGAACCGCACTCGCGTTGCTCGGCTCCCTCGCGCTGCTCGTCGTAGCCGCGGTCAAGCGCTGGTACCTGTGGTTCTGGCCGGTGTCGGCGATACTGCTGATCATCGGCTCGTTCTTCGGCGGGGCCGCGCTGGCCGCCCAGGTCTACATCGGACCGTGAGTGTCGAGATGCCGTGCAGTCGTGCACAAGTCATGCTGAGGGCATGGCGTGCCATCCATGGCGGCGGTTGACCGACTTCCTGCGCGCGGCGCTCGGCTCCGTGATCGCCGTCGGATTCGGCTGGCTGATCGCCTCTTTTGTCCCGCTCTACGAGATGCTCGCCCGCGACGCGGACGGCTCTCGCTGCGTCGGGTATCTGCCGTGGGCGCAGGTCGTTGCGTGGACGGGGATCGTGGCCTCGGTGATCGCCGCGGCGGTCTCGATGGTGGAGAAGGTGCGCGACGGCAGGCCGATCGCATGGACCCCGCTGGTGGCGGTGCCGCTGATCGTCGAATCCTGGTTGATCGGATTCGTGATCGCGATGGTGCTCGTCTCGATCTGAGCGCGGTACCCGACCCGTATCGGGTACCGCGCGAGAACTCACAGCCGTTCGAGGATCGTGGCGTTCGCCAGTCCGCCTGCCTCGCACATGGTTTGCAGGCCATACCGGGCGCCACGATCCTGCATGGCGTGGACCAGCGTTGTCATCAGGCGTGCGCCGGACGCGCCGAGGGGGTGCCCGATGGCGATCGCACCGCCGTTGACGTTGACCTTGCCGAGATCGGCCCCGGTGTCGTGCGCCCAGGCGAGCACCACCGGCGAGAACGCCTCGTTGATCTCAATCAGGTCGATGTCGGAGAGCTGAAGTCCAGCGCGCTGCAGCACCTTCTTTGTCGCCGGGATCACCGCGGTGAGCATCAGCAGTGGGTCGTCACCGGCCACGGCGAAGCTGTGCAGCCGGGCCAGCGGCTTCAGGCCCAACTCCTCGGCGCGTTCGCTGGTCATGATCAGCACCGCCGCGCTGCCGTCGCTGACCTGGCTCGCGGTGGCCGCGGTGATTTCCCAGCCGATCTGCGGGAAGCGGGCGGCCATGGCCGGGTCGTAGTAGGCGGGGCGCAGCTGGGCCAGGGTTTCCAGCGTGCTGCCGACCCGGATGCCCTCGTCGGTGCTGAGCCCGTTGATCGGCGCCAGCTCCCCGGCGAACAGCCCGTTCTTGGTGGCGAGTGCGGCTTTCTCGTGGCTGCCGAGCGCGAACTCGTCCAGCTGGGTGCGGGTCAGGCCCCACTTGGCCGCGATCAGTTCGGCGCTGATGCCCTGCGGCACCAGACCTTCCTGGTATCGCTCGGCGAAGCCGACGCCGGCGATGTCCTCGGATCCGACCAGGTTGGCGCCCATGGGAATCCGTCCCATCGACTCCACGCCCGCGGCGACGACGATGTCGTAGGCGCCCGCGATCACGCCCTGCGCGGCGAAGTGGATTGCCTGCTGGCTGCTGCCGCATTGCCGGTCCACCGTGGTCGCGGGGACGGATTCGGGATATCCGGCGGCCAGTGCGGCCCGCCGGGTCATGTTGGCGCCCTGCTCGCCGACCTGGGTGACGATGCCACCGATCACGTCGTCGATGAGGGCGGGATCGATGCCGCTGCGATCCACTACCTCGCGCAGGCTGTGGGCCAGCAGGTCCACCGCGTTGATGTTGTGCAGTGCGCCGTTCGGCTTGCCCTTGCCGATCGGGGTGCGTACCGCTTCGACAATCACCGCGTCTCTCATGGTGTTTCCTCTCGGACCGAGAGCCGGGCTGCCATGCCTGGCTCTATCGACACATAGTCAGACTACATCTGACGATAGTCGAGGAAAGTCAGCATCGGTATGATGTTCGTCATGGCAGCAGTGATGGAAGGACCGTTGGCCGATCTCAGCTCGTGGAAAGCCGAGGAGTGCTCGATCGCGAAGGCGCTCGAGATCGTCGGCACTCGCTCGGCGGTCCTCATCTTGCGCGAGGCGTATTACGGGACCCGGCGGTTCGACGGGTTCGCCAGCCGGGTCGGGATCACCGACGCGGCCGCCGCGGGCCAGCTACGCAAACTCACCGAGGCCGGCTTGCTGATAAAGCGGCCGTACCAGGAGGAGGGCAAGCGCACGCGGCACGAGTACGTGCTCACGGCGATGGGACGGGACCTGCTTCCGGCCGTGCTCGCGCTGATGCAGTGGGGCGACGCTTATCTGCAATCGGGTCCCGCGCCGTTGCTGCTGGTCGAGGCGTCCACCGGCGCTCCGGTCCGGGTACAGGTCCGCAGCGAGACCGAGCGAGAGATCGAGCTGGATGAGCTGGGCGTGCGGCTCAACGAGGAGTACGCCAGGGAAGTGCGGCTGCGCTCCGGCACGAAAAACTGACCTGCCTGCGCGCCGGACCACGCTGACGGTCGATCCGGTGTGAAAGTCCGACCTTCCTGGGCTGCCGGACCACGCTGGCCACGGTCGATCCGGTGTGAAAGTCGGAGCCGCTCGCACGCCGATCAGGCGTGCAGCGTGGTTCCGATCGAGCCCGCCCGCAGGCGTTGGGCGAACGGGCTGTTCGGCGACGAACTCAGTTGAGGCGGCGGCCGTCTGTGTCGAAGAAGTAGATGTGCTCGGCGTCGGCGGACAGCCGCAGCCTGGCGCCCTTGGCCGGCGGGTTGCGCCAATCCGCCCGCGCCACAATCGTTTCCCCCGGGCCGCTGGTCATGCCATCGGCGACGGTGCGGCCGTAGATGTAGGCGTCGGAGCCCAGCTCCTCCACCACGTCGACCTCCATCTCGATGCCGGAGCCCTCGCCGAGCTCGAAGTGCTCGGGCCGGATGCCGACCGTCACGGTGTCCCCGGCCGCGTCCGAGACCGAACGTGGCACCTGGAGCACATGTCCGCCCAGCCCGACGCCACCGTCGGTGATCGGAAGCGTGAACAGATTCATGGCGGGCGAGCCCATGAAACCCGCGACGAACACGTTGGCCGGATCGCGGTACAGGTCGCGCGGCGTCGCGCACTGCTGCAGCAAGCCATCCTTCAGCACTGCGACGCGGTCGCCCATGGTCATCGCCTCGACCTGGTCGTGCGTGACGTACACGGTGGTGGTGCCGAGCCGACGTTGCAGCTGTGCGATCTGGGTGCGGGTCTGCACACGCAGTTTCGCGTCGAGGTTGGACAGCGGCTCGTCCATCAGGAACACCTGCGGCTGACGCACGATCGCCCGGCCCATCGCGACGCGCTGCCGCTGACCGCCGGACAGCGCCTTCGGCTTGCGGTCCAGGTAGGGCTCCAGATCGAGCAGCTTGGCCGCCTCCAGGACCCGCTTCTCTTTCTCCGCCTTGGCGACCTTGGCGAGCTTGAGCGCGAAACCCATGTTCTCCGCGACCGTCATGTGCGGGTAGAGCGCGTAGTTCTGGAACACCATCGCGATGTCGCGTTCCTTGGGCTCGGCGTGTGTCACGTCGTTGGCGCCGATCAGAATGCGCCCGTCGTCGACATCCTCCAGCCCGGCGAGCATGCGCAGCGAGGTCGATTTGCCGCAGCCGGACGGACCGACCAGAACAAGGAACTCACCGTCCTCGATCTCCAAATCCAATTGATCGACGGAGGGTTTGGTAGCGCCGGGGTAGAGCCGCGTCGCGCGGTCGAAGGTCACAGTGGCCATGATGAATTCACTTCCCATCCCGGCAGGAACGTGCCGGACGATCCGAGTAAGGGTGGGGAGTGATACTACTGGGCGGCCGGTGTTTCGGCGAGCGCTTGTCGGCTTGGCCGGAGCCGCCGGTCACATCGGACGAAGGCAATGACCGATCCGTGGTCGCGTCGACTGGCGAAGAACATGTGATCACGCTGAGCTGCCGCTCGCGCGGAGTCTGGTTTCGGCGATCAGCACTACCGTGCGCCGGTGTGACGGCGGTTCAATGCTGTGGCGACACCGGCGCGGGAGGAAATACCCAGCTTGGCGAAGATCCGTGCGAGATGTTTCTCGACGGTTTTCGGGCTGACGAACAGCTCCGTGGCGATTTCGCGGTTCGTCAACCCCTGCACGACCCGATCGGCGATGGATTGCTCGCGTTCGGTCAAAATCGGCGCGCCTGTCGGCTCATCGGCGGTGGGCTTTCGCCGCACACGTCTGCCCAGGGTTCGGAGCTCTTTCGCGGCCTCGTCCCGCAACCGTTCGGCCCCTGCGTCGTCGAGGATGCCGTGAGCCAGTTCGAGTTCGCGTACCGCCGCCGCGTGCTCACCGGCGAGCGCGTGGGCGCGTCCCGCGACCAGCCGGGCGCGACCGGCCCATACCCGCATTTCCAGGGCGTCGAAGCACTGAACAGCCTCATGGGCGAACCCTGCGGCCTTCTGGAAGTTGCCTGCCACGAGCGAGATGCGAGCCTGGGCGTGGCGTGCGTTTCCCGCGCTGGAAGCTAATCCCGGCGCAGCATCCGCCATACGCCGGGCCACCGTCTCGGCCGCCTCGATTCGGCCGGCGGACAGCTCGGCCGTGACCAGCGCTTGACACCACAAGGCGCGCGGCGTTGGCGGCAGATCGGAGAGTTCGGGTCCGCCGATGGACATGATCTCCCGGCGTCCCCGTTCGACTTCGCCGGCTTCGATGAGCGCTTCGCCGTAACTGACGTGTCCGATCCATGCGAAAAGTGCGTTCGGTTGCCGATCGGTCGCGCGTACCGAAGCGCGCCCGGCGGCCAGCGCTGCAGGCAGATCGCCTCTCAACGTCTCGATCCAGCACAACACGCCTTCCGCGTTCGAGAGCAATTGATCATTGTCCAACAAGACAGCCGCTTCCACCGCGCTCTCCGCGGCCGACTTGGCGTCGTACAGCTGTCCGAGCCACAGTTTCGCCCCGGCCACACCGAGGGTGAAGCGGACGTACAGGTATCCGTGGCCGGTGGTACGGCTGACGTGTAGGCCACGTTCGGCATGGCGGCAGGCGTCACGGAAGCGGTCGGTGGACAGCTCCGTGTAGACCAGATCATCCAGCGCCTCGAGCAGCGTAGGAGTGAGTTCTACACCACGCGCGTCCATGCCACCGGCGGCCCAGTCGATCAGCTCCAGCGTTTCCGCGACGGTGCCCTGGTGGCTGGTGAACACGGCAAGCTTAGAGGTCGCCGCCAGGAGCAGCGTCGGATCGCCGAGCGCCCGCGCCTGAGCGCGGGCCGCCGCTGCCGTCTCTACTGCCTGCGCCCCCTGGCCCATCATGAGGTGGTTCTCGGCGAGATTCAGGCGCAGCGCCACGGCGTTCGGGCTGCCGGGTGCTGCCTGCTCGAGAGCCGTGGTGAGGAGGTGGTGGGCCTCCTCGGCTCGGCCCAGTCCGTGGTCTGCTCGGACGATCATCCCGATAATCCGCACTCGATCCTCGAGCGAGTCGGCCGGAAGAAACTCCAGTGTTCGCTCCAGCACCGTGCGACTGTCGCGCAAACGGCCTGCGGCAGCGAGGGCACCGGCCAGCGAGATCATCAGCGGCAGCCGTCGTTCGGACCTACTGGTTTCCGGCAGCAGCCGCAGCGCGGCCTCGAACCAGCCGGCCGCCGCCGCCGGTGCACGGGCCTCCGCTGCTTGCCCCGCGTCGGTCAGGATCGCCACGGCCTCGTCGTCGCCTGCGCTGGCCGAGTGCTCGACATGATGTGCCTGTACCCCGAGGGGCGCGTCGCGCCGGGCAAGCGCGCGAGCCGCCCGCTTGTGGGCACCGAATCGCCACCCGGGCATCGCACTGTCGTACACCACGCGACGCACGATCGGATGCCGGAAGCGGAGCCACCCTGCCACATCGGTGGCCCGCACCAGGTCGGCTGCGGCGAGCGAGTCGATGCGTTCCAACAGCAGAGTCTTGTCGGTAGCCACGATCTCGGCCACCAGGTCCACATCGAACGGATCGCCTGCGACGGCGGCAGCCTGAAGCACCTCGAGGGTCTGGAAAGGCAGGTTGGCCAATTCCTGGGCGAGCGCCGCCCGCACCGCGGCAGGGATGCCTGTCTCGGGCTTGCCGCCGATCCACGCTCGGGGTGTTGGCGCCGCAGGCTCGTGGGCCATCCGTGCCAGTTGCTCGATGTAGAACGGGTTCCCGCCGCTCTCGGCGTGTAATGAGCGGACGAGCGCCGAGCCTGGCTGTTGTCCCAGCAGGTCAGCCGCCTCGCCGATGGTCAGCGGCGCCAGATCGAGTTCACGAAGGAGACCGTCGCGTCTGGCTTGCTGGACGGCGGCGAGTAGCAGGCGCGGCGCCTGTCGCGCACGGTAGGCCAGAGCCAGCACCATCCCAGGCACCGCGCGTCTGAGCAGGAAGCCGATCAGCTCCACCGAAGCCGGGTCAGCCCAGTGCACGTCATCGAGCGCCAACAGCACTGGCCGGCGGCGGACGAGTTGTTCGAACGTGGCTCGCACCGCGCGATGGAACTCGAATCGCTCCACCTCGAGTCGGCTCGCAAGCGGGCCACCGCGCCCCGACAACGACGGCAGGACCGCGGCGAGCTCTGCCAATCGGTCTTTCCCCAAGCTCGCGATGATCTCGGCCGCGAGCACCCGGAACCGCTCATCGAGGGAGTCGACCACCAGACTGTAGGGCACCTCTCGCTCGAACTCCGACCCACGTCCCGCCAAGACGTCGAAGCCCCCTGCGGCGGCTTGCTCGCACAGTTCATCGAGCATGCGCGTCTTGCCGATGCCAGGTTCGCCCAGCACGATCACCGCACCCGCGGAGCCGGCTCGGGCGGAAGCCAGCACCTTCGCGATGTTCAGCAGTTCGGGTGCCCTGCCGACCAGCTTCGCGTCCGGATCCTCGCCAATGAAGCTCAGGGCCATCGAGACTCCCGAGTGACGCAGCGATGCGGAACGACCGTGGCCGACCCTTTCAGCGTTCCCTACCTCCGGACGCCGGTCCTGGAGCCGCGTGGCCAGGATCTCGGCGCGCCGACATTCCTTATTCCTTGTTTCACCTTACCGCCGAGGTAGCCCCGCGTACGGCGGCTAATGCTCGGGCCGGGCACCGCCTGCGCACCTGATCCCGGTTCGGGCGTCCGGGATGGGGGAAATCGTAGGGATTTCCCCCATGCCGCTCTCGTCAGTGACGTGGGAGTGTCACGTTGTGGCCAATGCGATGCGGCGTCAAGGAAGACGATGCGCACACGGCACGGCCACCATCCCGATGTGTTCGAACGGATGTGATCGCTATGTCTGACACAGCGGCGCATGAAACCAGCGCCGACACGCCGACTTGGGTGTGGCACCTGAACGGCCGCCGTCCGCGGTGAACAGGAGCGCACTTGAGTACCGAAGCTTCGCCACTGCCTGATGAGCCGGACGTACATCTGTGCGTCCATCTGCGCGGTGTCCAGTTCCATTTCGCCGCCTGCCTGTCCGCCGCGAAAGTGTTCGTCCAGGAGCATCTGCGCTGCCGCTACGCCGATGACGTGAAAGTGCTCCCCGGGGACACCGGAGGGTTGCCCCGGATGGCAAATGAACGGCTGTTCTTGGAACGGTGACATTCGGAGATCGTTCGGCACACCAAGGAGCGGCCACCTGCGGTTCGCCGCAGCCATGTGCCTCTCGTTGAGCCAGGTGTTCAGCGGCCTTCGAAGAACGCGCGAGGCACGTCGATCAGCATGGTGTCGATCTGTTCCTTGCTTACGCCGCGTTCGAGTACGTAGGGGAACACGTCGTCGAATATGTGGGTGTAGTGCCACTGTGGCAGGGCGGCCATCGCGGCCGGTTCGATCCAGTCGAGGTAGCAGCTCGCGTCCTGCGAAAGCACCATCCGGTCGGTGTAGCCGCGTCGCACCATTTCGATGAGGGTGTCCGCGCGGGCCTCGAAAGTGGTGTCGAGGTTGATGCCGAAGCGGTCCATGCCGAGGACGAAGCCCGCGTCGGCCAGTTCGGCGAGGTGATCGCAGTCGGTGGTGTCGCCGCTGTGGCCGAGCACGATTCGGCCGGGGTCGACGCCTTCTTCGTCGCACAGGACGCGCTTCACGTCGAGGCCGGTGCGGGAGTTCGGGTGGGTGTGCACGGTGATCGGCACGCCGGTTTCGAGGTGAGCCTTGGCCACCGCACGCATGACACGTTCGACTCCAGAGGTCAGCCCTTGCTGGTCGATAGCGCACTTGAGCATGCCTGCCTTGACCCCGGTGCCTGCGATACCGTCACGGATGTCACCGATGAACATGTCGACCATGGGGTCGGGGACCTGCGCGCCCACGATTGCGTTCAGGGCCGGCCCCCGGTAGTGGAAGTAGAACGGGACATCGTCATAGGTATAGACGCCGGTCGCGACCACCAGGTTGACGGAAATCTGTTCGGCGATCCGCTGAATGCGCGGGATGTAGCGGCCGAGGCCGACCACCGTCAGGTCGACGATCGTGCGTACGCCCGCGTCGTAGGCGCCGCGCAGTCGCCGGACGGCGTCGGCGATGCGTTCGTCTTCGGAACCCCATTCGGCCGGGTAGTTCTGGTGGATATCCCCGGTGAGCACGAAGACGTGCTCGTGCATCAACGTCACGCCGAGATCGGCGGTGTCGATAGCTCCGCGGACGGTTTCGATCCGTGTCACAGCGGTTGTCTCCTTATTCGAAAGGGTTTTCTACCAGCCGCCGGCCGTGCGGCAGGGCAAAGCTCAACGCTGCGAGCGCTCGCCCTCCGCAATCGAATGGTTCGAGGAATGAAAGATCATTCAGCTCGGCGGATCGCCTAGCCGGTAATTGGGTTGAACGCATAACTCACGCTGATGGGTGTTACATGCCGTCTCCTTTGCGCACCAGCGTTGAGCTGCGCGTATGACAGATGCTAAGGCTGCGCTGTGGGCCGGACCATATCCTGTGCGAATGAAAGTTTGTACATTTTTTGTGCGGAGAGCACACAATTGATGGCCACTCTTTCGGATCCCGCACCGACAGGTGCAACGATCGTCGGGTCAGCGAGATGCGGTCGGTCTCAGGACCGCGGGCCCCAGCCAGCGCGCGGCCTGGAGCGCCAGATGCAGGTGCAGTGTGCGGTCATGATCGTCGAAGACGTCCCCGATCGCGTCCAGCGCCTGCCGCACCCGGTACTGGATGGTGTTGCGGTGCACGGCCAATTCCTGTGCGGTGGCGGCGAAACTGCGGTTGTTGGCCAGAAAGACGCACAGGGTTTCCCGTAACCACACGTTGCGATGGTTGTCGACGGCCAGTTCACCCAGGCAATCGGCCACGAACTCGCGCAGCGCGTCGATATCTCCGACCATCAGCGCGACGGCCGCTACCTGGGCGTGTGACACGACACGGGGAGCGCTCTCGCCGGCCAGAAGCACGATTTCTCGGACCCGGTCGGCTTGGCGCAGGCTACGGCAGAAACCCGCTACATCAACGCCGCACTCGCCGATCGCCACGCGTCCGGGCAGCGCCGATATCGCGCGCTCGATGGCGGCCACGTCGATTGCGAACTCGCGGGGAACCGAGAACCACAGCCGAACCTCGTGTTCGTCGGTCGGCACCAGCAACGGCCGCCGAGAATCGTCGAACAGCGGAATGAGCGCACCGCGAACGGCATCCAGAACATCAACCGCTGCCCGCGGTGAGATCTCGGGATCGGTCCACACATTCAGCGCGACGTGGCTGCCGCTCAGTGAATACCGCAGTACCTGCTCGGCCTGGCCGATGTCGGCGACCGAGCCGTCCAGCACGCGCGCCACCCACTCTTGACGCAGCCCGCCGCGGCTGCCCACCCACCGGTCGCGTTCCTGCTCGTAGGCGATCCCGACCTGCTCACAGACCCGGTCGATGTAGACGGCGGTGCGATTGACGAGGCGGACAATGGCCGCTGCGCTGTCGGCTCCGCCCAGCTCAACGGCCAACCGCATCGCGACATCGAGGAACTCGGCGTGCCCGATGCGGTAGCCCCGAATCAGCGCTGACACCGGGACATCACGTTGTGCGAGGGTTCGCGCGTACACCAGCGCCCTGGTCGGAGCCTGCACGTCTTTCTCGGCAGCGTCGTTCTGCACGAAGTCGAGGACCGCCATCAGGTTGTCGGTGGTGCCTGCCTCGAACAGTCCGCGCATTCGCGTGTCCAGGTCCAGCGCCTCCACCTGTGCGCGAATCTGCGACGACAGATCGCTGATCAACTGGTCGCGATTCCGCAGAATCTCCCGCACGACTCCGCGCACCACATCGTCGCTACTCCCGGCCACACCCGACACCTCCGTCCGCCATCTCGGGCCATCGAGGTCTCAACCTAGACGCGGCGATCCGCCTGGTGTGCGGTGTTCGCCAGGGCTTCTGCGTGAACAGCACCGCGCCGGTAGCCTCGATCGGGGTATTCACCGAGTGACGAGGAGCACGTCATGAGTCGTCCTGTTCGTATCGGAGTTCAGCTGCAACCGCAGCACGCGCCCGAGTACGGGCTCATCCGCGACGCGGTTCTGCGGGCCGAAGACGTGGGTGTCGACATCGTGTTCAACTGGGATCACTTCTTTCCGCTCACCGGCGACCCGGACGGGGCGCACTTCGAGTGCTGGACGATGCTGGGCGCCTGGGCTGAGCAGACCGAGCGGGTGGAGCTCGGCGCGCTGGTCACCGGCGGCGGCTACCGCAATCCGGACCTGCTCGCCGACATGGCGCGCACTGTCGACCACATCAGCGGCGGCCGGCTCGTTCTCGGTATCGGGGCGGGTTGGTTCCAGAAGGACTATGACGAGTACGGCTACGAGTTCGGCACGCCGGGCAGCAGGCTCACCCTGCTGAAGGACAATCTGGTCCGGCTTACCGCCCGCTTGCGGAAGCTGAACCCCCCGCCGACCCGCGAGATCCCGATTCTGATCGGCGGCGGCGGCGAGAAGAAGACGCTGCGGCTGGTCGCCGAGTACGCCGACGTCTGGCACACCTTCGCCGACCTGGACGCGCTCGCGCACAAGAACAAGGTGCTCGCGGAGCACTGCGCCGCCGTCGGCACCGACCAGGGGCGTATCGAACGCTCCGTGCAGTGGCCGGGCGCGGCGAAGGCGCCGGAGTTCGTGGCGGCGGGGGTGACGACGTTCACCATCGGAGTGAGCGGACCGGACTACGACCTGAGCGAGATCGAGCGCGCTGTTCGCTGGCGCGACGAAGTCAACCCGGAGCCGGTCAGGGGGCTGGCCTGAGCCGGATCGCCGGTCGGCAGGCGGACGTCGGCGCGGAGTTCGGATCAGGGTGATTCGAACTCTCGACCGCCGTGTGGGGCGAGGATTCTCACGCCGTCGGCCTTCGGGTAGCCGAGGATTAACAGCTTCATCCGGCTAGGGTTCCAGCATGGCTCGTCTGCCCGCTGTGCGGTCTCGTTCGTTGATCGCCCTGATATTGCTTGCTGTCGGTCTCAGCGTCACCGCCTGTGGTTCCGGCTCCGATGACGCGTCCACGGAGCGCAACCTGTGCGCCCCGCCCGGCCTGGCCGCCGCATCGGCCGCCCCGACGAACCTGGCCGCGTCGGAAGCCGCGGGCACCGACCGCTACACCACCGCGACGACCGCGCCGCTCGGATCGATCGACGTATCCAAGCTCGGATTGATCACCCCGGGCAAGCTCAGCGTCGGGACCCTCTCGGACGCACCGCCGAGCATCTGCGTCAACCGGCAGGGGACGTTCACCGGCTTCGACAACGAGCTGTTGAAGGCGATCGCCGCCAAGCTCGGCCTGCAGGTGGAGTTCTCGGGTACCGAGTTCGCCGGACTGCTCGCCCAGGTGTCCGGCGGCCGCTTCGACGTCGGATCGTCGAACATCACCACCACCGACGCGCGCCGCAGGCTGGTCGGCTTCACCAACGGCTACGACTTCGGCTACTTCTCCCTCGTTGTGCCGAACGGCGGTGCCGTCAAAGGTTTTTCGGACCTCAACCGCGGCACCAGGATCGCCGTCGTACAGGGCACGGTCCAGGACGAGTTCGTGGTGAACCAGCTGCACTTGGACCCGGTGAAGTTCCCGGACTACAACACCGCCTACGCCAACCTGAAGTCCGGCCAGGTGGACGCCTGGGTCGCGCCGTCCGCGCAGGCGGAGGGCGCGATCGCGCCGGGTGACGGAACATCGGTATCGCAGAACACCTTCAGCCTGGACAACTTCGTCGGCTGGGCGGTCGCCAAGAACAACCAGCCGCTGATCGACGCGCTCAACAGCGGCCTGGACGCGGTGATCGCCGACGGCACCTACGCCAGGCTCTACGGCGACTGGGTGCCGCGGCAGCTGCCGCCGGGCTGGAAGCCGGGATCCAGGACTGCGCCGTCGCCGCAGCTGCCGGACTTCGCCGCGCTCGCCGCCGGAAAACAGCAGGGTGACACGACGCAGAACGCGCCGAAATCCACTTTGCGGCAGTTGAAGGACACGTTCTTCGACTGGTCGTTGTACCGCAAGGCTTTTCCTGATCTGCTCCGGACCGGGCTACCGAATACTCTGATCCTCGCGGTCGTTTCGGGTGGTCTCGGCACCGTCCTCGGCATGCTGCTCGCGGTCGCGGGCATTTCCCGGACCCGCTGGTTGCGCTGGCCCGCCCGGGTTTACACCGACATCTTTCGTGGCCTGCCCGCCGTGGTGATCATCCTGCTGATCGGCCTCGGCATCGGTCCGGTGGCGCGCAACGTCACCGGGAACAACCCGTACTGGCTCGGCGCCGTCGCACTCGCGCTGCTCGCCTCGGCCTATATCGGCGAGATCTTTCGCTCCGGCATCCAATCGGTCGAGCCCGGTCAGCTGGAGGCGGCGCGCGCCATCGGGTTCGGCTACCGGCAGTCGATGACGCTGGTGGTGATCCCGCAGGGCGTGCGCCGGGTGCTGCCCGCGCTGATGAACCAGTTCATCGCGCTGATCAAGGATTCCTCGCTGATCTACTTCCTCGGTCTACTCGCCACCCAGCGCGAGCTGTTCGCGGTCGGCCGAGATCTCAACGCGCAGACCGGGAATCTCTCACCGCTGGTGGCCGCGGGCCTGGTCTACCTGCTGCTGACCGTCCCGCTCACCCATCTGGTGAACTACATCGACCGCCGTATGCGCACCGGACGCCCCGACCGGCCCATCGACCCGGTCGAAGCGGCCACGATCACGGAAGGGCGCGGATAGATGAGTGCCTCCCTCACTGGTACCGGATTGCACCTGACGCTCGGGCACAATCATGTGCTGCGCGGCATCGATATCCATGTCGCCGCGGGCAAGACCGTCACCGTCATCGGACCGTCCGGCTCCGGCAAGTCGACCCTGCTGCGCGTGCTGAACCGGCTGCACGAGCCGGACCAGGGCGACGTGCTGCTGGACGGCGAGTCCGTGCTCACCGAAGACCCGGACAAGCTGCGTCAGCGCATCGGCATGGTGTTCCAGCACTTCAACCTGTTTCCGCACAAGACCGTGGTGGAGAACGTCGCGCTCGGGCCACGCAAGCTGCGCGGCCTGTCCAAGGACGCGGCGCGGGCGCTCGCGGTCGAGCAGTTGGAGATCGTCGGGTTGGTCGACAAGGCCGACACCAGACCGGCCAACCTCTCCGGTGGCCAGCAGCAGCGCGTCGCCATCGCGCGGGCGCTGGCCATGAAGCCCGAGATCATGTTCTTCGACGAGGCCACCTCGGCGCTGGACCCCGAGCTGGTCAAGGGCGTGCTCGCCCTGATGGCCGATCTCGCCTCCGGCGGTATGTCGATGATCGTGGTGACGCACGAGATGGGCTTCGCCCGCACCGTCTCCGACAGCGTGGTGTTCATGGACGAGGGACAGGTCGTCGAAACCGGTTCGCCCGACGCGCTGTTCGACGCAGCGCGGACGCCGCGGCTGCAACGGTTCCTCTCCCAGGTGCTCTGAACCGCGCCCCCTTCCCGCTCGGCCAGCACATGCCTGGCTATCTGCATAAATGCGCACCTGGTAATGTGTTGCGAGTCACGTATCCAGCTGTCTGAGCAAGGAAAGGGGAAAAGTCTGATGGCCACAGCACACGTAGAGCACACCGGCCACGACCACAAGCACGGCCCGGACTGCGGTCACACGGCGATCCAGCACGGAGACCATGTCGACTATGCCCACGAAGGCCATCTGCATCGTGAACACGAGGGCCACTACGACGAGTGCGAGCCGTCCGGGCATGCCGAACACGCCGACCACCCGCACCAGCACGGCCCGAACTGCGGCCACGACGCGGTCCAGCACGGCGACCATGTGGACTACCTGCACGAGGGCCACCGCCACGCCGCCCACGACGGGCACTATGACGAGCACTGACTGTCGGTATTCGGCTCTAGAGTCGGGCGGGTGATCGAACAACTCGAGATTCACACCGCGGCGGGGACGTTCGACGCGTTGGCCGCCGGAACGCCCGGCGGCCGGGAAGTGCTGCTGCTGCACGGGTTCCCTCAGGGCGCGGTCGAGTGGGAGTTCCAGCTCGAAGCGCTCGGCGGAGGAGGATGTCACGCCGTGGCGCCCGATCAGCGCGGATATTCGCCGGGGGTGCGGCCGGAGCGGGCCGCCGAGTATCGGCTCGAGGAACTGGTCGGCGATGTCGTAGCGATCGCCGACCGGCTGGGGTGGGAGCGGTTCGATCTGATCGGCCACGACTGCGGAGCCCTGGTGGGATGGGCGGTCGCGGACCGGATACCGGGGCGGATCCGCACCTTCAGTGCGGTGTCGCATCCACATCCCACAGCACTCGAGCAGGCCATGGCCAAGGACGAGGACCAGGCACAGCGGGCGCACCATCTGACGATGCTGCGCCAGCCCCGCGCAGCCGAGCGGATCCTCCTCGCGGACGATAGCGCCGGCCTGCGCAGGATCTTCGAATGGAAGGTTTCCGAGGAGCACGTCGAGGACTATGTGCGCCGGCTCGAGCGGCCGGGGGCGCTCACCGCGGCGCTCAACTGGTACCGCGCGACGCATCTCGCGAGCCCGATCGGTCCGGTGAGCGTTCCCACACTGTATGTGTGGAGCACCGAGGACGCGACTGTAGGGTCCACCGCGGCACTGGCCACGCAGAAATACGTGTCGGGCCCGTATCGCTTCGAGATGCTCGAGGACGTCTCGCACTGGATACCCGAGGAGGCGCCCGAGGCCCTGACCCGGCTGCTCATCCGGCACCTGCTCGCCCATCGCGCATAGATGTGCAGGTCACGGCCCTAATCCGGGCGTTTTCCGGACATAACGCTCGACCAGGGTGAAAGCTGGGAGTGGTCCGACGCACCCGAGCGAGGTGAAGAACATCGACGTCCAGGAAATCAATCGAAGAACTATCGCTCAGTTCCGGGCGGGCGGCGACATAGAGGGCATGCACCGCGACCGCTTGGTCCTGCTGACCACGACGGGTCGCCGATCCGGCGCGCCGCACACCACCCCGATGATGTTCCATCACGACGGCGACCGCCTCTTGATCGTCGCGTCCAACGTCGGCGCCCCGACCCACCCCGACTGGTACCTGAACCTGGAGCGAGACCGCCGCGTTTTCGTCGAGGTGGGCGCGGAAGCCTGCGAGGCGCTGGCCACCCCGCTCACCGGCGACGACCGCGCGCGCACCTGGGCCATGCTCAAGCAGACCTACCCGTTCTTCGCCGAGCACGAGATGCGCACCGCCCGCATCATCCCGGTCGTAGCCCTGACCAGGGTGTGAGTCGGCGCATCCGCCCACATCCAGGTCATCACGATCTTCACCGTGGCCAAGCGCTCCGACGTCTATCGGTGACCTGCGACCGCCGCCGCATCACTATGCGCACACGGTTGCGAACGCCGACCAGAGCACCGGTGAGTGCTCGATCCTGCCTTCGTTGCGCCAGGCGGCCAGCCGTGCGCGCTGCCAGTCGGCGAGGGCGGTCACCGGGTCGGGCTGTTCGTGCGCGGCGTCGATGGCGCAGATGGCCTGTTGGAGCGGGTGGGCGTCGGGCGGTGCGCCCGCGATGCGCTGGAAGGCCAGATCGGTCGGCAGCGCCCACCTGCTCGCGGTAACCAATTCGGCGCCGCCGTTGATCATGGCCGCGGTCAGGCCGAGCGCTTCGCTGAAACGCAGGTCGCCGCCACTCTCGCACGCGATCAGCGCTACCCGGCTCGGTATCGGCCAAAGTACCGGCCCGGCAACGGGTTCCGTGTCCAGCGTGTGCGTGCCGAGCAGTAGGTCCTTGGCCGACAGCGGCCGGTGCGTGCGGGTAGGTGCGGCGAAGCCGACGGCATCGGCCGTGCAGGCCAAGTGGAGTTCGGCGTCCTCGCTCCGGCCGGATTCCGGCACCGCCGCGGTGACATGACCGACGTAGATCAGGCGGCTGGCGCCGTCGCTCATGGCGGCGCCGAGCCAGGCGCGGTCGAGATCGGTGCGCCGGAAGACCTGGACCGGGTCCTGCGCCGCGGGCCGCAGCCGACCAGCCGCGGCATAGCCGGCCATCCGTTGCGCGAGTGGGGTGTGCGCGGTCATCCTGCCCAGCACTGAGCCGAGCGTCGAGTCGGCGCGGAACCCGGGGATTCGCGGATCGAGGACAGCGACGACCGGACCCGAGCGGGTTTGCGCCCAGCTCCGCGCGACCCTGGCCGGTGCCTGCACGATGCCCGCGGGAGCGAGGAGACTGACGTCCGCGATGTCGATCAGCCGGATGTCGCGGTCCGGCGCGATCAGCTCCCACGGCACCTGGGCGACCCGGGGCGACGGTTGCAGCCGAATGTGCGGCCGTACGCCACGCTGAGACAGCTCGTAGAGCTGAGCGGCGAGACCGTAGGGCAGCAGAGCTCGCGAAAGTGCCTGTGCGACAAGGTACTCGTTCTCGTAACTGGCGAAAGCACCCGTGGTCAGTGCGCGTTCCAACCCGCCGGACTCGGCGGGCTGCGGAAGTGCGTCGGCCAGCATACTCACTGCCCGCATGGCCGCTTCTTCGGGCAGTGCGCTCGCGCCCCGTGGCGCACTGTCGGCGACCCACCGCCACGACATGTACACATCCCCTGCGTCCGCCATGCGGACGATCACCGTCGGCTGAGTCATACCGTCAGCACCCGATCGTCCCGGATCACCCGGCCGTAGCGTTGTTCGGCGGCGGCGATGAACGGCGCCAGCGCGATCCGGCCCTCCGCGGCCAGCGCCAGGTGCGGCGGCAGTGCGACCGGAAGGCCCGCGCTCGCCGCGACACCGGCGAGAGCGGCGCCGAGCTGAAGTGCCGCGCTGCCCGGAAGATCGCCGACATCCTCCGGCGGATCGAACAATTCGTAGGGAAGCCGGACCGGGTGGTCGCGCTGGGCGTGATCGATGCTCAAGGTGGTCCCCGCGCACTGCGTTTCGATCAGGTCCGCGAGGAGCAAGCCGTTGCCCGACAGGTGGGCGAAGCGGAACGCCAAACGCATAGCAGGATCGGCGATCCGGCGGTTCCACTGCTCGCGCTGGCTGCCGTTCGGCAGGGTATGGCGCACAGCGTCGATGGCCAACGCGGCAGGCACGGCGAGTTGCACTGCTTGCGTGAGCATTTCGTCGGTCGGCGACTCCGTCGCGGCGATGGCGCCCTCCAGCAGAGTCGCGTGCCAGAAATCGAGCTGGGCGCAGTGCAGGCCGAGGCCGCGCTCGGCGTAGGTCGCGAACGCCGCGGCGAGCAGTTCTCCGCATTCGGTAAGACGGCCGGTCTTGAAGGCGACCGTGGACAGGCGCATGTGGAGGTCGGCGGCGTCGAGCACGGCGCCGGACTCGACAAAATACGCCAGGCTCCGACGATAGAAGTCCTGCGCCACCTCGAGGTCGCCGCGGCCCTCCGCGAGGAATCCCATGGTCTTGAGCCCGACTCCGGCCCGATAGCCGAGCCCGGCCCGCTCGAAATACTCCTGACTGGACCGCAGTGGCTGTTCCGCTTCGTCGTACCGCTCGACGCGGACCAGCATGGTGGCGAGATTCTGCTCGGTCTCGGCGACGGCGTTGCGGTCGCCCGCCGACTCGAACGCGGCCAGTGCCTGCCGCGCGAAGTCGACGGCCAGGTCGCGGCGACCGGTCTCGAAATAGGTCGCCGCGAGGTTCATCAGCGGATGCCCGGCCAGCTGCGGCGCGAAACGCAGTGCCGCGTCCAGTGATTCGGTGGCAAGCTCGGCGGCGTAGGCCCAGCTCTGACCGTGCAGCGCGACCGCGGTCAGGGAAAGCAGACAGGCCACGCGCAGCACGCCGAGGTCGGTGTCGGTGTTGTTCGCGAGCAGTGCCCGGGCCTGCTCCAGTGCCGCCTGCGCCTCGTCGAGTTCGCCGAGGTGCTGCAACGCTTGCGACATATTGACCAGTGCGTTCGGCCGCAATCGCGGCGCGTGCTCTGGCATTTCGGCCAGCGCCGAGCGGTACAGGGCGAGGGAGGCGGCGTGGTCGCCGAGTTCGTCGGCCATGCTCGCCGCGTTGATGATCGCGCCGAGCCGGATGTCGCCCGTGGTCTTCCCCGCGGCGTCCTCGAAGAGGCGTTTGGCCGCCGCCGCGTCTCCGCGGGTGTACGCCTCGGCGCCCGCGGCAAGCAGCTCGCGACCGTCGTCCGGAGTCTCGTCGGCCATATCAGAAATCCGAATCCGGAGCAGCCGCGGCGATTTCGGCGAGCAGCGGAGCCTCGACGGGGTTGTCGGGCCCGTCGGCCGTGCGGCGCAGCCGGGCCGTGACCAGCTCGCGCACCTGCTCGCGACGCGTGGCGGCGTCCGGCTCCGGCTCGTCCACGCCGACACCGGGCACGTAGATATCCACGGTCACACCCGATTCCGCACCGGTCGGGGCCGTTGTCGAGGCGTTCCAGATTTCGCCATCGCGAGTCAGGGGTACCTCGGCGGCGTCGGTGGCGGTCCGGATCACAGCGAGCGGACGCAGGTGCGGCGGCGTATCCGTTGGCGAGAGCGGCGCGGCGACCGCGTGCACTCGCACAATCGTGCTGCCCGCCTCGCGCACCACTGCCCAGGACACCGCGCGCTCGGAGGCATCGAGCAGGCCGGGCGGGCATCGGCGCCAGTTCCACCCGCAGGTTCCTCTGGCCAATACCAGTTCGCCAGGCGCGGCGGTCGCGAGTCCGGCGGCCAACGCGTAGTCCTCGGCCCGCGTCGGAACATCGGCGATCTCGTGCTCCTCGGCCGGCGGCGCGTCCGCTCCGTCGACGATCAGCTCGCATTCCTCGCTCAACGCGGCGATCTCGTCCGCGAGCAACCGGGCGTCGAGCGGCGCGATGCCGTCCAGGGTCGACGCAGGCCACCAGCGCGCCGCCCAGTGGGCGTAGCCGAGCCGCCATGCGCGCGCCGCGAGTTCCGGCAGTGCGGGCGCGGCGGTGAATTCCGTTCTACCCCCGCCGAATTCGTCCAGAGCCAGGGCCACCTCCGCGCCGAACACGGCCCAGATCCAGTCCTGCGCGAGCGCGCGGTCGTCGATCACCGCCGCCGGTGTCACCTGTCCGCCGAGCAGGCTCCAGGTCAGGTGCCCGCCCACCACCTCGAGCACGAGCACATCGATCCCGGCCGCGCTGTCGAGCACCGTCGGCGCACCGTCCGGCGCGATGATCCACAGGCCGTCTCGATGCCGGATGCGTACGGTCGCGCTCATCAGCTCGCCCTCGATTCCGCCGCGTCCGGTTCACCCGCGCTCGCCCGCACACTGAGCGCCTGTTTGACCCGCGTTCGATGGTCCAGAATGACCGAGCGCACCACGCCGTCGAGCAGATCCCACAGTTCGTCCGGATCGTAGATCGCGAACTCCCGGACATCCCTGCCGTGCAGACGAACCCACAGCCGGCGCAGGTACGGCCGCCATGGCGTGGTCAGCTCAGCGGCGATGGCCGCGAGCGGTCCGGTGGACGCTCCGGCGTCGTCCGCGGACACCACCAGCCGCCGCGCCTGCAGCACGTAAGCCTCCCGCTGCCAGCGACTGTTCACCACTTGATGCGCCGCAGTGGCCGAATCGTTTTCGGCCAAGCGCAGATACCGGTCGCTCGAAAGCCGCTGTTTCCGGTGATCGATCGGCACCAGACCGACCGCCAGCTCCACCCCCACCGTCGCCGCGACGCGCAGCGACTCGTCGAGCAGCGCCCACGGTGCACAGCTCCTGGCGATCTCGGCGGCAACCAGCTCCGGGATCGGCGGCAACTCGGCGCGGTCGCTGGATGCCTGCAGGACGGTGAACACACGCTCGTAGACGGTGCGGTCGAACGGCAGTCCCAACGTGGATTTCGAGGCGGAGGCGCCGATCGCGGGCTGTCGCGGCACCGGATGCGCGGTGAGGCCGAGTTCTGTTGCCGAATGCCCGGATTCGATCTGCCACAACCGAATTCCCATGTGCGTTCCGGCATACCTGGCGACGAGACCATCCAGCGCGGGCTGCCCGTCGCCCGTGTCTCGGCCGAGTCGTGCGGCGGCGCAGGCATCCAGCAGATCACGTACCTGCGCCGCATGGTTACCGCTCGCCGGGCCGGTCAACGGCCGCCGCCGCCACGCGATATCGAGCAGCTCGGTCAGCCCCCGCTCCCGCGTGTGGTCGGTCAGGTAGGTCTTCAGCGCCTGCGTAGTGCGGCCCGCGGCGTACTCGTGGACATCGCGCAGTGTGGCCTCCGCGACGGCACGCGCCTGCGCCACCTCCGGCATGCCGGAGGTGGTCGCCAGCTCGAAGCAGCGCTGGAAGTACAGATCCTGCGGATGCCCCTCGGTGATTCGCAACGCCCGCCGGACCTGCTTGAGCACCGTGAACCAGGCCGCCGTGGCACGCAGCACGTCGGCCGCGGCCTGAACACGCGCCTCCAGCAGCACCGCACCGTCGGCCGTGAGCACGGCGCCCGCGCACAGCGGATGCTGCACGGGGCGGATCACCAACGGGTCGAGCACGAGCTTCACGGTGCGACGCAACGGACCGCCGTGCGGGCCACTGAGCGGTTCGACACCCTCGATCCTGCGCCACACCTCGTCGAGCACCATGGCGCGCGGTCGTCGCATTCGATCATTCTGCAGCGCCTGCGGCGCTGCGTGTTCGCGGCCCCCGTGCAAAACCTGGGATCGGTAGGGCGCGAACCGTTCATACGTTTCTCGCATCGGCTTCACACGGTGGGCCGAACGAAACAAAAGACCGGGGCGTCGCCCCACGAACCACTAGGACACATCATGAACGCCACTTCGGTCCGCATCTCCTCCCTTGCTCTCGCCGCGTCCGCCGCCGTCGCACTGTTCGTCACCGGATGCAGCGACTCCGGCAGCTCCCCCGCCGCGCCGGCGCCTTCCTCGGCGAAGCCGGGCCCGGCCGCTCCGGCAGGCAAGTCGATCGCGTCGGTTGACGGCAAGGCCTTCGACGCGAAGTTCTCCACCACCTGCGCCAAGCAGGGCGGGACGCTGGCGCTGGCGCTGACCGACACCGAAAACGGCGTCTACGGCAATCTCTCGGTGAGCGCGACCATCACCGACGCCGACACCGTGCAGGCTGTCGCGATCGCGGGCAGCAAGGGCGGCGACAACGGACTGCCCTACGCGGTCGGCTTCGGCAACGGCATGCCGGGTGGCTCGGCGAAGGTCGTGAAGGACGGCAACACCTACAAGGTCACCGGTGAGGGCGTCGGTGCCCCCGATCTGACCAACCCGCTGGCCGGCCCGAAGTCGTCGAAGTTCGACATCACCTTCGCCTGCTCGACCATCGTCGGCGCCTGATCCCTCCTTCCCACCACTTCCCGCTCCGTCATCCCGGTCGCTCCACCGGGATGACGGGCGCAGTGGAATCCCGAAAACATGGAATATCAAAGGAATGTCATGAAAATGGTCCGATCGATCACCCTCGCACTCGCTGTCGCGGCGGTCGGCTACTACCTGTTCCACGGCCTCACCTACGTCCCTTCCGATGAATTCGATTCCGTTGTCTTCGGCTGGGTCGGTTGGCAGATGTCGCTGCCGATCATCGCGATCACCTCGGTCATCGTGGTGTTCGCGTTCACCGGCGAGGGCATCGTCGCGGCGCTCACCGGCCGAAACAGCTCGGAGTTCCGCGACGGCCTGACCGGCCTCGGCACCATCGAATCGTTCGCGCAGACCGGGCTTACGCTCAACGATCAGCCGCAGGTCCGCGTCGAATTCAGCGTCGAGGGCGCGGACGGCAAGATCTTCCACTCGAGCGCGAAGATGATCGTGCCGCTCACCCAGCTCGCGCTGCTGCGGCCCGGTGTTGTGCTTCCGGTGCGCTATCTGCCGGATCGGACCGACAAGGTCGAGGTCGATCTGTCCGGCGACGCGTCCGCGGCGCAGCAGGCGCTGAACGAGTCGCTGATCCGCAAGGGCATCACCACCCAGCACAAGCTCGACATCGCCGAGCGTGGCATCGCCACCCAGGCGGTGGTGCGGTCGCTGTCGGTCACCGGCACGATCCGCGACGGCCACTCCGAAGTCGAACTCGGTCTGGTGGTCACCCGGCCGGACGGGTTGTCCTTCGCTACCCGGGTGACGAAGTTCCTGGCACCGGGCAGTGTCGGACAGGTGCAGGTCGGGCGCATCCTGCGGGCGCACTATCTGCCCGAGAACGAGAGCGAGGTCGTCATCGCCCTTCCGGTCAATGCCTGATGGGCGCAGCCGGACGAAGTTCGTCCGCGGCCCCGCCGGGCCGAGCAAGGCCGAGGCAGCCGCCACAGCGAATGTCGCGTCGGTTCGAGATTGTCGAACGACGCGGCATTCGCTTTTGTGCTTGCCGGTGGCCCGGCAAGTTGAGGATTGCCTAATTGGGCGGCTGTTCACCTTGTCGTCTTTTCCGTATTGTCCGGATGGTCTACCGTGCGGGCCATCGGTCCAACCCAGGAGTCACCGTGAGTCTTCAGCCACTCGCCCTTTTCGTGCAGCATGACGGCCAGTCGTCGCGCGCCGCCGTGACGTGTGAATACAAGTGCGCGAACGCATGCTTCCACGAGGCGCCGAACACGTCCGCCGGTGCGTACTTCGGTGACGTCGTCAGCTCGCTGAACCGGCGCGGGTTGATCAAGGGCGGCGCGGCCGCGGTGCTCGCGGTCGGCGCGGGCAGCGTCCTCGCGGCCTGCGGCGACGACAGCGAGCCGACCGCGGTGGTGTCCACCTCGCCCGCGGGTCCACCGGGAACCGGGACCGACTTCACGGCCGTCGCGCCGAACAGAGAAGACGCCGTGGTGATTCCGGACGGCTACGAGCAGTCCGTCGTCATCCGCTGGGGCGACCCGCTGTTCGCCGACGCGCCCGCGTTCGACTTCGACAAGCAGACCGCCGCGGCGCAGGCCAAGCAGTTCGGCTACAACAACGACTTCGCCGCCCTGCTGCCGATCGAGGGTCAGGCGAACAGCTACTTGTTGGTGGTCAACCATGAGTACACGACTTCCCCGCACATGTTCCGCGGCTACCACAAGGACGCGCCGACCGACGAGCAGATCGCGATCACCATGGCCGCGCACGGCCTGACCGTGGTCGAGGTGAAGGGCGAATCGGGGTCGGGCAAGCTCGTTCCCGCTTTCGGCAAGTACAACCGCAGGATCACCGCGAAGACCGAGTTCGAGCTGACGGGCCCCGCTGCGGGCAGCGACTTCGTCAAGACCTCGGCCGACCCGACCGGCACCAAGGTGTTCGGCACCTTCGCCAACTGTTCCGGCGGCCTGACCCCCTGGGGCACAGTGCTTTCCGGCGAGGAGAACTTCCACGCCTATTTCGCCAACGGCGACAAGGTGACCGAATCCGCCGCCGCGGCGCGACTGAAGCGATACGGCGTCGCTGCGGGCGGGACCGTCTACCAGTGGGAACGCGCGGACAAGCGTTTCGATCTCGCACAGGAACCCAACGAGGCCAACCGATTCGGTTACGTCGTCGAGGTCGATCCGTGGGATCCGACCTCGACACCGATCAAGCACACCGCGATGGGGCGGCTCAAGCACGAGGGCGCCACCATCTATGTCACGAAGAACGGCGATGTCGTCTCCTACACCGGCGACGACGAAAAGTTCGACTACATGTACAAATTCGTGTCATCGCGCAAGACCCAGGCGGGAAACGGCGCCGCGAGCATGCGGCACAACCTGACCATCCTGGACGCGGGCACACTGTACGTCGCGAAGCTCGACGGCGATCACGCGGACAAGATCGACGGCACCGGAATCAAGCCGTCGGACAAGGGTTTCACCGGAACCGGCCAGTGGATTCCGCTGCTCGAGACCGGGCCGGAAGGCAAAGGCAAGTCGCTTGTCGAGGGCATGAGTGCCGAAGAGGTCGCGGTGTTCACCCGGCTGGCCGCGGACAAGGTCGGCGCCACCAAGATGGACCGCCCGGAAGACTTCGAGGCCAACCCGTATACCGGCAAGGTGTACGTCGCCCTGACCAATAATGACAACCGGGGCGCGGCGGGCAAGCAGGGCCCGGACGAGGCGAACCCGCGCAATCTGAACAAGAACGGCCAAGTCCTGGAGATCGACGACAACCACACCGGCACTACGTTCACCTGGTCGCTGCTGCTGGTCTGCGGCGATCCCGCGGCCGCGGACACCTATTTCGCCGGATATGCCAAGTCCAAGGTGAGCCCGATATCCTGCCCCGACAACCTGGCCTTCGACCCATACGGCAACCTGTGGATCTCCACCGACGGCAACGCGCTGAAGTCGAATGACGGGTTGTTCTCGGTCGTCCTCGACGGCCCGAACCGCGGCGAGACCAAACAGTTCCTCACCGTCCCCCGCGGCGCGGAGACCTGTGGCCCGGTGGTCACCGAGTCGCGGGTCATCGTGTGCGTGCAGCACCCAGGCGAGGCCGATGACGCGAGCCCGGAAAACCCGCTCTCGCACTGGCCGGACGGCGGAGCCGGTCAGCCGCGCCCGTCGGTCGCGGTGGTGTGGAAGAAGAACGGCGGTCGCGTCGGCGCCTGAGACCGCCGGCCGGCGTGGTCAGTTCCCGGCTCGGCCGTAATCCGTCTAGTAATGGCCATCGTCGGCTGGCCTGGCATTCTCGGTCAGCCGGCGTTTTTGGAAATCCCGCGGAGTTTCGCCATATCGTGCTTTGAATGCCGTGGAAAACCATGTTTTGGTGAAGCCACAGCGCGCCGCGATCTCACCGATGGACAGTGCCTGCGGGCCGGGTTGCGACAGCATGTCACGGGCGGCGTGCAGTGCCTCGTCCTGCCGTATCTCCCGATAAGTGGTGCCAGTCTGCTGCAAAGCGAACTGCAGCTGCCGGGGTGACCAGCCGAGCACGTGTGCCACCGCCGGTAACCGAATGTCGCCGACGCCCACGTTCTCTCGCACGAATCGCCTGACGGCCTCAGCCGTTTCGGCCAGGTGAGCCTGCTGAGGTGACATATCCCCCATCGACATCATGCACAGCAGCTCACCGATCCGATCGCAGACCGCATCGAATTCCCGCGCGGAGAGCGCCGCGTGCGCGGCATGTGTTTCGGTGATCATGCTCCGCACGACTCGGCCCAGGCCGGACTCCATGTCGAGCACCGTTCGCCGCGGCCCGGCGGAGGACAACCGCCGATCGACCTCTCCACGCGGTATCCGGAACGCGTAAGCGACAGAGCGGGGCATGTGCAGCTGCCACGCCTGGTCCAGCCTCATCAGCAACGCGCGACCGGGCGCGATTGGCGTAACGGTGTCATCCTCCCGAAAAGTGAACGCCCCCTGATGGGGGAGAACCATCCAGTAAAAGCAGTCGGGTCCTCTGCGGACGTGCGACGAAGTGCGGGAGACCAGCTGATCTGCATACTGCTCGGTCCGTAGCAAGGTGTATGCGGCCGTATCCTGAACGGTCAGCCGGACACGCACGCTGAGCGGGTCACGATACCGATGATCCATTGGGACGAAGCTGTCGCTGATGGTGTTCCAGGTGTCTACGCCGTCCACGGTCAGCTCGGAATACTGCATTGTCACACCTCGATCGCATGTAGGACGACGCCCATTGCCCCCAAATCCACTGCACGCGACAGTACCTACCTACTGTCGCGGATTCTCGTTGTTGGGGAGACATGCAGACGATCGGGCGTTCAGCAAGCGACCAGTTGCGATGATTGGTTGTCATCGCAACATGCGGTGTGGCATGAGGCACCGGGCAGCCTCGAGGGTTCGAGCGATTACCCAGCTGGATCCAGGAGCGCCGGCAAGGTGAGAGGACCGCAGGTGATGATCTGCGGACTGTATGGAATCAGCGCAGGATCACAGCCGAGACTCAACCGCGGGAATCGGTTGAACAATGTCGACAACGCAATTCGGCTCTCCAGCCGCGCGAGCGGCGCGCCGAGGCAGAAGTGCGGTCCGTGTCCGAAAGCCAACTGGTCGCGGTGGTCGCGGGTGATATCGAAAACGTCGGCATTCTGGTGCCGCTCTGGATCCCGCCCCACACCGGCGTCCCACCCGACAATGGCGCCTGCGGGAATATCGACCCCAGCTATACAGACATCCCGCAGTGCGTACCGGTTGAACATGGTGCACGCCGACGAGCGAAAGCGCAGGGCCTCCTCCACAACTTCTTTCCACCGGTCCTGGGCGCGAGCTGCGGCGAGTTGCTCGGGATGGGTGCACAGCGCGATGATCGCGTTGCCCAGCAGATGCACAGTCGTCTCGTGCCCGGCGATGATTACCAACCAGAGCATGTCGACCAGCTCGTTGTCGGTCAGTCCGTCCTCGACGTTGGCTTGCAGCAGGGCCGATGTGAGGTCCTCACCAGGTGTGTGTCGTTTCCGATCGAGCAACTCGGTCAGGTAGCCGATTATGCCCTGCATAGCTGCCTGCATTTGGTCGCCGGTGCTGGTATGCGAGACAAATGTGGTTGCCCAGCTCCGGATCTGCGGTTGTTCGCTCGGCGCTACTCCGAACAGCTCGCAGATCACTCGTACCGGCAGTGGTGTCGTGTAACCCGGAACGAGGTCGATTTCGTCGGGCCCGTCGGGAAGAACGTCGATCAGTTCGGAGGCGATCTGCTGGATTCGCGGTTCGAGCGCGGCCACTCTGCCGGTGCTGAACGCCCGGCTGATCGTCTTGCGCATCCGCCGGTGGTCCTCGCCGTCCTTGTTGAGCATGTGGTCGATGTCGGTCAGCGCGCGCAGTGGCCAATCGGCCGCGATGGTGCCGTCGTGGAGCGCGGGACAGTTCTTCGCGTTCTTGCTGAACAGCGTGCCGTCGCCGGCGAGGACTTCGCTCACCGCTCGGTGGCTCACCGCCATCCAGGCTGCGACGTTTCCGGGAAGTTCGATCTCGACGATCGGACCGCGGCGGCGGATCCGCTCATAGGTGTCGAACACCGACTCTCCAGCGGTAGGCAACTGGATCACGGACTCGGTCATGCTGTCCTCCCATAACGCGATCGGCCATTCGCACGCGAACATGTCGCGGGCCGGATAAGCGTGAATCGCCGACGCTTCCTGGGTGGCTCGAACCGAGATCCTCTGCGTCGCAACGTAACTTTATTGCGCAACAACCGAATTGATTCCCGCCCATGACGTGCACTGGACCCGGTCGACCGCACGGTCCAAGGATGCCGGTCGATCAGCGACGGTTCGCGGTGCGTTTGGGTCGCGCGATGCGTACCCGCTGGTCGTTGGGCGCATTCTCGATGTCGTCGAGTTGCGCGAAGATCGTGCCGCGCAGGTCGTCGTAGTCTTCGAACCGGTAGTCGTTGAACAACGTGTAGCCCGTCCACATCAGGTTGGCGCAGACGCGGGCAGGCACGCGGCCGGTTTCGGCACCCATGCCGACCAGCGCCACCGACTCGATGCTGCCTGGCGCCTCGTTGTTCTGCCGGTGGATCGCCTGGAACCCGGCGGCACACGCCAAGGCCACATTCAGGGTCTCGCTGACGTTCTGTGCGGACGTTTCCATTGTCGGCGTGGAGATCAGGAACTTCGGGTTGGTCGCCCCGGACGGAACGCACACCGCGCTTCCCACCGGAAGCCTTCCCGCGCACTGATCACGGATGGCCCGCTGCACTCGCAGTTGGATCCCCGCCCCGAGGTGCCGCTTGATGACCGCGTCGACCCCTCCGTCCATCCGACCCCGGGAGTTGGTCGGGGTGACCCAGGCATCGACGTGCTGATCAAGGATCGAGGCCCGATGGATCTCGATCTCGGGGTTGTCGGCGAATGCCGCCCGCCACGCCTCCACAACGTGCGGGTTGATGTCGGTCAACACCACCCTCAGCGACGCCTGCATACGGTTTTTGCTCATGATCCACTCCCATAGCGATGCGGTTCTTACCACTGTTCGCGACGCTACCGCGCCCCACCGACATGGCCGCTGCCAGAGGAGATTTCATGACCTATAGTGCCGATGGTGAGCATGAATGATCCGCTGGACCTTGCCGAATTGTTCAAAGGCGGCGGTGAACCGTGGCTTCCACTGCTGAAGCCGGTCATCGAGGCACAGCCGGACGCGGCCATGTTCATGGGTCCGGGCCGTAGCCCGCATGTCGTCCCCGTTCGGGAGCTGACCTTCCAGGCGCTGAAGCCCCATCCACCGCACAAGTGGAAGGTCGTCATCTTCGGCCAGAACCCGTACCCGCGGCCGGAGAGTGCCACCGGCATCGCCATGTTCGACAACGCCTTCCACAATTGGAAGGACAGCCAGTTCGGAAGGGTCATCAGCATCCGCTGCATTATCAAAGCAACGGCGATGTGGAAGTACGGCATACCCAAGAAGACCCCGATCGCCGATATTCGTGCATTGTTGCACGAGCAGGACGCCGTCCAGCCGCCGGAATGGTTCCAGGCGATGCTCACTCAGGGTGTGCTGCTGCTGAACGCGGCGCTCACCGCCAGTAGCGACGGGGTGATGGGAACCGAAGAGCACACTGCGTTCTGGCGTCCCGTTGCCGAGCGGATCGTCGAAGAGATCCTCAGGGCCAAGCAGAACGCCGACGAGGCCGACCGTGGTGTTGTCTTCGCGTGGTGGGGGGCCCACGCCCGCAGTTTGAAAAAGGTTGTCCTGCAACTCCAGAAGAAGTACCCCCAGGTCGAAGTCCGGCATGTAGACCACGCCAATCCGGCGGCGCAGGGCGATATCTTTTGCAACGGTGACCATTTCGAAACGGTGAACGCGGCGCTGGCAGCACTGGGCGCCGATGAGATCGACTGGTTGCCGAGCACAGGGTGGAACAAGCTTGCGGCGGAAGCCGGCGGGACGGACCACGACATCGCCGAACGCATGGGCGCGTTCATCGCGTCCACCATGGAGCTGCACCAGCTGTACCTCGAACGGCTCGCGAGCGTCAAGGACGAGGGGCTCGTCCTCCCCGCGATCACCGGTGTGTTCGAGACCCCGCTGATGGACTTCCACGACGCCATCGCCCCGGTCGCCAAGCTGCTGTCCGGTCTCGACCGGCACGCCGCGTTGTCGCACGAGTTCGGCAAGAGGCGGGCGGACCAGACGACCGGGAGTCTGTCCGCCGACGCGATTGCCGCACTCCACCTTTACACCCACGAGTCCGCGTTCTATCGGCAGATCAACATCGTCCTGCGCTCCCCGGACCGGGCGAAACTCGCCCCGTACCTCCCGTACCTGCGGCTGCTGTTCTCGGCCGTGTCACAGCTTCCCGCCCGCAGCGAGCCGTTGTGGCGTGGGGTATCGCTCGACCTGCGCGCACAGTACTCGCGAGGTCGGACCGTGACCTGGTGGGGAGTATCTTCCTGCACGTCCGAGCCCAGCGTGGCCCGGGCATTCCTCGGTGGTCGCGGTAAGCGAACACTCTTCGAGGTGCGCCCCACCCGGGCCGTGAGCATCCGGAATTTCTCCGCGTTCACCGACGAAGAGGAATTCATCCTCTTGCCGGGCACGCAACTCGAGGTGACGGACGTCAAGGCCGAGCGCGGCGGGTTGTACATCGTGCAGTTGACCGAATCGGACGAGCAACCCCTCGTGTCCTGAGCATCGAGCTGCATCGAATAGTTCGAATGCGAATGTCTGCCCGAAGCGGTGCGCGACAGCGTTCTCGCCTTCGCCAGCCGGTCGAGATCTGCCGAGCCGCCACCACCGGCGATACGAGGTTGTCGTCGTCGAACCGCGCCGAGTGCTCGGCGAAGGTATGGAACAAGTGCGGCTGTTATTAAATTCGGCGTGTATTGCCGATATTTTCCGGGGAAATCATATATAGCCAGCCATTATCACCCGACGCGCGACCGTTAGTCGACGCGAACATCAACGCGATGAACATTCTCATACTAATATGTCGGAAATGTCTCGATTTCAAAGCTTGTCGGAAATTGTTCGGATAATGCTCGCAAACCACTCGACATCAACTGTCATGTCAGCTCGTCGACTGCAGGAAAACTTCTGCTACCTACCTAATCATGGCCATTTCAGACAGGGCTTCAACACGCTAGCGTTCGCATCGCTCCGATCTGGATCTGCGCGACTCGATGCCGCGAAATCTGCGTGATCAGGGAGTAGGGTACGAGAAGGAGCTATCATGCAGCAACATCGATTTTGCTTGCGTAACGGAGGCAAGAACATGGCTGTCGGCACCTTTACCTACCAGAACGCCTCGGGGTACTCCGACCAGATCATCGATCCTGGCGAGTATCGAACCTACAATATCGATATCGGTCAGGGGTTGATCGAAAACAAGACCAACGCCACCGTCCGTCTATACACCGACAGGGATGGCCGCGGCGACTCTGACTATCTGAATCCCAGTTCCAGTACGTATCTTTCGAGGAGCTATCAAAGCTGCGTATTCACAACCTGACAGTGCCTTACCGGCGCGAGGGAACAGTGCGGCACCAACCGGCGCAGGCGGATCCGGTTTCGCGACGAGAGTCCTGATTCTCGCGATCGACACCAGCGAAATTTTTGGCCTCCCGTAATCGATTGTGCTGCATGAATTTCGGCCATGGTTCGATCGTGTTCGAAAGACGCACCGTTCTATCCGCTTCCGGTGAGCCCGCTCATGTTCGCGAACCGGGCGAAATCGCCTTGGGCGCCGCTGTATACGTTGAGGTCGGTGCGACCGGCAATGCCTGGGATGGTGCCGCGGTCGGTGGTCTGCCAGAACGTCCAGGTAGGCCAGCCGCCGGGGACCTCGGGTTGGGCGTTGCCGCGGTAGTCGGCGATCCAGAGGGGGTATCTGGTGAACTCGTTGGTGTCGGCCATCGCGCTCTGCCAGAACCGGGGATAGGTGTAGATGATCGGGAGGCGGCCGGTCAGCGCCTGGACGGTGTTCAGGTACCGGTGCGTCCAGTCGATCAGGGCCGCTGGGGTGAGCCCGCCGGAGTCCTCCAGGTCGAGGACCGGCGGCAAATCGAGCGGGCCGTTCTGCCCGAGCGCCACCGCCGCGTACATCGCGGCTTGCGGCTCGGGCGGCAGGTTCGGCCGGGCGTAGTGATACGTCCCGCGAGCTATGCCCGCCGCACGCATCAGCAGACTGTCGGGCACGAAGTAGGGGTTGATGTAGCTCAGGCCCTCGGTGGCCTTGACCATGGCGAAGTCGTGCCCGGAACGTCTGACCGCGAACCAGTCGATCAGCCGTCCGTCGCCGTGCTGCCAGGACGACACGTCCGGCCCGATCGGCGCGGCCGCGGCGACCGGAATGGTAGCTGAAAGGCCGCTGATCAGTGTGATCAGCGATAGCGCTGCAACCCGTCGACGGGTGGTCGAGTCCCACCAAGTGTTGTCCATGGCGTTTGACGATAGCGACTTGCTCTAGATGTTACCAGTGATGCGGATGTGGCAGTTGTGAATGGATAGCTACACAGCAGCGCAACGACTGGCTTCGTGCTCCGAGGAACCTCCTGTCGGCACCGACCTCGCCCGCGTCGGACCCTGCACGTTGGGCAATCGGGTACCAGCGGCTCCGGAGGTGAACAGGAATACAGCTATCTGGCTTGGTATGCCTGGGTAGTGAATCCGGGGCTGGGGAAGTTGGCGGGGAACAGCGGGCAGATCAACTGGCGGGTGAGGATGCCTGAGAGGAATTCGCTCATGGTGCCGGGCCATTCCCAGTTTCCGGCGCGGCCGATGACGACGATGTGGCCACGTGTCGGGTACCAGTGGAGCCGGTGGGTGTTGGCAGTGGTGCCCCAGGGGTAGAGGCCGCCGGGTTCGGGGTGGAGGGGGTAGGGGATGTCGTCGGGGTCGACGTCGCGCAGCGCGCGGTCGAAGTCGAGGAGGGCGTCGGCGGTGAACAGGTTGGGTGCCGGCGCTGCGGGGTGGAAGACGGTCAGAAAGCCGTCGATGGTGATCTGGGGGTAAGTGGCGGCCCAACTGCGGTAGTCAGGGGGGACGGAGAAGCCGAGGCGGTGTTCGACCTGGGCCCAGTCCACCGGCGGTACAGCCTGGGGGACGGAGCCCAGCAGATCCGTGAGGTCACTTCTTGCAGATCTGGGGAGGTGAGGCGGTGTCGGGGATGTCACGGTGAAGTCGCTGCCCTTGCTGCTCTTGGCGGCCATGGTGACGCTGTCTGGGATCACCTTGCCGGGATGTAATTCGCTGTAACGGGAATCTGCTGGACAGAGCATCTGACGGCGCACGGCCTGCGCCGGAGGCGGGTCAGCCCAGCCAGTCCAGTACGGATGCCGCGGTCCAGGACTGTTGCATGCTGCCGAGCGGTTCCCCGGTGAACGGCTCGTAGTACTCGGCGAAGCTGCCGTCGCTGGCCTGGCGTAATCCCTCGGCGCGCAGCATGAACGAGCGTTCGGCCCAGCCGCGCCGGGCGAAGACCCAGGAGAACAACCAGCTCATCACCGGCCAGACCGGGCCGCGCCAGTATTCACGGGAGCGGAAGTCCTTGGACACCGGTGAAGTGGACGGCGGCAGCACGTAGCGCAGGTCCGGATGTCCGCAGAAGCGCGGGCCCTCGAACAGCCGCAGCAGGCTGCGTTCAGTGTTGCGCGGCAGGCCGCCGCACAGCAGCGGCGCGAACATGGCGAGTGTCTCGGTGCCGATCCGCCGCCCCAACCGCACATCGAAGTCGCGCGCGGCGCCGGTGCGGGCGTCGGTCGTCGCGACGACGCCAGCGCGGAACCGGTCGGCCCATGTGTACAGGTCGCGCACGTCGGCGTTGGGCTGCTTGTACTCCTCGCCGATATTGGCCAGGACCTCGCAGGCCAGCGCGAAGATCGCGGTGACGAACACGTCCTCTACGGCGAAGCTCATGGTGGAGGCGAGCTGGTAGTCGTCGTAGCCCGCGCGGCGCATCTGCTCGACCAGCCACAGGTAACGGTCGTACTCGCGGTCGGTGGGCCGCTGGGTCGGATCGGCGACCACGAGCAAGT
This sequence comes from Nocardia sp. NBC_01730, assembly GCF_035920445.1. Lineage (NCBI taxonomy): Bacteria > Bacillati > Actinomycetota > Actinomycetes > Mycobacteriales > Nocardiaceae > Nocardia > Nocardia sp. NBC_01730. Next base: position 5,774,841 of record NZ_CP109162.1, on the reverse strand, counting down.
CCTCGCGGTGGTAGGGCGGCAGGTCGCCGGGGATCACGTTCTCGTAGGCGCGGTCCCAGCGGGGTGAGTTGTCCATGCCGGACTCCCACCCGTGGTACAGCGTGATCCGGCCGGTCTCCTTGGGGTCCCTGGCGTGCGCCAGCCAACGGTGCCAGCGCACCAGGTCCGGCCAGCGCCGGTTGAGGAACTCCTCGGCCACGGACCTGGTGCTGCGGCCATGTCTGCGCGAGTGGTCCAGAATCCGCTGGACCGCGATGGCATGCACCGGGGGCTGGGTGATCCCGGAGGTGTCCGGGCCATCCGGCGCGTTGGCGGCCAGATTGCGGCACTCCCAGCGGGACGGGCCGGGAAAGTAGCCGTCGACGCCGTTGGCGAAGACGATGTGCGGGATCATGCCGTTCTTCCACTGCGCCGAGAGCAGGGTGTCCAGCTCGATCACCGCCCGCTCCACGCTCAGCGGAGCCAGCCCGACCGCGACGAACGCCGCGTCCCAGCTCCACATGTGCGGATACAGCCGCGGCGCGGCGGTGGTCATCGTGCCCAGGTCGTTGCCACGCAGCAGGTAGGCGGCGCGGGCAGCGAGCTGGGTTGGGGTGAAGCCCGCGTTTTGCATCCCCCTATTCTGCGACGCCGCTCGCGGATATGCCCGCTCAGCGGTGTCCGAGTCGCCCTCGTCACTCCGGCGACCGGCTGGCTCGGGTTCGGCGGTTCGCACTCTCGAATGCCTCCATCCGTGATCAGCTGCCCGAGATCGTCAGATCGATTCGTGCCCGCATCGCTCTGCCTGCGTTCAGTGCTGTGGTCTTACGCCGCATGTTCTCCCGATGGTTACGGTGGGGTCCATGACTTCCGCCGTGACCCGGACACCGACCGCGTTGATCACCGGCGCCAGCCGCGGGCTCGGCGCCGCGATCGCGCGTGAACTAGCGCCGACGCACGATGTGCTGCTCGGTGCCCGCTCGGCGGACGCGTTGCGCGACATCCTGGCGGAAGTGCCCGACGCGACCGCGTGGCCGGTCGAGCTGACCGACTATTCCGCCGTCGCCGCGGCAGTCGCGCCGATCCGACGCCTGGATGTGCTGGTGCACAACGCCGGTGTCGCTGATCTCGGCACCATCGCGGACTCCACCGTCGATCAGTGGCGAAAGACCTTGGAAGCCAACCTGATCGCGGTCGCCGAGCTGACCAGGCTGCTGCTTCCCGCGCTGCGGGCGAGCAATGGCCATGTGGTGCTGATCAATTCGGGCGCCGGATTGCGCGCGAACGCCGGCTGGGCTTCCTACGCGGCGAGCAAATTCGGGCTGCGCGCCTTCGGTGACGCGCTGCGGCTGGAAGAGCCCGCGCTGCGGGTGACCTCGATTCACCCGGGACGCATCGACACCGACATGCAGCGCCAGATCGTCGCGGACGAGGGCCGCGAGTACGAACCCGAGGAGTTCCTCACTCCCGAAACGGTCGCGGGTGCGGTGCGTGCCGCCATCGACACTCCGCGCGACGGACACCCCACCGAGATCGTGCTTCGTCCCCACCATGCTTGAGCAGCCGCTGACCTGTGGCTTTAGTGGGACAGCGCGATCGAACCACCCGGCTGCGGCTACCGCTGCCTCGACGGGACCGCACGAGCTACCGCAGGCGGGTCATTCTCGCCACTCGGATCTGTGCCCGAGTCCGGGAGCCCGAAGCCCGAGTCCCGGTTGACAACGCTCGCCGACGGGACGGCTCCGACACACCTATCCGAAGGTGTGTGAAACCAGTCCGGATGACGCGGGAACCGATGACCGACCCCTAACAGATCGGTCACCGGACGTCCGAGAAGGACGGCGTCACACGCTCCCGACGGAGTTCTCGGACGCGCTGTCAGGCGACGATGTTCACCAGTCGGCCGGGCACCACGATCAGCTTGCGCGGCGCGGCCCCGTTCAGCAGCGTGGCGATCTTCTCGTCGGCAAGCACGGCAGCCTCGATCGTCGCGTTGTCGGCGTCGGCGGCCACCTGAATTCGGCTGCGCACCTTGCCGTTCACCTGGATCGGATACTCGACCGACTCATCCACCAGCAGCGCCGGATCGGCGACCGGGAACGGGCCGTGCGCCAGGGACGCGGTGTGGCCCAGGCGTTCCCACAGCTCCTCAGCGATGTGTGGAGACAGCGGAGCCAGCATCAGCACCATCGGTTCGACCACCGCGCGCGGCGTGCCATCCGGGTAGGTCTTGGTCAGGTGGTTGGTCAACTCGATCAGCTTGGCGCCCGCCGTGTTGTCACGCAGCGCGGCGAAATCCTCGTCCACGCCGGCGATCGTCTTGTGCAGCAGCCGAAGCGTCTCGTCGGCCGGCCCGGCGTCGGTGACTCGCACACCGCCGGTCTCCTCGTCCACCACAAGTCGCCAGAAGCGCTGCAGGAAGCGGTGCGCGCCCACGACGTCCTTGGTCGCCCACGGACGGGAGGTGTCCAGCGGACCCATCGCCATCTCGTAGAAGCGGAAGGTGTCCGCGCCGTACAGATCGCACATCTCGTCCGGGGAGATGGCGTTCTTCAGTGACTTACCGATCTTGCCGTATTCCTGGAACACCTCGATCTCGGCGCCGGTGGTGTCCGTCCAGAAGAACTTGCCGTCCCGTTCGACCACCTCCGCGGCGGGCACATACGCGCCGCGCTCGTCGGTGTACGCGTGCGCCTGGATGTAGCCCTGGTTGAACAGTCGCCGGTACGGCTCCGAGCCGGTGACATCGCCAAGGTCGAACAGCACCTTCTGCCAGAAGCGCGCGTACAGCAGGTGCAGCACCGCGTGCTCGACGCCGCCGACGTACAGGTCAACGCCGCCCGGATCGTTCGGGCCGCCGACCTCGGTGCGTGGGCCCAGCCAGTACGCCTCGTTCTCCTTGGCGCACAACGTCTCGGTGTTGGTCGGGTCGGCGTAGCGCAGCTGGTACCAGGAGCTGCCCGCCCAGTTCGGCATCACGTTCGTGTCGCGCCGATATTTCTTCGGTCCGTCGCCCAGATCCAGTTCGACGTGCACCCAGTCGGTGGCCTTGGCCAGCGGCGGCGACGGCTCGGAAGACGCGTCGTCCGGGTCGAAGGTCACCGGTGCGAAGTCGTCCAGTTCCGGAAGCCGCACCGGCAGCATGGATTCCGGCAGCGCGTGCGGTGCGCCCTGCTCGTCGTAGACGATCGGGAACGGCTCGCCCCAGTACCGCTGGCGGGCGAACAGCCAGTCGCGCAGCTTGTACTGGATGGTGCCGGTGCCGTGACCGTCGGCCTCCAGCCGGGCGATCACCGTCGCCTTGGCGTCCTCGACCGAAAGCCCGTTCAGGTAGTCGGAATTCACCAGTTCGCCCTCGCCCGAGTGGGCCGAGGCGGTGATGTCGCCGCCGGAGATGACCTCCTTGATCGGCAGGCCGAGCATGGTGGCGAAATCCCAGTCGCGCTGGTCGTGGCCGGGCACCGCCATGATCGCGCCGGTGCCGTAGCCGCTGAGCACATAGTCGGCGATGAAGATCGGCACGGGGACGCCGTCGACCGGGTTGGTGGCGTAGGTGCCGAGGAAGACGCCGGTCTTCTCCTTGCTCTCCTGGCGCTCCAGATCCGACTTGGCCGCGATCGACTTGCGGTAGGCCGCGACGGCATCCGCGGGAGTGGCGGCGCCTTCGTTGGTCCAGCGAGGGTCGGTGTTTTCGGGCCACGCGGCGGCGGTCAGCTTGTCGACCAGCTCGTGCTCCGGTGCCAGCACGACGTAGGTCGCACCGAACAGGGTGTCGGGCCGGGTGGTGAAGACCTCGATCTGCTCGCCGTCCGCGTCGAACTTCACCTGCGCACCACGCGAGCGCCCGATCCAGTTGCGTTGCATGGCCTTCACGTTCTCCGGCCAGTCCAGGTCGTCCAGATCGTCGACCAGCCGGTCGGCGTAGGCGGTGATGCGCATCATCCACTGCCACAGCCGCTTGCGGAACACCGGGAAATTCCCGCGCTCGCTGCGTCCCTCGGCGGTGACCTCCTCGTTCGAGAGCACGGTGCCGAGGCCGGGACACCAGTTGACCATCGAATCGGTTTGGTAGACCAGGCGATACGAATCCACCAGCGCGCTGCGCTCGGCGGCGGTCATGGTGGCCCAGTCCTGCCCGCCAGGGGCGGTCCGCGCGCCGGAGGCGAATTGGGCTTCCAGTTCGGCGATCGGGCGGGCGCGACCGGACTCCTGGTCGTACCAGGCGTGGTAGATGCGCAGGAAGATCCACTGGGTCCAGCGGTAGTACTCCGGGTCGGTGGTCGCGAACGAGCGGCGCCGGTCATGGCCGAGACCGAGCCGGTCCAGCTGACGCTGCATGGTGGCGATGTTCGACTCGGTGGTCACCCGCGGGTGCGCGCCGGTCTGCACCGCGTACTGCTCGGCGGGCAGGCCGAACGCGTCGTAGCCGAGGGCGTGCAGCACATTGCGGCCGTGCATGCGGTGGTAGCGGGCGAAGACGTCGGTGGCGATATAACCCAGCGGATGCCCGACATGCAGACCGGCGCCGGAGGGGTAGGGAAACATGTCCTGCACGAACAGCTTGTCGGCCGGGGTCGTCCCGGCGAGCGGGCCCACCGGATTCGGCGCGTGGAAGGTTCCGCGCTCATCCCACGTCCGCTGCCACCGGCGCTCGATGCGGCCGGCAAGCTCCGCGCTGTACCGGTGCTCTGGTACAGCGCTTTCGGTTGCACGTGTGTCCTGCACGGTCCTGCCTTCTTGTGATCGCCGAATCCCAGACAAACTTCGTCTATCAGCGTAGAACGTCCGGTCTCCAAGACCGAAAATCGGGCTGGCCTGGACTTCCCTTCGTGTCGCTCGGTGCACGGCCCGGCAGCGGCCGGTTGACACGGATGCGCTAGCCTGCATGGGTGTTCGTCGTCGCTCCCGTCCTGTTCGTGCTGGCTGTCGTGGCTATCACAACCGGCGCGCTCGGGCTGACCGGTCGGCTGCCCCGCAACCGTTTCGTCGGGGTGCACACCGAGGCCGCGCTGTCGAGCGACGAAACCTTCCGTGTGGCGAACCGTGTCGCCGCTCCCACATCCATTGCGGCCGGGGCCCTGCTGTTCGCCGGTGGTCTCGTCACGCTGGCCGCGAGCGGGATCGTCGCGCTCCTTGTCGCGGCCGTTGTTGCGGCCGTCGCGCTGTTCACCCTGGGTACGGGCGCCAACGCCGCCGCGCAGGCGGCCGAGGCGATTGCCCCGCCCGTCGAGGTCGGCGGCTGCGGCAGCGCCTGCGGCGCGTGTTCGCTCCGCGACGCCTGCCAGCCCGCGAGCTGACTCCCCTGGTCGGCGCACGCCTGCGTCGCGAGCTTTACGTCGACCGGAGCGCCGATTGGACGTAGCGTCGAAGTCGTGACAGTTCCAGAACACTTGCCCACGACCGCGGGCGAGCTGCGCTCGGCCGGCTACCTGCCGCGTGGCGTGAAGACCGAGATTCGCGATAACCTGCTGGCCCTTCTGGGTTCCGGTAGCGACCCGTGGCCCGGCATCGTCGGCTTCGACCGGACTGTCCTGCCGCAGCTGGAACGTGCGCTGCTCGCGGGTCACGACGTCGTGCTGCTGGGTGAGCGCGGCCAGGGCAAGACCCGGCTGCTGCGCACTGTGGTCGGCCTGCTCGACG